>DNIT01000099.1:4171-11764 GCA_003489345.1 Pelotomaculum sp. | reverse complement strand
CCATCAGGAAACTGTTGGGCCTCCCATTGTGGAAAGGAGATCTCCTTATCAAAGGTAAAACTTTGTCCTTTTCACATTGGATAAAGCTTTACCTTTATGTTTTTAGAGGTATTTATTTATTCTAAATCTTATAAATAGCGCTACTAGAGTCTTATCCGTAAGGGGTCCTCTTTAAAGAAATGGTTAGTTGGATTTTGGCAGCCTAAATGTGGCCAAATGTGAAGCATGGTTCATAAGCAACTGGTTAAAGGGGGTGCATATATAGACACATATAACTTGTTGGGTATTTTATTAATTCATTCAGAGGGAGGGTTCTAGAAAACTCATAGAAAGTGAGCGTTTAGAATGACAGACAATATGGTTCAGCAAATGCTTATTGATTTCAACAAAGAGTTTAAAAAGATTGTTCTTCCGGATGATGCAGTTACGGTTGTTAGGCCGCAGGCTGGGTTATTAAAGTCGTTAAGGGAAAATGATGTGCCTATAATAAAGGTCTGCCCACCGCAGGCAAATGCGGATATGTTTTTTGATGTTTTAAAAGACGTCGCAGGCATCATTGTAAAGCATAAACCGGACTTGGAGGGTGATATAAACAAAATTTTAAGCGCTTTACCGGCTGACGCTGAGGCAAGAGAAATTTTTGTTATGCAGGTCTTCACACCTGGTATAAACCTGCTGGAATCTTTCAATGAGGAATTATCCCCTGAAATCTTAGGTTTTATCTTAAACCATGTGGTCAAACCGTTTATGAAGCAGTACGCACGTAAGGTCTCTACTTTTTTTGCCCCTGAACAATGGCTAAAAGGCATCTGCCCGGTTTGCGGCGGCAAACCCACCCTGGCACTGCTTGAAAAGGAAGGAGGGAAGAGATATCTGTACTGCGGTATGTGTGAGGTAAGATGGAGAATCCAGCGCCTGGGCTGCCCTTACTGCTCCAGTAATGAATCACGGTTCTTCAACGTGGAAGGAATGGAGCAATACCGCGTTTATTATTGCGACAACTGTCACGGCTATATAAAAACTCTCAATGAGGCCATAATGTTTGACAGCAGCAATTTGGATTTATTCTGGGAAGACATCAATACTGTCCAGCTGGACCTATTGGCGTTGCAGGAAGGCTATGTTAATCAACCAGTTGAAATTACTGAAAAATAATATAATTCAAGCAGGAGATCTGTTGGTAGTGTCCACCGGCTGGTGGAGCACTACCAGAGCCTACCAGAGCGGCGCCGTGACCAGAAACTGTCCCAAACTGGTGGAAATGCAGCCGGAAATGTTCGCGACCATATCACTGGGACTGGCCAATAAACTGATAGTCAAGCCGGGCGATATGTTAGTTATAAGCAGCATCCACGGCGAAATTAAATACCGGGCCAACGTGCTGCCGATCATTAACCCGCTCAAGGTCGCAGACAGGGAAATCGAAATTATCGGCCTGTCCTGGCACTTCGGTTACCAGGGAATAGCGACCGGCAGCACAGCCAACGACATAACACCCAGCGTCGGGGATCCCAACACGATGATCCCGGAATCAAAAGCTTTCATCTGCAACGTGAAGAAAGCCTAGAAATAACACCTTAAATCCAAGCAGAAACCGGAGGTGTAACGATGTCAAAGAGTGTCCTGGTGGACATTACCAGGTGTATCGGCTGCCGCAGCTGCATGGTTTCCTGCAAGTCATGGAACGACCTGCCGGCCAAGCCGAGCGAGTTCTCCAACAACTGGGACAGCCCAGGGAAATTAAGCGCCGATGCCTGGACCAACGTAAGCTCCTATGTGCTCGAAGAAGGCGACCAGCTCAAGTGGCGCTTCGTTAAAAGACAATGCATGCACTGCAATGAGCCAGCCTGTGAGTCGGCGTGCTTTACCCACTCATTTGTCAAGACTAAAGAAGGGGCGGTTATTTACAAGCCTACCGAACTGAATCAGGATTACTGCGTCGGCTGCCGCTACTGCATGATCGCCTGCCCCTTTGATGTACCCGGCTTCCAGTGGGATAAGGCTTTTCCGTACGTGCAAAAGTGCCGTTTTTGTTACGACCGCACGCAGGAAGAGGGACTTGACCCGGCATGTGTAACGGCATGCCTCACAGGTGCCTTAACCTACGGGGAGAGGGATGAAATGCTGGCACTAGCACAGGACAGGATGAGCAAGGACCCCAGGTACATTAAACATGTCTACGGAGAAAAAGAATACGGCGGTACTTCCTGGCTGTATATTTCTGACGTACCGTTTGATCAGCTCGGCTTCAAAACCAACGTATTCAACCGTCCTGTTACGGAAAGAGCAATCCCCTCTTTGACCTGGGATGTACTTAAGTGGACCCCCTACATTTTTGTCGGCTGGGGCGCCCTTTTGACTGCCATGCGCGCTTACACCAAGAGGCGCGCTGAGGTGCATAATGAGGAGGAGATGTACGCTCCTGTAGATCCCAAGGAATAAAATTCTGGATAAATGGAGGTGAGGAGATATGTATGGAAGAAATTGGAGCTTTAGAATTACCTGGTTCAGATTACTGATGATCGGATTTGTGCTGATCGCTGCAGCGGCTGCCCTGTACCGTTTCGTCTACGGTCTGGGGGCGCTAACCAACTTAAACGACCAGTGGCCCTGGGGCCTGTGGATTGGCTTTGACCTCTTGTGCGGCATCGCCCTGGCGGGCGGCGGCTTTAGTACGGCACTGATCGTCCATGTCCTGCACCGGGATAAGTACCTGCCCATTGCCCGCGCTGCACTGTTAACATCCTTACTTGGCTACATTATCGCGATGGTCAGCCTTTTCCTGGATATCGGGAGATGGTTCAACTTCTGGAGGCCTTTCTTTTACTGGGGTTTCCACTCGGTATTGTTCGAAGTGTTCTGGTGTATTTCACTGTATACAACAATCCAGGTCCTGGAGTTTGGCGACATCTTCTTCGAGAAGGTAAAGTTCCCTGCTTTGAAGAAAATCCTGGGGTATATGATGACTCCACTACTCATCCTGGGCATTGTGCTCCCCAGCCTGCACCAATCCTCCCTGGGCTCACTCTATATTGTTGCTATTGATAAGCTCTACCCCCTGTGGTGGTCCATGATTATTCCTTTCTTCTTTGTCTGGTCCGCCTTCTTCCTGGGGCCGGCTATGGTCACTTTAGAAGGCACCCTGGCTTCAAGAGCTTATGGACGGCAGCCGGAGTTGCCGGTATTTCAAAGCATGACCAAAATAGCCATGTGGATGATGATCATCTACTTTATCGTTAAGATAATCGATCTCAACTATCGCGGTGTGTTCGGGATGGCCTTTAACGGTTCTTACGAGAGCAACATGTTTTTGATCGAGATGATTGTCTTTGTTCTTTTGCCGATTATCATGTACGCCATCCCAGGTATCCGGACCAAGCTGTGGGGGGTTGTAACAGCCTCTGCACTGGTGGTAGTAGGTGTTGTCTTTAACCGCATGAACGTGGTCTTCACCGGCATGGCCAAGAGCGTAGGCGGCAGCTACTTCCCGAGCATCTGGGAATTCCTGATTACCATCGGCATGTGGAGCGCGCTAGCCCTGGCCTACCTGTTCATTGTGGAAAATTTCTCGATCCTGCCCAAGGAAGAACATACTCACAGCACACATACCAACTATGGCACAGGCTTCAATGCTTAATAACAAACGACGCATTAAATGAATTGAGAGATATTCATTCGGCAGTTTTGGCCGATACGTAATAAAATCAATAGATTCAGGAACTTTGAGGGAAAGAGCTGGAATGCCTGAAAAACTATTTATTGGTTTATTCTAAAGTAAAGGAGGCTACTGTTAACTAATATGAAAAAAACTATTAGCCGCCGTGATTTCTTTAAGTATTTGGGAGTAGGCGCAGCCGGAGTGACTTTATTTGGAGGAGTCAGCGCAACACCTGCTCTAGCTGAAGAAAACCTGCCTAGTTTTGAGTTGGGTTCTTTTAAGTTAAAGAAAACCAAAGAAACTGCTTCCGGCTGTCCTTATTGTGGATGTGGTTGTAGTACTATTGTTTATTCAGAAAACGATAAGGTGGTTTTTATTGAAGGGGATCCTGATAGTCCTATTAATGAAGGCTCTTTATGCCCAAAAGGGGCAGCTCTCCCGGATGTCTATAACATTATAGATAAAAATCGTAAGCGTGTGCCCAACCCGGGGCGGCTAACGGAGGTTCTTTACCGTGCCCCTGGCAGCACCAAGTGGGAAGTCAAAGACTGGGACTGGGCTATACCTGAAATCGCTAAAAGGGTAAAAAAGACCCGGGACGAACACTTTGAAGAAAAAGACGCTAACGGTGTTACGGTTAACCGCACCATGGCCATTTGCCAGATGGGCAGCGCCAACATTAATAACGAAGAAGACTATTTAGTTAATAAGCTCATGCGGGGAGCCCTGGGTGTGGTTGATCTTGACCATTGCGCCCGTCTCTGACACGCCCCAACCGTAGCCGGTCTGGCTAATTCTTTTGGTCGGGGAGTAATGACTAATAATTTTAGTGATTATCGGAATGCAGACATATTTTTAATTATTGGAGCCAACCCGGCCGAAGCTCACCCCATGGCCATGCGCCACATTACCAAGGCCAAGGAAAAAGGAGCAAAAATCATTGTCGTTGACCCGAGATTTACTAAAACAGCGGCCAAGGCAGATATTTACGTTCCTTTGCGTCCGGGGACAGACATTGCTTTTCTTTACGGTCTGATAAACTACGCCATTGAAAATGATCTTTACCAACATGAGTATGTGAATAACTATACCAACGCTTCCTACTTAATCGTTCCTGATTATAATTTTGCGGATGGTGTTTTTTCCGGTTTAGAGGAAAAAGACGGCAAACTATCCTATAACACTGCCAGCTGGGCTTACCAAAAAGACGGTGATAATATTAAAAAGGACCCCACTTTACAGGATCCCCAGTGCGTCTGGCAAATCATGAAAAAGCATGTTTCCCGCTACGACATAAAAACGGTCAGTAATGTCACGGGAACCCCGGAAGATATTTTGCAGAAAGCTTACGCTGCTTATTGCGAGTCGGGGAAACCGGATGTAGCAGGCAATTTAATTTACGTACTGGGAATCACCCAGCACAGTTACGGAACTCAAAACACACGGGCAACCGCCATGGTACAGCTCTTGCTGGGCAATATAGGCATGGTCGGTGGCGGCCTTAACCCCCAGCGGGGGCAATCAAATGTTCAGGGCGCCTGTGACATGGGAATGCTGTGGAATAATATTTCGGCCTATATTAATGTCCCCGATGCGCCAAAACATCCCACATATAAGGACTACCTGGCGGTGGAAACGCCCAAGACGGGATACTGGTCCAACAAACCCAAGTTCTTGGCCAGTTTTCTCAAGGCCTGGTACGGGGAAAAGGCCACCAAAGAAAATGACTTTTGCTATGACTGGCTGCCTAAATCTGACGGGAAAGACCATTCCCACATGTCTTCTTATGTTTCCTTGGCAGAAGGAGAAATTAAAGGCGTCTTTTGCTGGGCTGAAAATCCTTCCGTAGCCGGGCCGGATGCTTCTCACGAGGCCAAGGCCCTGGAGAACGCGGACTGGATGGTCTGTGTTGATTTATTTGAAAACGAAACAGCTGCTTTCTGGAAACGCCCAGGAGTAAAACCGGCGGATATAAAAACGGAAGTTTTCCTGCTGCCGGGCGCCCACATATACGAATCGGAAGGCACAAGAGCAAACAGTGCTCGTAATGTTCAATGGCGCTGGAAGGCTGTTGAACCGCCCGGGCAGGCAAAAAGCAGTCTCTGGATTGCTGACCGGATATTTAAAGCTGTCCGCGAGGAATACCGGAGCGGCGGCAAATTTACGGATCCTATTTTAAACATGGTTTGGAATTATGATAAGCCGGGACAGGACGGGCCGGATATAGAAAAAGTAGCGGTTGAAATTAACGGTTATAATGTGGCAGACGGTCGAGTTTTAGGTACTTTTGGCGACCTTAAAGATGATGGTTCTACGGCCTGCGGTGTATGGGTTTATTGTGGTTATTATTACGTCGACCCCAATGAGCAGAACCCGTCGTTAAAGGTGCCCGCTACCAAAAGGCACGGCACGGAGGATAAAAGCGGGCTTGCTGTATATCCGAAATGGACCTTTACCTGGCCTTTGAACCGGCACATTGTTTATAACCGTTGTTCGGCTGACCCGGCCGGCCGGCCCTGGAATCCGAAAAAAGCCTTGATGGCCTGGGACGGAACAAAGTGGGTTACCAACGATGTTCCCGATTTCGGCGTCACGGACGCGGTTACAAAAGCGCCGATACCACCGGAAAAGACAGCCAATGCTCCTTTTATTATGCTTCCTGAAGGGCAGGCACGCTTTTTCAATCCTTCCGGCTTGAAAGAAGGTCCTATGCCGGAACACTATGAACCGGTGGAAAGTCCGGTTAAAAATTTAATAAGTAAGCAACAAAATAATCCTATGGCTATGAGATGGAAAGGCGAATTTGCTAAATTGGCCGAAACCGGCAGCAAAGAGTTCCCTTACGTAGCTACTACCGTCCATTACATTGAACATTATCAAACCGGGGTAAGAACCAGAAACAGCCCCTGGCTGGTAGAATTGATGCCGGAACAATTTGCCACCATATCGCCAACTTTAGCCGGTAATCTGGGAATAAAACCTGGAGATGAGATAATTGTAAGCAGCGCCCGGGCGGAAATAAAAATGAAGGCCAATGTTTTACCGATTGTTAAACCCTTAATGGTAAACGGCAGTTCCATAGAAATTGTTTCCTTGCCCTGGAGCTGGGGCTACATGGGATTATCCAAGGGAAGCATCGGGAACGATTTAACACCTTTTATCGGTGATGCTAACGTCGTTGTTCCGGAATACAAATCTTTTTTAGTTAACATTAGAAAAGCATAACTATTAGCTTAAGACTAACGAGCTTAAAAGGTGTCCTGGTTTATGTTTCCTAAATAACCTTAGTAATTAATTATATTTTATGGTATCTTTAAAGTAACGACCTGACTTTTGCAGGAAAGGCAAAGAAAAAAACAGCGTAACCACTTGAAACATAGCGGTTGGCGCTGTTTTTGTTTTGTCATATTTTCATTGTGGAAATCAGCCTTTTTTTCACATCACCTAAAATATTTTTAATAATAAATCTTCATGGCCTCCGGTGTAAGATGGGGTACCGACGTTTTAGGAGCTTTTTCACAGGGGAGATGACTTTCTGGAAATGGAGTATACCTTCAGGTTCCTCGTATTGGGCATAGCGGAAAAAGGAGCCATTGAGCCGCCGATTAGTTGCCGTAATGGGTGATATTACATAGAGATAATCATAATCGCCTGCCCGTTCAATATTCCCAAGTTCCCTTCACCGGCATGACCAAGAGCGTAGACGGCAGCTACTTCCCCCAGCATCTGGGAATTTCTGATTTACCATCGGCATGTGGAGCGCGCTGGCCCTGGCCTACCTGTTCATTGTGGAAAGCTTCGCGATTCTATCCAAGGAAGAGCATACTCACACGACACATACCTATGGTCCGGGCTTCCACGCTTAAAAGAAAACAGGGGCATTATAAAAAAGGAAATATTAAAAATTTTTGAATAAAAAATATTTTATATTATTG
>DNIT01000099.1:0-3971 GCA_003489345.1 Pelotomaculum sp. | reverse complement strand
GTTGGGCCTCCCATTGTGGAAAGAAGATCTCCTAAGCAAAGGTAAAACTTTGGGCCTTTTCACAGTGGATACGTTTTTTTGCTTTTAGAAATATTGATATTTGATAAAGAATAATTTATAAAAATTTCATTACATTTCTCCGAGCCGGGTACAACCTAAGCAATTGTATGGTTTACCGGCCGTTAGGGTCCATCAGGAAACTGTTGGGCCTCCCATTGTGGAAAGGAGATCTCTAAGCAAAGCAAAACTCTGTCCTTTTCACATTGGATAAAGTTTTTTGTGCTTTTGGAGACATTAATGCTTCTTAATCATTAAATTGACGCTGCTGGAGTTTCATCTCTAAGGGGTTCTCTTTTGTGAAACGATGCGTTAAATTTGGCAGCTAAAGATGCGGCCAAATATGAGACTGGTTTCCAAGTAACCGGTTAAAGGAGGTGCATTTAGAGACACATAACGTACCGGGACTTTATTAATTCTTTTACAGGGAGGGATAAGGACTTGAGTTTAACCAGGCGTGAATTTATTAAGCTATGTATGAGCTCTGCGGTGGGGGCAAGCCTGCTCACAATTCTCGGACCTGATCTTGAGAAAACACTGGCTCTGGCAGCCGATGGCAAACCCCCGGTGATCTGGCTGCAGGGGGCCAGTTGTACCGGATGTTCCGTATCTTTGTTAAATAGCGTTGACCCCGCAATTGAAAAAGTGCTTCTCGATATTATCAGCTTGAAATATCACCCGAATATTTCTGCCGGGTCCGGCCACCTCATCGCTGAGATCCTGGACGAAGCCGCCACCAAATACAAGGATCAGTTCATACTGGTTGTTGAAGGAGCCATTCCCCTTAACAACGACGGTGTTTATTGCACCATCGTAGAAAAGGACGGGCGGGAAATAACCATGCTGCACGCGGTAAATGTACTGGGTAAAGCGGCCAAGGCCGTGATTGCCGCCGGCCAGTGTGCATCATACGGAGGGATTCCCGGCGCAGCCCCCAATCCCACCGGAGTCGTGGGAGTAAATAAGATCGTTGACGAAAAAAAGGTGATCAATATCTCCCTGTGCCCGATGCAGCCGGACCATTTTCTGGGCACCGTAGTATATATCTTGCAGTACGGCGAGATCCCGGAACTGGACAGATTTGGACGGCCCAAGATGTTTTTTCCGAAACCAATACATGAAAACTGCTTCAGGCGTGAGTATTTCGAAGCAGGCAGGTTCGCGCGTTTCATCGGGGATGAAGGCTGCCTGGCCCTGCTGGGCTGCAAGGGCTTTGTGGCCATGTCCGACTGCCCCACCCGCGGCTGGAACAACAACGTCAACTGGTGTGTCAAAGCCGGCGCCCCTTGCTATGCCTGCTCGGAACCGACATTCCCCGATATGTCCTCACCAATTTACGGTGTTTATCCTTTAACGAACAAAACAGCGGCTGCTACAGCTTATTTAGATCCCCAAAAAACAGAGTTTTTAGAAAAAAACAGAGCTAGCAGAAAACTTGCTGAGTGAGGTGAAATGAAGCAGTGGTACAACATATTATTATTGATCCGGTAACCCGGATAGAAGGGCACCTGAAAATTGAAGCAGAGATCGAAAACGGCCGGGTCATTGACGCCAAGTCTAGCGGCACGCTATTCCGCGGTCTGGAAATAATCGCCAGGGGGCGAGATCCACGCGACGCCTGCCATCTGGTCCAGCGTATCTGCGGCGTTTGCCCCATTGCGCACGGTACCGCCTCCATCTTATGCCTGGACGACGCCTTTAACGTCACTCCGCCTGCCAACGGCAGAATTTTGCGCAACTTGATTCAGGGCTCAAACTACCTGATGTCACACATTCTGCACTTCTACCACCTGACTGCCCTTGATTATGTTAAGGGTCCGGATACCGCCCCTTTCATCCCCCGGTATGAGGGAGACTACCGGCTGCCCAAGGAAATCAACGACAAGGCAGTGGAGCACTATATCCAGGCCTTGGGCATCCGCAAAAAGGCCCATGAAATGGGCGCCGTATTCGGAGCCAAAATGCCGCACGTTACCGCCTACACGGCAGGCGGGGTAACGGAAACCGTCACCCCGGAGAAAATTACTCAGTTCAGGGCTTACCTGGAAGAAATAACTTCCTTTATCAACAACGTATATGTGCCGGATGTCCTTGCTGTAGCAGGCGCATATGATGATTGGTTCACCATCGGAGCAGGCTGCAAAAACCTGTTGGCCTACGGCGTTTTCCGGTTAACCGACCAGTTGGACCCGGATGGACAACAACAGCTTTTCAGGCGCGGTATCTACACCAAAGGCCAGTACGGGTCCATGGATCCTAAAAAGATTACCGAGGAAGTTAAATATGCCTGGTACGATGACAAATCGACCGGCAAATATCCCGGGGATGGTGTGACCGTGCCGGCGCCAGGCAAAAAAGACGCCTATTCCTGGCTCAAAGCGCCTCGTTATGACGGCTTGCCCTATGAAGTCGGCCCATTGTCACGGCAGGTCGTTAACAAACAGAGAGAGGTTATGGAGCTGGGAGATAAAGCATTTTCGGTTATGGGCAGGCACTACGCCCGCGCCCTGGAAACAGGCCAGGTGGCAACCGCCATGCTGGAATGGCTTGCTCAGCTGGCGCCGGGCCAACCCTGCTATGAACCCTTCGACATTCCCAAGGAAGGTTCGGGTATGGGCTTGCACGAGGGTTCCCGCGGCGCCCTGGGGCACTGGATTACCATCAAAGATTACAAAATTGAAAACTACCAGGCTGTGGTGCCTACAACCTGGAACTGCGGCCCGCGGGATGACCGCGGCCAGCTCGGTCCGGTGGAGGAGGCCCTGGTGGGAGCACAGGTGAAAGATCCGCATAACCCGATTGAACTGGTGCGTATCGTCCGGGCCTTTGACCCATGCATTGCCTGTGCGGTTCATGTACTGGAAATCAAGGGCGTTTCCAAAGAACCGATGAGCTTTATCGTCTAAGTAAGATGTATTAAGTCCGAGCGGAAATAGGAGGTGCAAAGATGTCCAACGGCGTTTTGGTAGACATTAGCAAATGCATCGGCTGCCGGAGCTGTGTGACAGCCTGCAAGACATGGAATGACCTGCCCGTTAAAACGTCCCAAAATACAAATCAGTGGGACGCCCCCGTTGATCTTGATTCCGATACCTGGACCAGGATTAGCTGCCACATTACCGGCGAAGGAAACCAGCGTAAGTGGAGGTTTGTCAAAAGGCAATGCATGCACTGCAACGAGCCGGCCTGCGAGTCCGCCTGCTTTACCCATTCCTTCGAAAAGTCCGAGGAAGGCGCGGTTATTTACAAACCCACCGAATTGGACAAGGATTACTGCGTGGGTTGCCGCTACTGCATGATTGCGTGTCCCTTCAACATACCCAAGTTCCAGTATGAAAAAGCGTTCCCGTACGTTCAAAAATGCCGTTTTTGCTACGACCGCCTGCTGGAGAACGAACAGCCCGCCTGTATCACCGCCTGTCCCACCGGCGCCTTGAAGTTTGGCAACCAGCAAGAGCTCCTTGCCGAGGCCAGGCAGAGGATAAACAGCAATCCCGGCTATGTCAATCAAATCTACGGGGAAAAAGAGTACGGCGGCACATCCTGGATGTATATTGCAGACGTACCGTTTGAACAGCTTGGTTTCCGCACCAATGCAACGCAAAAATCGATACCCTCTTATACCTGGGATGTGCTCAAGTGGACTCCCTATATTTTTGTCGGCTGGGGCGCCCTGCTTACGGCAATGCGATTCTTCACCAAGCCGAAAGAAGAGGGGCATAATGAAGCCGAAATGTACGCTGCCGTTGATCCCAAGGAATAAGAACTATTTTTAGATACTGGAGGTGAGAATAGGTGTACGGAAGAAACTGGAGTTTTAGAATTACATGGTTTAGAGTACTGATGATCATACTTGTACTGATTGCGGCTGCGGCTGCTATATACCGTTTCATCTACGGTCTGGGAGCGGTAAC
>DNIT01000218.1:39475-44637 GCA_003489345.1 Pelotomaculum sp. | reverse complement strand
CAGGAGGGGGAACTGGAACCGGCCTACCGGGTATGGGAAATACTGCAAAAGAAAAAGGTGCGGCCTGCAACTGTTGTTGGCGTAGGGGGCGGGGCCAACGGTTTGGTAGACCGGATTGCGGAAAAGTTGGGATGCCGTTCGATCATCCCTCCCTACGCTGCGGTTGCCAACGCCGTTGGTGCGGCAGTCGCTAAAACCACCCTGCAGCTCAGCCTGCGGGCTGATACGGAGCGGGGCAGTTATCTGTTGCAGGAAGAAGGCTTCGAGGGGAGAATTGACAGCAAGCAATTTAATGAAAAACAGGCCTTGGATATTGTCAAAGAGCACTTACTCCGGATGGCCGCAAGGCATGGGCTGGATGTTAAACCGGAACAACTTGAGGTAACCCGTCAGGAAGTTTTCAATATGGTCAGGGACTGGCAAACAAAGGGCAGACTTATAGATGTAACAGTACAGACACCCAGAGGGATTACGGGGAGAATTGAAGCAGGGGGGCAAGAAAAGTGAGAAAGATCAGGTGTAAACAGACCGGGCTGATTTTTTTCCCTGCTTTTGACTGGGCCATTTCCCCCACCCACCCGGAACGGGAAGAGCGGCTCCTTTATACCCGTGACCAAATTTTTGAGGAAGGGCTCGTCGACTTACCACAGATAGCTGAATTCACACCACAACTGGCTTCTGTACATGATATTGCCAGGACCCACTTCTGCGTCCCCCAGGTTGCATCACAGACCACCGAGGCCCACCTGATTGCGGCCGGCGCGGCCATCACCCTGGCAGACCAGATTGTTGCCGGGCTTATTGAGAACGGCTTTGCGCTGGTCCGGCCCCCCGGCCATCACGCCATGCGGGTGGTACACGGCAACCGGGGATTCTGTAATATTAACAACGAAGCGGTTATGGTCGAGTACCTGCGCAGCCGGCACGGGATCAAAAGGGTTGCCATTATTGATACAGATGTACACCACGGGGACGGAACACAGGATATTTTCTGGCACGATCCGGATGTGCTTTTTATTTCCTTTCATCAGGACGGCCATACGTTGTACCCTGGTACTGGTTTCACCTACGAACTGGGCGGTCCGTGCGCCTTCGCCCGCACGATCAATATCCCGCTACCACCGGGTACAACTGACGACAGCCTGCTTTATATCGTAGACAATCTTATTTTGCCGGTCCTGGAGGAGTTTAAACCGGACTTTATCGTAAATTCGGCAGGACAGGACAACCACTATACCGACCCTCTCGGGAGTATGCGTATCACCGCCCAGGGATACGCCAGACTTACTGAAAAGCTTCGACCGGACCTGGCTGTGCTGGAAGGAGGCTATGCCATCGAAACCGCTCTCCCTTACGTGAACATGGCCATTATTCTGTCTCTGGCCGGCCTTGACTACAGCAATGTACGTGAACCTGACTTCTGGCCTGGCCGTTTCAAGGATACTTCCCAGCGGACCGAACAGTTAAAAAGGCTGGCGGAGGGACTATTAAAGCACTGGAAAAATCGTGATACCACTTTAACCGGCCGGGGTAAAACAGTAAACGGATATTACGAGAGAGAAAAATTAATTTTTTACGATACCGACTATATTGAAGAACACCAGTTTGAAAAGCTTAGGATTTGCAGCAACTGCACCGGTTACTTATCCATTGAATCGGAGGTATCCCACGGTTTTGGCCGGGCTGATAAAGTCCTGTGCCTCTCGGTGCCTTTCGGCGCCTGCTCCAAATGCCGTAATGAGGCTGCCGACTTGTATACCGGCGCAAAGAAATCAGTTGGATACAGCTATATTTATCTGCAGGATAAGTCTTCAGATTACCTTCTGGGTTACGACACGAAAGCGGGTAAGGAATGGCGTCCATAGGACGGAGGAGTAAAACTTGGCCAGGATAATTGTACTAGATAAATATACTGCGGATCAGATCGCTGCCGGAGAAGTTGTGGAGCGTCCTTCTTCAGTGGTAAAAGAACTTGTGGAAAATGCAATTGACGCTGGAGCCCGCCGTATAGCCATAGATATCGAGGACGGCGGTCTCTCGGTGATAACCGTCTCTGACGACGGCTGTGGTATAGAAGAAGAGGATTTAGAACTTGCCTTCCAGCGGCACGCTACCAGCAAAATCACCTCAACCGGCGATCTTGCCTGTATCTGTACGCTGGGCTTTAGAGGTGAAGCCCTGCCCAGCATCGCCGCAGTCTCTAAGCTAACGGTTACCACCAGGACGCATGACGCGATGACCGGCACCCAGGCGCAGATTGAGGGCGGCGCTCTCGTTGCCATGGCACCGGCCGGGGCTCCCCCTGGTACCAGCGTGACTGTAAAGGAACTTTTTTATAATACGCCGGCCAGGCGGAAAACCATGAAAAGCCCCGCCACCGAAGCCTCCCTCTGTGGAGAACTGATTTCCCGCCTGGCCTTGGCCAGGCCTGATATACGCTACGAAATGAGAGCGAAGGGGAGGGATGTGTTTTATTCAGCTGGTTCAGGCCGGCTGGCAGATGCCGCAACAGCGGTTTACGGAGCAGCTATGGCCAGGGAAATGATACCCCTTGATTTTACAGAGGAGGGGATAGCGATTAGCGGCCTGGTGGGAAAACCCAGTATTAGCCGCAGCACCCGCAGCCATATTACGCTCGTTATCAACGGTCGCTATGTGCGCTGCACACCGGTTACGGCAGCTGTTGAGGCGGCTTACCAGACCTTGCTTCCACAGGGGCGAAAGCCGGTTGTCATACTGTCGCTGGACATTCCCCCGGAGCGTCTGGATGTCAATGTTCACCCCGCCAAGCTGGAAGTGCGCCTACTGGAGGAGGGGAAAATGGCTGCGCTGGTCAAACGGGCTTTACTTGAAGCACTCAGGACCAAAGCGATCATACCTTCAGCAGCCTCAGCAACCCATAGAAAGTACCAGTCAGGACTGGTCATGCCCCAGTTTGATACGCCCATCCGGCAGGAAAGATTCAGCGGGCTGGTACAATCACAATCGGGCGCTCAGATTATACCGGAGAGTAAAAACAGCCCGGACGTAACGTCAACAACGCCGCAGCCATATGGTCAACTGTCAGAAAGCCGATTCGCCGGCGCGGAAGAGGAACCGGCAGGCTACGACAACCAGGCTGTTCCTTTCCCGGAGTTGCAGCCCCTAGCCCAGCTGCCCCCCTTATATATTCTTGCAGCGGGGGAGGATGGCCTTTACATCATTGACCAGCACGCCGCTCACGAAAGGGTTTTATACGAAGATTTCTTGGCCGGGCAGAACTCTGCTCAGAGCCAATGTTTATTGGGTCCGGTAACACTGGAGTTGGACTATCGGGAAGCAGCTCTTCTCACCGAAAGGATCCTTTGGTTCACTGAAGCAGGTTTTATCATAGAGCACTTTGGAGGAAACACTTTTTTATTGCGGGGGGTTCCCTCACGCTTCCCGGCAGGACAGGAGAAAACAATATTTTTCGACCTGCTGGATTATTTCAGGGAAAAAGGAAATGATTCCTCACGTACTGAATTTTTTGATGTGCTGGCTGCCTCCTTAGCGTGCAAGAACGCTGTAAAATCAGGGGAAAAACTTACTTTGACCGCCATGGAAGCGCTGCTTAGAAGCCTTTCCGGAAAGGCCAACCCCTTTACCTGCCCACACGGGAGACCTGCCGTAATTAAAATCACCTACCGGGACCTGGCTACACGCTTTAAAAGGTAAGCCCCGCGAAACCTCTGATGTAAGGAGTAGATTCATTGACGGGCTGTCACGTAGGCATCACCGACAACCAGCAGTATTTTGCCGTTACAACCTCCCACCGCCCGTCGCCGGTTCAGGTTTCTCTGGCAACTAAGCTGTCTGACGAGCTCTCAGTACCATTCATACCAAGAAATGATTTATCTATTGAAACAATGATATCTAATACCGGGGTTATCGGTATGATGGTTGTATCTGCGCAAAGAATCAGCTTTTTTACCGGGATTTCAGAATTTTTTTTCCATCCTGGGCTTGCCAGGCTCCGCATAAACGAGTTAAAAAATGGGAAAACTGACCAAATGATACAAGCGATGTCGCTTGGCGCAGGGGACACCTTGCTGGACTGCACGCTGGGCCTGGGTACCGATGCCATCGTAGCAAGCTATGTATCCGGTACAAGCGGCAGGGTCACCGGGATAGAAAGCTCGCTCCTGATTGCGACTATTGTCGGGCATGGGTTAAAAACCTACCGCAATGAAGACATCAATCAGGCTATGCAGAGGGTTGAGGTGACGTATTCCCATCACAAGGATTACCTGGCCGGCTTGCCGGCCCGAAGTTACGACGTCGTCTATTTTGACCCGATGTTCCGTACACCCAGAAAAAAATCCCCCGCCATGGACGCCATGAGAGCTATTGCCAATCCGGATCCTATTGATTGTGAATCAATAGCCTTGGCCTTAAAGGTCTGCAATAGAAGAGTTGTAATGAAAGAACGTCGGTGGAGCAAAGAATTCGAGCGTTTGGGCTTCAAGGAAATCCGTGGCGGAAGGTATGCCCCCGTGGTTTATGGTGTAATGGATCGGCAGGGTATTGGATGAAGGATAAAGCGGAGCATGCAATGGAACCCCTGATAGTCATAACAGGCCCTACAGCTACAGGGAAAAGTGAGGTTGGTGTCCTGGTGGCTGAACAAGTCGGCGGAGAAATCATCTCAGCAGACTCCATGTTGTTGTACCGCCGTATGGACATCGGCACCGCCAAGCCTACCCTGATGGAAAGACGCGGCATTCCACACCATATGATTGATATTACGGAGCCAGACCAGGAATACAGCGCCGCGCTCTACCAAAAAGAGGCCCGCCGTCTAATTACCGAAATTCTGCTTAGAGGCAATTTGCCAATCTTAGTCGGCGGGACCGGGTTGTATATAAAAGCTGTGATTGACCCTTATGAATTTGGCGCCACCGGTAGTGCGCCGGCGTTAAGGGAACGTCTCTTGATGGAAGCAGAACAAGATGGGTACGACAGACTCCACAGGCGCCTGTCGGAAGTTGACCCCGAGGCAGCCGCTAAGCTCCACCCCAGGGATACCAGGAGGGTTATTCGTGCCCTTGAGGTGTATTATCTGACCGGGAGACCGGCTTCAAGCTACATGAAACCAAACCAATACCATCTGCCGCTTTATCGCCTGTTTATGTTCGGCCTGC
>DNIT01000218.1:35495-39379 GCA_003489345.1 Pelotomaculum sp. | reverse complement strand
TGTTTATGTTCGGCCTGCGTATGGATCGGGCAAGCCTCTACAGGCGCATAGGGCAAAGGGTTGACGCCATGATTGCAGCCGGGCTCGTGGAAGAAGTCCGCCGGCTTTTAGAGAGCGGCTACAGCAAGGAATTAAACGCCATGCGCAGTCTTGGCTATAAGGAGATTGCCGCCTGCCTTACCGGTGAGATATCCTTGGAGGAGGCAGTTGCGCTCTTAAAGCGAAACACCAGGCGTTTTGCCAAGAGGCAGCTGACCTGGTTTCGCAGGGACGGCAGGATTAGATGGCTTGATGTAGACAAGTTTGGCAGTTTAAAGGCGCTTGCAAAAGAAATAACCAAAAGTTTAGAAGGAGTATTTTAAGGTTTGTAGAACATAATAACAAAAATATCCAACGGAGGTAGCTCCTATAATGACAAAACCCCAAATTAACCTACAGGACGCTTTTTTAAATCAGGTAAGGAAGGAGAATATTCCCGTTACTATATTCCTGGTAAATGGTTTTCAGCTAAAGGGAATGGTGAGGGGCTTTGATAACTTTACGGTAATCCTGGAAAGTGACGGCAAACAGCTTATGGTTTACAAGCATGCCATATCAACCATAAGCCCGCTTAAACCTGTCAGCACATCTTTTTCTGAAGCCAAGAGCTCCTGATATCAATGGAGCCGGTTCTTGCCTCTCTATCTGAGGGGCTTATTTTTTGGTAGTAAATGTCCACCGCTGACGTATACATTAAATGATTTAATGCTCCATGCAGAGGTGGCGAAAACCGGGTGAAAATAAAAATTTGGAATGGTCAGGAGTATACAGGAAACCCCGGCAGGGGTCCTGTTAGGACCAATAAACCTGCCTATTCTACCCCTCCCTTGTATATTGCAGCCCGGCCCTCCGACGACCAGGCGGCGCGTCGTAACGCCAAGGAAATCATCAATGAACTCAATGCCTTAATCGGACTCAAAGGTGTTAAAAAACTTATCGAAGAAATCTATGCTTTTGTGGAAATACAAAAATGCAGACAAATTGAGCGGCTTGCCGTGGAACCATTGTCGTTGCATATGATTTTCAAAGGAAACCCCGGCACAGGAAAGACAACTGTGGCCAGAATTCTGGGAAAGCTTTTTAAAGAGGTCGGCGTCCTGCCAAAAGGCCACTTGGTTGAAGTTGAACGGGCCGATATGGTAGGAGAATTCATCGGACACACCGCTCAGAAAACCAGGGAGCAGATTAAAAAGGCCCTGGGAGGCATACTCTTTATTGACGAGGCCTATTCCCTGGCCAGGGGCGGGGAAAAGGATTTCGGCAAGGAAGCTATCGACGCGCTGGTAAAGGGGATGGAAGACCACCGGGACAATTTAATTCTGATTCTGGCAGGTTACCAGGACGAAATGGACTGGTTTGTCGAATCCAATCCGGGTTTACGATCGCGTTTCCCGGTACACCTGTCCTTTCCCGATTATAGCAGCCTGGAACTTTTAGACATTGCCGATTTGATGCTGAAGAGGAAGCAGTATCAACTATCGAGCGGAGCCAGAGAAGAACTTCGTTTTGTTATTGAAAAGGAACAAAAATGCCATGAAAACAGCGGCAATGCCAGGCTGGTCCGGAACCTGATTGAGAGGGCCATGCGCAGGCAGGCGGTGCGGCTGCTAAAGCCCGGGAACAAAATGACACGGGATGATTTGATGCTTCTGAAAAGGGAAGACCTGATCGGAGAAGCAAACGATATTTGAGTTATATTAATAATTTAGGAGATATAAATGCGGCTGGTGAATAAATTATATGATCTTGAACTCCTTTCAGATGAAGTTGAAGAGGAGGTTCAAGTTTGCTACAGACGAATTGATAAAATAGCGCGAGCCAATCACGGCAAGGTGCTTGATGCCTTCAGAGCGGCCAGAATAAGTGAATACCACCTAAAAGGCTCCACCGGCTACGGCTATGGCGACGCCGGCAGAGAGGCGATGGAAGAAGTGTACGCCAGGGTATTCCATGCTGAAAAAGCGCTTGTGCGAAACCAGATCGTTTCCGGCACCCATGCCATAGCCCTTTGCCTCTACGGGGTGTTGCGCCCCGGAGATGAGCTCCTGGCAGTGCAGGGTCAGCCTTATGATACGCTGGGAGCCATTATAGGAATCAGAGATAATGCAAGCGGTTCCCTAAAAGACTTGCTGGTATCGTACCAACAGGTCGAGCCCACACCTGAAGGCGGTATCGACTATGACCGAGTCGGCCAGGCACTGGGCGAAAAAACTAAGATGGTGCTCCTGCAACGTTCGTGTGGTTACGGAGCCGGTAAGCCGCTTAGCATTAAGGAACTGAAAGGAATTATTGCGTATATCAGGCAGCGAAACCCTGAAACGGTGATATTTGTTGATAACTGCTATGGTGAGTTTGTTGAGGAGGAAGAGCCCCTCGACGCCGGAGCAGACCTTGCCGCCGGCTCACTGATTAAGAATCCGGGTGGTGGTGTCGCCCCCACTGGGGGATATGTGGTCGGCCGGGAAAAATACGTGAACATGGCCGCCAACCGGTGGAGCGCACCGGGTATAGGTTCGGAGATCGGGCCTTCCGCAGATAACCAGCGTCTGTTTTTCCAGGGATTATACCTGGCGCCGCACATCGTTGCCGAAGCAATCAAGGGGAGTATTTTTACAGCCAGATTTTTTGAGAAACTGGGATATGAGGTTCTTCCCAGGTTTAATGAACAACGGTATGACTTGGTACAATTGATCAAACTTGGCACACAGGAAAAAGTCTTAGCGTTTTGCCGTGGCCTTCAGGCAGCCTCGCCGGTCGACTCATATGTACGCCCGGAAGCGCAGCCCATGCCTGGTTACGGAGACCCGGTGGTAATGGCGGCGGGAACTTTTGTTCAGGGCGCTTCTCTTGAATTGTCGGCAGACGGACCGCTGCGGGAGCCCTACAATGTTTATGTACAGGGCGGCCTTTCCAAAGAATACGTGAGGCTGGCTATCATATCAGCAGCCAGAGAAATAATGGAAACGGTTCTACCTGACAGGTGACACTCAAATTATTAGAAATTAATATTTTCATGATAAAGAAAGGTTTTTTAATATTTTTATCGAAATAATAATAATAACTTATTAAACACCGTGGAAAGCATGGTGGCGTCATGAATTTTAAACAAATTGAGGCCTTTTTGTGGGTAGCTGAAATGCAAAGCTTTACGAAAGCTGCCCGGCAACTGTATATGAGCCAGCCTGCCGTCAGCTTTCAAATTAAGGCGCTGGAGGAAGACCTGGAGGCTGATTTGTTCCAGCGTGGCGACAAGAAGGTAATCCTTACCGAAGCCGGTCGTCTATTGTATCCTGAGGCAAAAAAGATGCTGCGGCATTATCATAAGATAAAGGCTGGGCTCGACGATCTGAAGGGTCTCAAAACAGGGACTCTCGTGCTAGGCGCAAGCACCATCCCGGGAGAATATATTTTACCTCTTTTAATCGGAGGCTTTAAGGAAGCTTACCCTGGAATTCGAGTTGCTTTGAAAGTTGCCGGAAGCGGACTGGTTACGAGGTGGTTGCGTGAGAGAGAGATAGACTTAGGGATAACCGGGGTTCCGGTTGAAGGGGATGGAATAGAATGCTCACCCTGGATGCAGGATGAAATGGTGCTTATTGTCAACCCCAACCACCCGTGGGTCAAATCAGGTGTTATTGACATATCCGAAATTAAAACATCAGTTATGATCTTTCGCGAGCAAGGCTCAGGCACAAGGCGGACCCTTGAAAAAAAATTGGAGACGAAAGGGTTGTCTTTGGAAAATATTCCCCATGGGATGGAGCTTGGCAGTACCAGGGCTGTTATTACGGCCGTGGAGGCCGGTTTGGGAGTAAGTATTGTCTCCCGGTGCGCGGTAAAGGACG
>DNIT01000218.1:15016-35445 GCA_003489345.1 Pelotomaculum sp. | reverse complement strand
CCGGTGCGCGGTAAAGGACGCTCTGGAATTAAAAAGGATATCTGAAGTCAAAGTGCAGGGGCTTGATCTCAACCGCTCCTTTTATTTGATTAAACAAAATCAGAGCATAGGCGGTTTCGCCGTTGAGGCTTTCTGCAATTTCATTAATAACGGCGAAATATGCAAGCGTTTCCTAATGAAATAGGAAATGCTTTTTGCTTTTTACGCAACAAAATGTTGATTTAGTTCTCTTCTTGCAGGATATTCAAAGTATTTTGTCTAAATAACCTCCATGTTGTCTTCCTTAAAAAAATTATTTCTATTAAATCCTAAATTCTATACTCTCCGAACAAAAATGGCGATCCTTTCTTTTTGCTCAGTTTTATTGGCGATCACCACCGGCGGAATAATTGTGGTGGAGAAAATATCCTCCACAATTGAAGATGAAACAGGCTTAAGGGCTATGGCTATCGCCCGGACACTGGCTCAATCCGATGAAATCCAAAATAATATCGGGACGCCCGAGGGAACATCCTATATCCAGCCGCTGGCTGAACGTACCAGGTTGGCCACCGGAGTGGAGTATATTGTTGTGGTGGATATGGATGGTATCCGCTACTCTCACCCTGTGGAGGACCGGATCGGCAAGAGATTTACGGAAAGCGATCTGGTACCGGCCCTTGCCAATAATGAGTACATTTCACGCGCCGAAGGGGTGCTGGGACCGTCAGTCCGGGCCTTTGTACCGGTTAAAGTAAATGAAGGAACCAGACAGGTTGGTGTTGTTGTGGTGGGTATCCTGACTCCCACCATTAGTTTCCTGCTCAGGACCATTCAAACCGAGCTCTACTACTCGCTAAGCATAGGATTGTTGGTCGGCCTGCTGGGATCCATTTTCATGGCCAGAAAGATTAAAAGCGGTATGTTCAGTCTGGAGCCCGAGGAAATCGCCCGTTTGCTTGAAGAGAGGGTGGCTATATTTCAAGCTATGAGCGAGGGCATCATCGCTATTGATACGGATAGCCGCATTACCGTAGCCAATAAGGAAGTCCAACATCTCCTTAATAAGACCAACAAAGAGATTGTAGGGCGCAACATCATGGAATTGATCCCCAACTCAAACCTGCCGGAGGTCTTAAGAACAGGCGAAGCTCAAATCAACAGTCAAATGTATATCAACGATACCGCTGTTTTAGTGAACCGCGTTCCGATCCGCTTTAAGGAGGAAATCGTCGGCGCCGTGGCTACGTTCCAAGATAAAACAGAAGCGAACCGGTTGGCCGAGGAGTTAACCGGGGTTAAAGCTTTCATCGAGGCTCTGCGGGTGCAAAACCACGAGCACATGAACAAGTTACACACTATCGCTGGCCTAATCCAGTTGGAAAAATACGAAAGAGCGCTGGACTACATCTATGACCTTACTGAAGAACAGCAAGAAATCACAGGACTTTTAACGAAAAACATCTTTGATCACAGCATAGCCGGCCTCCTGTTGGGGAAATACACTCGGGCCAAGGAGCTTAGAGCTGAATTAATTATTGACCACAAGACCAGATTAAGAGAGTTGCCGTCACGGCTGGAGACCGGTGACCTGGCAATTATTGTCGGCAACCTCATAGAAAATGCCCTGGATGCTGTCCGGTTGGTTGAACCGGCCCGGCGTAAGGTCTATTTTTCTATGTATGACCAGCACGACTCACTCTCTATAATAGTCAGGGACATGGGACCCGGTATCCCCAAGGAAAAACATGAGCTCATTTTCCAGCAGGGCTTTTCTACCAAGGGTTCGTCAAACCGAGGTTTGGGGCTTTTCCTTGTAAAGCGCTACGTTCACCTGGCAGGAGGCTCTATAACCCTTAAAAATCTTGCCGATGGTGGAGTAGAGTTTAATATATATATACCCAAAAAAGAGTAAAGATCACAAATATCGAGCAAGAAGGGGAGGAAGAATGCTCCAAATAGACGTGGTGATTGTTGAGGATGACCCCATGGTAGTTGAAGTCAACCGGGGATTCATCAACGCTGTGCCTGGATTCAGGGTCGCGGGGGTGGCGTCATCCGGCCGGGAAGCCGTGGAAATTATTAAAGAGATAACGCCGGACCTTGCTCTTCTGGATATTTATTTGCCTGATTTGGACGGTGTAACAACGCTTCAGGAGATTAGACGACTTGGTTTGCCTACAGACGTAATTATTGTAACTGCCGCGCATGATGCTGAAACGATTCAAAACGTGTTCCGCTATGGCGCTATAGACTATATTGTAAAACCATTTAAGTTTGCACGCTTAAAAACTGCCTTGAATTCCTACGCTACGCTGCACAGTAAGTTCCGGCGGCACGCACAGATGAACCAGAACGAAATTGACAGTCTTGCCTTAAGTCGGGGCCAACAGCTTGATGAGGGTGTTCCCAAAGGGTTGAACGAAATAACCTTAAAGCAGGTATACCTTCACTTATTGAAGGAAGGGGAAGCGCTCTCAGCCGAAGAGGTAGCGGAAGGAGTGGGTCTGGCCAGAGTAACGGCGAGGCGTTATCTGGATTTTCTGGAAAAGTCAAATCGTGTTGTATTAGAACTCCAGTATGGGTCTGTCGGCCGTCCGGTCAACCGGTATCGTACTATTGAGTAATATGGCAAATAAATGATAGCACCGATATAACCAATGATTGCCCTGGTCAACAATCATATAAGCTTTATGTAGCTATATACAGTAGTTGTTTTGGAAGTGGTGGTGAGTTATAAAAATTAAAATCCGGTTCACTCTGTTCCTGCTTGTGATTTCATTATGGAGCATCGCCGGTTGCGGGAAAAGGGTTGTAGATTTGGAGCAGGTAAGCCCGGAAGAAAAAATTGTAATAAAGTTTTCGCACGTAGTTGCTGAAAATACCCCCAAGGGTTTAGCCGCACAGCGTTTTGCGGCACTGGTTAAGGAACGCACACAGGGCAGGGTCGAGGTGCAGGTATTTCCAAACTCCACCTTATATAAAGATGGTGAGGAAATACAAGCTCTGCAGAATGGGCTTGTGCAAATAATTGCTCCAGCCACCTCAAAACTTTCCGGACTGTATCCCCAATGGCAAGTTCTCGACCTGCCTTATGCCTTTGAGGATGTAAACGCCGTACACGAAGCAATGTCCGGTTACATCGGAAACCGGTTGTGTGACGGCTTAAAACAGAACAACATGCAGGCTCTGGCCTTCTGGGACAACGGCTTTAAACAAATGACCAACAGCCGGCGGCCCCTGGTCAGGCCAGCTGATTTTCAGGGACTCTCATTCAGGGTCATGATCAACAGTCAGGTCTTAAAAAAAGAGTTTGAAAAATTAAATGCCCGTGCCGTAGAAGGACCTTTTAACGACCTCTATCGGGTACTGGATTCCCATGAATTGGACGGCCAGGAAAATACTATGTCAAATATATCTTCTAAAAATCTACAAAAGGTACAGCCTTACCTGACTTTATCGAATCACGGCTACATGGGTTACGTAGTCCTGACCAATCAAAAATTCTGGGCGGGACTGCCGGAAGAAGTGAGAGTTGTGCTGGAAAGCACAATGGTGGAAGTCACTGCATGGGAACATGAGCAAGCCTTCCTACTGGATAAGCAAAGCCTGGAAAAAGTGGTGGACTCGGGTCTGGTACAGGTCCACCAGCAGACGGAGGCCGAAAAAAAACAATGGTCAATTGTACTG
This sequence comes from Pelotomaculum sp., assembly GCA_003489345.1. Classification (GTDB taxonomy): domain Bacteria; phylum Bacillota; class Desulfotomaculia; order Desulfotomaculales; family Pelotomaculaceae; genus Pelotomaculum_C. The sequence continues at coordinate 31,776 of DNIT01000218.1, read as the reverse complement.
AAGCCCATTTATTCGGAATTTAAGAATCTCATCGGAAACGATATGATCGATTATCTCGAAAAAATGCACTCGCAGTAATCCATATTAGATTTTGCGTACGAGTCCGATGACTTTGCCAAGAATTTGCAGCTCATTGGCATATATTGGCTCCATGGCGCTGTTTTCCGGCTGCAAACGGACCCTGTCCTTTCCTTTAAAAAACCTTTTTACCGTAGCTTCTTCCTCAAGCAGGGCAACCACGATATCGCCGTTATTCGCGTCTTGCTGGCGTCTGACCACAACCATGTCCCCGTTCAGAATGCCTGCTTCGATCATACTTTCGCCCTGAACCCTCAGCATAAAGAACTCTCCGGTGCCGGTAAAATGAGTAGGCAAAGTAAATAATTCCTCTTTGTTTTCAACCGCAAGGAGCGGCAACCCCGCTGCTACGCGTCCGAGCAGCGGAACATTGATACATTTCACCGTTTCACCTTCCGGGTCCAAAACCTCTATAGCTCTCGGCTTAGTCGGATCCCTTCTCAAGTACCCCTTTTTCTCAAGCTTTCTAAGGTAGCCGTGGACGGTTGAACTTGAACTTAGACCAACTGCCTGGCCGATTTCCCGTACAGAAGGAGGGTATCCCTTATGGTGTAGATGATCTTTTATTACCTTCAGGATCTCCGCCTGCTTTGGAGTCAAATCCGCCTCCATTTGTTGCACCAGCCTTTCGATTGTTTTACTGTAATCCTAGTATAACATAAAAACCTTTGAGGTAAAACACTTGTTCGAGATTAACCGGAAATTTTTGTTTATTATTTTTAATATTTAGAAGGAAGCTGGGTAATTTTTGTAGAAATACTTATTTTAGCAACAATAAAATCGGAAAGGGGCAGATCTGTTGCAAAAGTTTAAGGTGGCAATTGTAGGAGCCGGCCAAGGAGGTTTTGCAATTTACAGAATGCTCAAGTCGATGGAAGAAGTGGAAATTGGAGGATTGGCCGACATTAATCCGGCAGCTCCAGGCATCGCGGCCGGTTCCAAAGAGGGTATTTATGTCACTGACGATTACCGTGAGCTAGTCAAGATACCCGATCTGGATGTGATTATTGAGGCTACCGGAGTCCAAGAGGTGCAGGAAGACCTGCTCAGAATTAAACCTCAAAGCACCGCAGTAATGGAAGCGCAGGCAGCCAACCTGATGATGACCGTTCTTAGCGAAAAAGAAGAACTATTGGAGCTGACAAGGATCCAGGGAGAACTCTCAACAATTTTAAACTCGATGCAGGAAGCTATTGAAGTTGCCGATATGAATGGCACGATAAAATACGTAAACCCCGCCTTTTGCCGTATAACCGGTATTACCGAACAAGACCGGATCGGCCAGAACATTTTTAAGGCATCACCGGACGGAGCACTTGCCAACCTTTTAAAAACAGGTAAAATTATGTCCGGACAGAAAACCAAAGTGGGTGGAAGTGCAGCTGAAGTTGTGGCAAACGCCGCGCCGATTATGATCGACGGAAAAATGGAAGGGGGGGTTGTAGTATTTCAGCATTTTACCGATATCATGAAAATGATCGAAGAGCTAAAAAAGAGCACTACCATCATTGAAAACCTTACTGACAAATTGGGCTTGGTAACCACCAGTAAATACTCTTTTGATGACATTCTAGGCAACAGCGTGGAAATCAACCGGTGCATCAACCTGGCTGAAAAATCTGCCCACAGTAATTCTACAGTTCTCCTTTTGGGTGAAAGCGGTACAGGCAAGGAATTATTTGCCCACTCCATCCATGGAGCTTCCATGCGGCGCGAGAATCCGTTTGTCAAGGTAAATTGCGCTGCTATACCGGAAACGCTACTGGAAAGTGAATTTTTTGGTTACGCCAAGGGGGCGTTTACCGGAGCGGTTAAATCAAAAATAGGAAAGTTTGAACTGGCTAACGGAGGAACTATCTTCCTGGATGAGATCGGTGATATGAATCTCCTGCTGCAGGGCAAGCTATTGCGTGTTTTGCAAGAGATGGAGTTTGAGCGTGTAGGCGGCAACCAGACCATCAAGGTTGACGTCAGAGTCATTGCGGCCACCAACCGCAACTTAAGGGAGCTAATCCGGCAGGGCATTTTTAGAGAAGACCTGTATTACCGCCTGAACGTGGTGGAAATAACCATTCCCCCGCTCAGGGTGCACAAGGAAGATCTTCCTGAGCTGGTTGTCCACCTTATTACCAAATTCAACAGGAAACTTGGCAAAAAGGTCAAGAGCCTTTCCAAAGAAGCCTTGGAAGTGCTCTACAGTTACGACTGGCCCGGCAATGTTCGCGAACTCGAGAACGTTATCGAGAGAGTAATGGTAACGGCTGATGAGGAAATTCTGGTTAAGAAAAACCTTCTTCCGCATGTCAATCAAGCGCGTATTTTTCCTGAGCGCGACGTTGACCTGATGCCCATTGACCAGATGGAGGAAATGCTCATCCGCAAGGCTATGGCCAAGTATGGCAATACGGTGGAAGGCAAACGAAGGGCCTCACAGACTTTGAATATATCTCTGGCAACCCTCTATAATAAATTGAAAAAGATTAAATTGACGAATTACAATTATTAGAATTTATTATAGATTTAAGAAATACCGCTTGTCTCAAGGGATCAGTCCCGGTTGATTCTATGATTTAGAATTTTCTATCTTTTTGTCACATCTATAAGATACACGCCGTAATTCAAGCCGGCATGGCCAAGATGCTGTATTATGAAAGGATTACACAAGAACCTGACGCAAATAAAACGCTCTTGGCAAGGTCATTACCGCGATGGTATGGATCTTGCTTTTTTATTCAACAGGAAAAGCGGTAGCTACCATACAGCAAGGGGGGGGAATTAAAATTAAAACTGTTAATACCACTGCTATAACTGAAGCCGTGGCAAGGATGAGTCAGGAGGCAAACTATTACCTCGGGCAAGACGTTCTTGAGGGATTCCAAAAAGCGCTGGACGAGGAGATTTCCGTAACAGGGAAAGAAATACTCCAGCAACTGATTGAAAACGCAAACATAGCGCGCGAAGAGCTGGTTCCGATGTGTCAGGACACCGGCTATGCGGTTATTTTTGTGGAGCTTGGACAGGATGTCAGGATTGAAGGCGGCGACTTCTACGAGGCGATCCATGAGGGCGTGAGGAGGGGCTATACCGAAGGCTACCTCAGAAAATCCATTGTAAGCCACCCTTTGGAGCGTAAAAACACCGGAGATAACACTCCGGCTGTAATTCACACCAAGATTGTGCCCGGTGAAACGCTACGGATTATTATCGCCCCTAAAGGCGGCGGCAGCGAGAACATGAGCCAGATCAAGATGTTAAAACCGGCTGACGGCATAGAAGGCGTAAAAAAATTCGTCATCGACACTGTTCGAGCGGCCGGGCCCAACCCCTGCCCGCCAATAGTTGTGGGCGTAGGGATAGGCGGTACATTTGAAAAGTGCGCTCAGCTGGCCAAAGAGGCTCTTTTAAGAGAACTGGGCGAGAAGAGCAAGTATCCCGATATAGCTAAACTGGAAGAAGAACTTTTCGAAGAAATCAACAAGCTGGGGATTGGACCACAGGGCTTAGGCGGTAAAACAACAGCCCTCGCCGTGAATGTTGAAATCTATGCCGCTCACATAGCCAGCCTGCCTGTAGCGGTAAACCTTAACTGCCATGCAGCACGGCATAAGGAAACCGTTTTCTAGCTTTATTTTTGTTTTCGCACCATAAATGTTACCACTAAAAAAGGGAGGTGAAACGATTGACCCAAATCAGGTTAACAACTCCGTTAACTGATGAAGATGTTGAAAAACTGAGAATTGGTCAACGGGTTTCCTTAAATGGGACAATCTATACCGGACGTGACGCTGCTCATAAAAGGCTGGTAGAACTGATTGCACAGGGAAAGGAATTACCTTTTGATCCCAAGGGGCAGGTCATTTATTATGTGGGGCCGACGCCGGCGAAACCGGGAGCTGTTATCGGCTCAGCCGGACCTACAACCAGCTACAGGATGGATTCCTATGCTCCAAAGCTTTATGAGTTAGGCCTTAAGGCAAGCATCGGCAAAGGTCGCCGGTCGGAAGGCGTGATCAACGCTCTGAAGGAAAATAAGGGCGTATATTTTGCTGCGGTTGGTGGAGCAGCCGCCTTAATTTCCAGGAGTATTAAGTCCTGCAAGGTCATCGCTTATCCGGATCTGGGAGCTGAGGCGATCCATGAACTGGTCGTGGAGGATTTCCCAGTTATCGTTGTTAATGATACGCTGGGTGGGGACCTCTATGACGAAGGCATCAAAATTTACGCAGCCAAGTAGGGGTAGGTAGAACAAAAACTGCTAAAGGAAGATAACTATAATTTACCCCGGTAGCATTAGAAAATATTTTTACTGCACCAACGGTGCTATAGTGTGCCAGGCGAACCTGACGTGTGAACAGGAAGAAACCTGGATTGTGAAAAGTGCCCGACCGGTAAGGAAAAGCAGGTTGGGCTAGGTTATTTTCTAAAAAACTTATAGCTGCGACTCCGAATATAAACAATTAACAGACTTGATGACCCGGCCACAGGATCTTTGTAAAACAAATTAACTTACCGCCCCAATCACTATTCTTTTAGTCATTTATATAATTTCTTTGCTTGAGGCGGTGGAAAGGAGTGAGAAAGCGGCAGAATTGTAAACAAGTCCAAAGGAGATATGGAAACCAACAGCTTCAGAACTATGTTTTAAATCTTTATCGTATTATTGAATGGGAATAGAGATTATGGCTATGCTTATTGTAACATAACCCCAAACGACAAAGATTAGCGTATTCACGGTTATAAATGACCAGAGGGGAGAGATTCAGCCAGTGAAAATGTTTGAGTATATGGGTAAGGAGCTTTTTGCCAAGTTCGGCCTTCCGGTCCCGAGCGGCAGAATGATCACCAACCCGGAAGAAGCAGCCGCTGTTGCAGCGGAAATTGGAAAACCAGTAGTTATTAAATCACAGGTTCTGTCGGGTAAGAGGGGTAAAGCCGGGGGAATCAAGTTTGCCGACACTCCTGAGCAGGCTGTGGCAGCCGCAAAGGAAATTTTCGGGATGATTATCCAGGGCCTGCCGGTGGAAAGGCTTTTGATTGAAGAGAAGTTAAAAATAGATAAAGAACTCTATATGTCCATCACTGTTGACGGCGCAGCTAAAATGCCTGTCCTTATCGCCTCTGCGCACGGCGGCATGGATATTGAGGAAGTTGACGAGGAGTTTATCATTAAGCAGCACATTGATCCTGAACTGGGTATGCATCCCTTTATCGCGCGTGATGTGGTAAGAAGGATGGGCATACCTTTAAGCGGTCCGCACGGCAAAGAAATCGTCAAGATTATACAGACCCTTTACAGAATATTTAAACAGAAAGATGCCGAATTGGTTGAAATAAATCCGCTGGTATTCAGCGACGATAAAGTAATCGCGGCCGACTCCAAAGTAACCATCGATGACGACGCTCTTTTCCGCCAGAAAGACCTGCCTTATGTTGAAGAGCGTTCCGCTACTGAAAAAGCCGCCAAAGACCTGGGGCTTTCCTTTGTCGATCTGGATGGAAACATCGCTGTTATGGCCAACGGCGCCGGCATTACCATGGGCACGCTGGATACCCTCCAGTATTACGGTGGCGCTGCCGCCAACTTCCTCGACTGTGGCGGCGGAACCGGACGGGAAGCAACGGCGGAGGCGTTGAAGCTACTTATCGCCAAGAATCCCAAATCCATGATCATCAACATTTTCGGTGGCATTACCCGTTGCGATCAAGTTGCCCTTGCGTTTAAAGATATTAAGGAATCGGTGGGATTTCCCTGTCCGGTGGTGATCCGGCTGGTCGGCACAAACCAGGATTTGGGCCGGGAAATTCTTGCTGAAGTCGGGGTAGAAGCATTCGATTTCATGCAGGACGCCGCTAAAAAAGCAGTTGAACTTGCCGCCCAGGGCTAGCACAAATATCTGGAGCTAAGTTTGCCCTTAAAAGGCGAATCGCAGGCTTATGAAAAGCTTTGACAAGGAGGAATTGTTAAATTGGCCATTATCATTGATGAAAATACGAATGTACTAGTCATGGGAATGACCGGCAGGCAAGGTACCTTTCACACCAAGCAAATGCTTGATTATGGCACCAAAATCGTAGCTGGCACCAGCCCTGGGAAAGGCGGAGCTGTTGTTGAAGGGATACCGGCATACAACAGCGTCCGTGAAGCCTGTGCAAACCACAAAATTGACGCCTCTGTGGTATTTGTTCCCGCTGCCGGAACAAAAGACGCCGCTCTTGAATCCATCGAGGCCGGCGTTGGCGTAGTTGTGGTTGTCACCGAAGGAGTTCCGGTACATGATGAGATTGAGATGGTTGCCTATGCCAAGCGCAGAGGGGCCATCGTTTTAGGCCCGAATACGTTCGGGATCGTATCTTCCGGCAAATGTAAAATGGGTATTCCCCCCAACAAATACTTTGTGGAAGGGCCTGTCGGCGTAGTAGCCCGCTCTGGGACCTTGACCTATGAAATCGTAGGCAACCTTACCGCTAACGGGCTCGGCCAGACCACCGTTGTAGGCATGGGCGGCGACCGGGTAGTAGGCACAACCTTTATCGATGTTTTACAAATGTTTGAAAAAGACCCGCTTACCAAGGCAGTCGTACTGATTGGTGAAATCGGCGGCAATGCTGAGGAAACAGCTTCTGAATATATCAAAACGATGAGTAAACCGGTAGTTGGCTACATCGCGGGCAAGAGCGCGCCTCCCGGCAAACGGATGGGCCATGCCGGTGCCATTATTGAGCGGGGCAAAGGAACATTCCAGGGCAAGGTGGAGGCTCTAACAGCCGCCGGAGCCAAAGTGGCGACCCTTCCTTTTGAAGTACCTGGTCTGATTAAAGAAATGCTCGGCATGTAATTGTTGAACGAAAGGAGGAGATATCTTGTTTATAAAAGATGAACTAGATCAAATAGCCGCAGCAAAAGAAACCTGGGCGGCAAAACTGGCAGCGACAACAAAAAAACGGCCGGAAAGAGAAGCCAAGTTCGCTACCGATTCGGGGTTTGAAATTGACACCGTGTATACCCCTAATAACCTTGCCGGCATGGGCTACGAGCAGGACCTCGGGCTACCCGGAGAATTCCCCTATACCCGGGGCGTTCAACCCAACATGTACCGCGGCCGTCTCTGGACCATGCGCCAATATGCCGGTTTCGGGTCAGCTGAAGAGACCAACCAGCGCTTCCGTTACCTTTTGGAACAGGGGCAGACAGGTTTGAGTTGCGCCTTTGACCTGCCTACCCAGATCGGTTACGACTCCGACCACCCGCTGGCACGGGGCGAAATCGGCAAAGTTGGGGTAGCCATCGACTCTTTAGCGGATATGGAAACCCTCTTTGATCAGATTCCGCTGGGCAAGGTCAGCACATCGATGACCATCAACGCCCCGGCAGGCGTTTTGCTGGCCATGTATATCGCGTGTGCGGAAAAACAAGGTTTTACCAAAGCGCAAATTAACGGTACCATCCAAAACGACGTCATCAAGGAATATATTTGCCGGGGCACTTATATCCTGCCACCGGAGCCCTCGATGCGCCTGATTTCCAATATTTTTGAATACTGCTCCAAGGAAGTCCCTACCTGGAACACGATCAGCATCAGCGGCTATCACATCCGTGAAGCCGGCGCAACCGCCGCGCAAGAGATTGCCTTCACTTTGGCGGACGGTATCGCTTACGTCGACGCCGCCATCAAAGCCGGCTTAAATGTCGACGATTTTGCACCGCGTCTGTCCTTCTTCTTCAACGCCCACTTGAACTTCCTGGAGGAAGTTGCCAAGTTCCGGGCGGCTCGCCGTCTGTGGGCCAGGATTATGAAAGAGCGTTTTGGCGCCAAGAGCGCGAAATCAATGTCCCTGCGCTTCCACACGCAGACGGCCGGTGTTAGCCTGACAGCCCAGCAGCCCATGGTGAACATCATGCGGACTGCCTATGAGGCCCTCTCAGCTGTTCTGGGCGGCACCCAGTCCCTGCACACCAACTCCTACGATGAAGCACTGGCGCTTCCGAGCAACGAGTCGGTTATGATCGCCCTGCGGACCCAGCAAATCATCGGCTATGAAATAGGTGTTTGCGACGTAGTTGACCCGATGGGCGGCTCATACTATATTGAAAGCCTGACCAATGCGCTGGAAGAAAAAGCCGTGGATTATATCGGCAAGATTGACGCCCTGGGCGGCGCTGTAAAAGCCATCGATTACATGCAGAAAGAAATCCACAACGCGGCGTACCAGTACCAGCTGGCTATTGACAACAAGAAGAAAACCGTTGTCGGCGTCAACAAGTTCCAAATGGAAGAAAAACCGGTCGAGGGCTTGCTGAGAGTCGACCTTTCCGTTGGAGAACGCCAGGTGGCGAAACTTGCGAAAATGAAAGCGGAAAGAGACCAGGCCAAGGTCGCAGCCCTCTTGCAAACAGTCAGGGAAGCAGCGCAGAGCGACGCCAACCTGATGCCGGTCTTTGTCGATGCGGTGAAAGAATACGTTACTTTGGGCGAGATCTGCGGCGTTCTGAGAGACGTTTTCGGCGAATATAAGCAGCAAATCGTATTCTAGGGGAGGAGGAAGGCAGATGAGCGAAAAACGCATTCGTGTATTGGTTGCCAAGCCGGGCCTTGACGGGCACGACCGCGGCGCCAAGGTTATCGCCCAAGCATTGCGCGACGCCGGGATGGAAGTTGTGTATACCGGTTTGCGCCAGACGCCGGAGCAGATTGTCTCGGCAGCGCTGCAGGAAGACGTTAACGTCGTAGGCATGAGCATTCTTTCAGGGGCGCACGGGACCTTGTTCCCGGAGGTGGTGAACCTTCTTAGAGAAAAGGGTGCAGGTGACATCCTGGTCATTGGCGGCGGAATTATTCCTGAAGACGACATCCCGGCATTGAAAGAAGCCGGTGTGGCTGAAGTGTTTGGACCCGGCACGCCACTTGAAAACGTGGTTAAGTACATTCAAGAGCACGTATAGATTACTATTTTGTGCTAAAAATAAAACGCGGGTCGGCCGGCGATATGTCGGCCGACGGACCCGTGGAGAATTGGGAGTGAGATAGAGGGGAAAAGTAAATCCACTAAAATTTGGAGGGATCTCGATGATAAAAAAAGTGGACCATATCGGGATTGCGGTTAAGGACCTTGCAGCAACGTTAGCATTTTACGAAGGCATGCTTGGCCTTAAATCAGTCGAAACTGAAGTGGTGGAAGATCAAAAGGTCAAAGTAGCCTTTTTACCCACCGGCGACAGTGAAGTCGAGTTACTAGAATCAACATCCCCCGACGGCGCCATCGCCAAGTTCATCGAAAAGAACGGTGAAGGGATCCAGCACATAGCTTTCCGAGTGGAAAACCTGGAGCAAAGGTTGGCTGAACTAAAAGAAAAAGGCGTCCGGCTGATTGATCAGAAACCGAGGCGCGGCGCGGGCGGGGCAAATATAGCGTTCCTGCACCCAAAATCCACCTTTGGTGTCCTTATCGAACTGTGTGAGCGCGACTAGATTGGAGGTAATCACATGAGTATGCAGGATAAACTGGATCTGCTTAATAAACTAAGGGCAGATGTCGAAGCTGGCGGCGGCCAGAAAAGGATCGACAAGCAGCATGAAGGGGGCAAAAAGACCGCCCGCGAGCGGATCAATGAATTGTTTGATCCTGGCACCTTTAAAGAGATCGACGTATTTGCCAACACAGAGATTGAATACAAAAAGGTGAAGAACCCCGGTGAAGGTGTTGTCGGCGGGTATGGAAGCATCGGCGGGCGCAGGGTTTATATCTTTGCCCAGGACTTTACCGTAGTAGGGGGATCGCTTGGACGCGTTCACGCCGCGAAAATCTGCAAGGTACTCGATATGGCCATGACAGTAGGCGCACCGGTAATCGGCATCTGTGATTCCGGCGGCGCCAGGATTCAGGAAGGAGTAGACGCTCTTGACGGATATGGCCAGATCTTCTTCCGCAACACCGTCGCATCCGGGGTCATCCCACAGATTTCCGTGATCATGGGACCCTGCGCAGGAGGAGCTGTCTACTCCCCGGCTCTGACCGACTTTATTATGATGGTTTCCGGAACCAGTCAGATGTTTATAACCGGCCCGCTGGTGATCAAGGCAACAACCGGTGAGGATGTAAGCCAGGAGGCGCTGGGAGGCGCATCCACGCACAACCAGGTCAGCGGTGTGGCCCACTTCCTGGCCAATAGTGAAGAGGAATGCCTGGCCCAAATTAAATCCTTAATCAGTTATCTGCCTTTAAACAACCTGGAAGATCCGCCGGTATTCCCGGCAGTCGAACCCGCCTTGGACAGGGAGACACTGCTTACCGTTATTCCCGACGATGCCAACAAAGGCTATGACGTCCGCAACTTGATCAATGCCGTGGTGGACGCCGGCTCTTTACTGGAAGTACACCAATTCTATGCAATCAACGGTGTCGTAGGCTTCGCCAGAGTCAACGGTCAATCGGTTGGAATTATAGCCAACCAGCCGAGAGTCCTGGCAGGCTGTCTGGACATCAACGTTTCCGACAAGATTGCGCGTCAGATTCGTTTCTGCGACGCCTTCAACATTCCCATTATTACTTTCATGGATGTACCGGGCTTCTTGCCCGGGGTGCAACAGGAATACGGGGGGATTATCCGGCACGGCGCCAAGATGCTGTACGCCTACTCCGAGGCGACGGTTCCCAAGATCACGATTATTACCCGTAAGGCTTATGGGGGAGCCTATCTGGCCATGTGCGCGGCCTCACTGCGGGCTGACTCCACCTTTGCCTGGCCCAGCGCTGAAATCGCTGTGATGGGCCCGGAAGGTGCGGTTAACGTCATTAACCGCAAGGAAATTGCCGCGGCTGAAAATCCGGTTGAAACGCGTAAACAACTGGTGCAGGATTACCGTGATCGTTTTGCCAACCCCTATATTGCCAGTGCCAGAGGCTTCATTCAGGATGTTATTGACCCGCGTGAAACCAGGGCCAACATTATTGAAGCCCTGCATAACCTGTCAACCAAACGTGAAAGCAGACCCAGGAAGAAACACGGTAACATTCCCATGTAGTGTTGGAGTACCGGCAAGGAGGAGGAATAACAGATGTCTGCAGCCACTAAAACGAAGGCCGGTATTAAACCCGAAGTACTGGCCGCTATCGCAGCGGCAATTGCCCTTTACGGCTTCTCAGCGCAAGAAGGTTTTCAGGTCAGGAAAGTCACCAAGGGCATGAGCCCCTGGAGAAAAGCCGGCATAACGGAGATTATGCTCGGTCGCGATATGAACAGGGACTATATTTAATTCATACGGCAGAAAAGAACAGGCCTACCATTTTAGGAGGGAAACTGCATGCAAAAGTTTAAGATTACGGTAAATGGCGAAGTTTATGAAGTTGAAGTTGAAGCAATTGGCGGAAGCGCAGCAGCGCCGGCCCCGGCAGCTCCACCACCGGCTCCTGTAGCGGCTCCCCCGGCCCCGGCTGCTCCCGCGGCAGCCCCGGCGCCAACCGCGGCCCCGAAACCTGCCGCAGGCGGCGGTGGCGGCGGCGCTTTATGCGCCCCTATGCCCGGCACCATTCTTGATGTTAAGGTCAAAGTGGGCGATGCAGTTAAGATTGGCGATGTGTTACTGATCCTGGAAGCCATGAAGATGGAAAATGAGCTCCAGGCCGACAAAGCCGGAACAGTTAAAGAAGTCAAGGTAAGCAAGGGGCAAGCTGTTAACGGTGGCGATCAACTAATCATAATCGGCTAAAACTGTGAAAGGTCGGAGGCGCTGCTATAGCGCCTCTGCCAGAGCATCACCGGCAAAGACGAACGCAATACGATTCACTTTAGGTTGGGAGGGATATTTTATGATGAAAAGAAAAAAGATTACCGTTGTTGGCGCAGGTAACGTTGGCGCGACATGTGCGCACTGGGCAGCGGCAAGGGAACTGGGTGATGTGGTTCTGGTTGACGTTGTCGAAGGGGTTCCCCAGGGTAAAGCCCTTGATCTGATGCAAGCGGCTCCAATTTTTCGCTATGACAGCATCATTACCGGGACCAATAACTATGAGGATACAGCTGATTCAGACGTAGCCATCATTACCGCCGGTATTGCCCGTAAGCCCGGGATGAGCCGGGACGATCTTTTGAATATCAACTACAAGATTGTCGTGTCGTGTGCGGAGAACATTGCCCGCTATTCACCAAACTGTACGATTATTGTCGTATCCAACCCGCTCGATGTTATGGTCTATGCTGCCTATAAGGCTACCGGCTTCCCGGCCAACCGCGTATTTGGCCAGGCCGGCGTGCTTGATTCGGCCCGTTTCCGCACCTTCCTGGCACTGGAACTGGGTGTTTCCTTTGAAGATGTCAGCGCCATGGTGCTTGGCGGACACGGGGATACCATGGTGCCCGTCCTAAGCCATTCCTTTGCAGGCGGCATACCTATTACACAATTGATACCAGCCGAACGGCTTGCTGAGATCGTCAAGAGAACCGCCCATGGCGGCGCAGAGATTGTGAGCTTCCTTAAGACCGGCAGCGCTTACTATGCTCCTTCCGCCGGCTGTGTGCAGATGGCCGAAGCGGTGCTAAAAGATAAAAAACGCATTATGCCCGTAGCCTGTTATCTAAATGGTGAATATGGGGCCAAAGACCTTTATACCGGTGTGCCTGCATTGATCGGCGGCAACGGTGTGGAAAAAATATATGAACTCGATTTGACTGCGGAAGAAAAAGCCGCCCTGGATAATTCCATCCAGGCCGTTCGCGACCTGATGAAGGTAGTTGGGCTGTAGTACCTTGACTAAAGTCCAGCCAGCGAGAAAAGGGGAGGATAATAAGATGGCAACTAAAGGCCCAAAGGCTGCTTTGATAACCGATACAACATTCCGGGACGCCCACCAGTCACTGTTGGCGACTAGAATGAAAACCGAGCACATGGTTCCCATCGCAGAGAAACACGATGAAATCGGCTTCCATTCCATGGAAATGTGGGGTGGGGCCACCTTCGATACCTGTATGCGCTTCTGTGGTGACGACCCTTGGGAACGTCTACGTGTAATCAGGCGTCACCTAAAAAAAACCAAGACGCAAATGCTATTAAGAGGGCAAAACATCGTCGGGTACAGGAACTATGCCGATGACGTTCTAATTGAGTTTATCAAAAAAGCTGTATTCAATGGTATGGATATATTCCGCTGTTTTGATGCCTTAAACGATTACCGGAACCTGGAAGTAGCAATTAAAACAGTTATTGATGAGGGCGCACACGCGCAGGGCACCATCTGCTACGCCATCAGCCCGGTCCACACAGTTGAATATTATGTGAAACTGGCGAAAGAACTGGAATCGATGGGTGTCCATTCCATTGCGATCAAGGATATGGCCGGCATTATTGCCCCTTATATAACTTACAATATTGTAAAAGGTATGAGGGATGCCGGAATAACAGTACCGATCCAAATTCACTGCCACTATACCAGCGGCATGGGCGCCATGGCCTATATGAAAGGTATAGAAGCAGGCGCCAATATCATTGACTGTGCGATATCTCCAATGTCTGTACAAACTTCTCAACCATCTATTGAAGTCATGTGTGCAGCTTTTGAAGGTACTGAGTACGATCCCGGCTTAGACCTTAAACCCATGATTGAGCTTGCTGATTATTGGAAGAACATCCGGCCGCTTTACGATGCGTTCGATTTGGCACAGAAATATCCGGACGCCGGCATCCTGGTATCCCAGGTCCCGGGCGGCATGATGTCCAACTTCCTCTCCCAGCTGCAGCAGGCCAATGCTCTGCACCGGCTGCCGGAGGTGCTCGAGGAAATGCCCAGAGTGCAGGAAGACTTCGGCTGGCCGCCGCTGGTAACGCCCTCCAGTCAGATCGTCGGCTCCCAGGCGGTGCTCAACGTCCTTATGGGTCGCTATAAGATGTGCACCAACGAAGTCAAACAGTACATGCGCGGTTATTACGGCCGTCCCCCGGCTCCCATCAATGAAGAAGCACGCAAGATGATCATTGGTAATGAACAGCCCATTACCTGCCGCCCGGCCGACATGCTGGAACCGGAACTGCCCAAGGCCAAGGAAATGATCGCTCCGGTCATGGAGAAAGAGGAAGATATCATTTCCTGCGCCATTTACCCGCAGGTAGCTCCCAAGTTCCTGGAAGAGAGGATGGCCAAAAAGCTCAACGTTGACGTTGAACTAGCCAAAAAAAGCTCTGAATTCTATCCTGTTTAGTTTGAATTTCGTGAATATATATGCAATATACTGACGGGCCGCCTGATAGCGGTCCTCAGTACCCCTTTTGATTAAGTGAATTTTTAAAAACAAACAAATTGTAAAAATTAATAGTTTTAAATGACCGGTTATATATGATAAGATTCTAATTGTATTAATTTTTCTTTAGGCCGAAATTACACGGGTTTTATTACCTGCGTTATTGGATTGAATCTGAACTAAGAGGAGGTAACCAATTAATGGCAAAAGACAAGATGAAGACGATGGACGGCACCAAGGCGGCGGCATACGTATCTTATGCTTTTACCGAGTGTGCCTGCATTTTCCCCATCACCCCATCCTCTCCCATGGCAGAATATGTTGACGAGTGGAGCGCTCAGGGACTGAAAAACATTTTCGGTCAAACCGTGGACGTCACCGAAATGCAATCCGAAGCAGGGGCAGCCGCAGCCATGCACGGCGCTTTATGCGCGGGCGCGTTAACAACAAGCTATACAGCATCACAAGGCTTGCTCTTGATGATCCCCAGCATGTATAAAATTGCCGGTGAACTTCTCCCCGGTGTACTGCACGTAACAGCCCGGAGCATCGCAACCCATGCTTTGAATATTTTCGGAGACCACTCTGATGTAATGTCAACTGTCCAAACGGGCTTTGCTTTACTGTGCTCCAACAGTGTTCAGGAAGTCATTGATATCGGTGGCGTCGCCCACCTGGCCGCCATCAAGTCCAGAGTGCCTTTCCTGCACTTCTATGATGGTTTCAGAACTTCCCACGAGCAGCAGAAGGTAGAAGTCATCGATTATGATGATTTTGCCAAACTGGTTGACATGGACGCTGTCAAGGCTTTCCGGGATAACAGCTTAAATCCTGACCGTCCGGTTATCAGGGGCTCCAACCAGAACCCGGATATTTTCTTCCAGGCCAGAGAGGCTTGCAGCCCGTTCTTCGAGCCAGTCCCTGATATCGTAAATGAATATATGCAGGAAATCGGCAAGATCACCGGCCGGGAGTACAAACCGTTTGACTATTACGGAGCGCCGGATGCCGAAAACATCATCGTGGCAATGGGTTCTGTCTGTGATACCGCTGAAGAAACCATCAACTACCTGATGGCCAAAGGAGAAAAGGTCGGACTTATTAAAGTACACCTGTACAGACCTTTCTCAGCGAAATACTTCTTTAACGTATACCCACAGACTGTCAAGAGAATTGCCGTACTTGACCGGATTAAGACCCCAGGTTCCCCTGGAGAACCACTGTATAACGACATTTGCAACTTATTCTTCAACGCAGATGTTGAGAAACCGCTTGTTGTTGGGGGACGTTACGGTCTGGGCTCCAAGGATACCCTGCCTTCCGATATCGTAGCTGTATATGAAAACCTGAAAGCAGACGAACCAAAGAGTAATTTCACGATCAGCATTATCGACGACGTATCCTTTACATCCCTGGAAAGGGGAGAGGATATCGATGTTGCGCCGGCAGGGACCATCCAGTGCAAGTTTTTTGGCCTCGGTTCCGACGGCACGGTGGGCGCCAACAAGCAAGCCGTAGAAATCATCAACGACCATACTGACCTTTTTGCGCAAGCCTATTTTGCTTATGACTCCAAAAAATCAGGCGGCATCACCGTTTCCCACCTGCGCTTTGGCAAAAAACCCATTAAGGCGCCTTACCTGATTAACACAGCCGACTTCATTTCCTGCAGCAACCAGTCTTATGTGAATGTTTATGATTTAACGGCAGGTCTCAAGCCCGGCGGCGCCTTCCTGCTCAACTGTGTCTGGTCACCGGAAGAGCTGGAAGAAAAGTTACCGGCCAAGATTAAGAGATATCTTGCTAAAAGCAAAATCAACTTCTTTACCATCAACGCTGTGGAAATCGCCAGGGAACTTGGCTTGGGCAACCGTACCAATATGATCATGCAGGCGGCTTTCTTCAAACTGGCCAGAGTGATTCCCATTGACGAAGCTGTTGGTTACATGAAAGACCAGATCATGAAAGCTTACGGTAAAAAAGGCGATAAGATCGTCAACATGAACAACGCTTCTGTTGATGCCGGTATTAACAACATTGTTAAAATTGATATACCCGCCGCGTGGGCTGACGCTGCTGATGAGCCGGTGGTAGAAAAAGAAGAGCCTGATTTCATTAAGAATGTCTTGCGGATCATGGCCAAGAATGAAGGAGATACGCTTCCCGTCAGCGCTTTTAAAGGTGCGGAAGACGGTACCTTCCCGCCCGGCACTGCCAAATATGAAAAACGTGGTGTGGCAGCGTTTGTGCCCAGGTGGATCAAAGAAAACTGTATCCAGTGCAACCAGTGTTCGTTTGTTTGCCCGCACGCAGCGATCAGGCCGATCCTGTTGACCGAGGAAGAATTAAAGAACGCTCCGGCTGCGTTCGAAACCAAACCGGCCATCGGCAAACAGCTCTCCGGGTTAGCTTATCGCATCCAGGTCACACCATTGGATTGCATGGGCTGTGAAGT
>DNIT01000218.1:14177-14764 GCA_003489345.1 Pelotomaculum sp. | reverse complement strand
AAATTCAGCGTAAAAGGCAGCCAGTTTTGCCAGCCCCTGCTGGAGTTCTCCGGCGCCTGTGCAGGCTGCGGCGAAACACCGTACGTAAAACTTCTCACCCAGCTCTTTGGAGACAGGATGATGATGTCGAACGCCACGGGCTGCTCCTCCATCTGGGCTGCCGCCGCTCCTTCCATGCCGTACACCACAAATGCGGAAGGCAAGGGCCCGACCTGGTCCAACTCCCTGTTTGAGGACAGCGCGGAATTCGGCTTCGGTCTGTATCTTGGGGTTAAGAAGATCAGAAATAAAGTTGCCGAGCTGATGCAAGAAGCCATATCTCTTGATATTCCACAGGAACTTAAAGAGGCGTTCCAGGAATGGCTGGAAGGGATGTACAACGCTGAGGCGTCCAAAGCTGCTGCAGCCAAGATCCTGCCTCTCTTGGAAGGACAGACCCATCCTGTAATGCAAGGGATTATCGACAGGAAAGACTTCCTGATCAAGAAGTCCAACTGGGCCTTCGGTGGAGACGGTTGGGGCTATGACATCGGTTACGGCGGCTTGGACCACGTAGTGGCATCCGGTGAAGATATCAATATCCTGGT
>DNIT01000218.1:0-13893 GCA_003489345.1 Pelotomaculum sp. | reverse complement strand
GCCTTCAAGGAAGCTGAAGAGTATCCTGGACCGTCCCTGATCATCTGTTATTCTTCCTGCATCAACCACGGCATCAATATGACCAAGAGCCAGCAAGAAATGGCCAAGGCTGTTAAAGCAGGTTACTGGCACCTGTACAGGTACAATCCTCTACTCAAGGAAGAGGGCAAGAATCCGTTTACCCTTGATTCCAAAGAGCCGGATCTGGATTCCTTTAGAGACTTCATTATGAGCGAAACTCGCTACAGCTCACTGGCCAAACTATTCCCGGCCCAAGCAGAAGCGCTCTTCCAAAAAACACAGGCAGACGCCAAGGAAAGATACGACTTCTACAAGAAACTTGCAGAAGGTTAAAAGCCTGCTGCCAGCCTTCTATCGTGATCATTGCAGCTGAGAGAAGGCGGGTCAGCCTGTAGAAGCGCTTAAGCCTAACTGGAAGCTATGGTTGAAGGTATCAGGGTGACAGCAAATAGCCAGGGACCGAGATTACCCAGGCTGCCAATTAGTGCTCCGCTCATGACTACCACTGCAAAACAGGTTGTAATACTCAAGTTTGAAACTTTAAATTTAGAAATCCCCTAATACCAAGGCTTCGAAGGCAATATTAACAGACGTACCACTACACTCCTTCCGTTTCAGGAAAGAGTGTTAGGTTAATATATTCCGGTTTTTCTCGTTCTTTCGTAGGTTTACTTTTGTTCTCTAACTTAGCAATCTGCAGTGGCGTAGGAACAAATTAATTTAAACTTGTTATTGGATGGCACTTTAAAGCGAAAATGATGGGGGTCGCTTTATAATTAAGAAGGAGAACCCGCCCCTGCCTCAATTAAACGATTGGTCTGACTGTCGTATTGAATGAAGCGCCTTTGCTCTGACCGGCCTTATCTATGCGCGCCAATGCCTCGGCCAACCGGCGGGCGCCTTCAGATAAAAGATCTTCAGGGTGGGTAGTAAAGTAAAGGCGGATTTCCCTATCGCCGTTCGGCGTAGAATAAAAAGCCTCGCCGGGAACAAAAGAAAGCCCGGCTTTGGCGGCCTCGTGCAGCAACCTGCTGGATAAGACCGGAGCCTGGATCCTGCACCAGAGATAAAAACCTCCCCCTCAGGCATATTGAAAACCAGTTTTTCTCCGCAACAGCGCCGCAGCGCCTTGACCAGCGCATCGCGGCGTTTTTTATACTCCGTGCGTACAAAGGCCAGGTGCTCCGGCAATGCTCCCTCTTCGAGCAGCCGGTGTACCAGCCACTGGGCCAAATTGTTGCTGTGCAAGTCAATAAACTGCTTGTCGAGAGCCAACCGGATGATTAAGGCCGGGTGGGCAGCCACATAACCAGGATGATAGGGGTGCTATAATCCATGAGGCCGTTTAAACACTTATATCCCACGCAAGGACCGTAACACAAATGGTCAATTATGTAGGTGTCGCTTGATATCAGTGATGGCGTTGACATGCCCGGTTATTTCGTAAAATGAACGCATCAATTTATGAAGATGCTGCAATTCAAATGGGGTATTGACATATCTGAAGAGATGAGGGGGAATAAGACTATGAATACACACTGTATAATATTACATATTGTATAGAGATATGATTTTTTCTCTGCGTCAATGAACCTTGAAGGAGGTGTGGTTTTGGAACTTGAGAATATGCCGGTTGAAGGCAGGGCTGAAAGGAAGAAAAAGGAAACAAGACGAAAAATTGTGGTAGTGGCCATTGGGCTCATAGAGCGACAGGGGTTTAACAATACCACTATGGAGCAGATAGCAAATGAGGCTGATATCGCCAGGAAGACACTCTATAATCACTTTCCTGTAAAAGAAGCGATTGTAGAGGAATATGTGAGAGAAATGTCCAGGGGACTGGCGCAAAGGACCTTTGACACATTGGATAACCTGCCTGACACCAGATCGCACCTGCTGGCCGCTCTTGATAAAGCCTATGAATGGGTTGAAATAAACCCGGAGCTAACTGGTATTTGCCTTGGCTACCGGCTGAAGAACATGTCAAAGGGGTCAGGCTACAGTGATGGTGAAACGGGCAGCCAGAGCATCATGGCTGAGATTATTCGCAAAGGACAGCTGGCGGGTGAAATCAGGCGTGATGTATCTGTTACTCTGCTGGTAGCGCAAATCGATATTATGCGCGGTGTGGTCGTCATGGACTGGTTGAGGGATCCGTCAAGATTTGAACTGCGACCACAGATGGCCAAAATTGTGGACCTGTTTTTATACGGAGCCATTGACCGGGAAGGAGCTCAATAATATAAAAAGGGGGTGACGGGAGTAATGGAATCTCCAATCAAGTACATATTCCTGGGATGAAGCTTTTCAGTCCGGCTCCCAGGTGTCCGGAGGCAAGGGTTGGAATTTGGCTCGCCTGGCCAGGTACGGCTTTAAGATCCCCCGAGGAATAGTTCTAGCTACCCGGGCTTACCACGAATTTATAAAGTACAATCAGCTGCAGGAACTGGTTGAAAACATTTCCAAAACAGTGAGCGGCGAAAATATAGAGGCGACCGATCACCGTGACCGCTTGACGAAACTGAGGAACAAAGATTATCGAGGGCGACATGCCGCAGCATATCGCGGAAAAGTTAATGCGCTTCTGCAAGAGCCGGTACCTGAACGAACCACTGGCCATCAGGTCCTCCGCATCCGCTGAAGACTCAACGCAGGCGTCTTTTGCCGGTATCCATGCCTCCTTTCTGAATGTCCGCGGTTTGGACAACATCCTGACGGCAGTGAAAGAGTGGCCTCCCTGTGGTCGCCGCAGGCGGTGGCGTATCGCAGAAAAGTAAATATCACTGACAATGAGGCGGCAGCTGCGGTCGTCCTTATGGAGATGGTGGAGGCCGAAGCTTCCGGCATCGGTCTTACCTGTGATCCCCGGACCAGAAACAGGGACGTGTAATATGGTATAGGTATATACAGGTTTTTATTACAGTTTGGATGATTTAGAATTGCATAATTTATTGTAGGAGGAGCTTTTTGAAATCACCAGCCAGAGTGCCCCGCAAACCAGTCCGACAATGAGATTCAAGATGCCCAGGGCCAAAATGATGTTGCTCCAACCATAAGAAATCAGAAGCATTCCGGCGCTGCCCATCAAAAGGCTGATGCAGCTCATCAGAGCTGAAGCTGAACCGATATCTTCCTGCTGCTGCTCCAGCATCAGGTTGGTGCCGGGGGGACGCACGCAATTGGAAGCTATGGTTGAAGGTATCAAGGTGACAGCAAATAGCCAGGGACCGAGATTCCCCAGGCTGCCAATCAGTGCTCCACTCATGGCTACCACTGCAAAACAGGTTGTAATAATAGTTCTACGGTCGTATCTTTTGGACAAAAACAGGTATAGCATCGGACTAAGCAGTAAAAATACCGCGTTTAATGCAAAAAAGTAGCTGTACCCTTGTTCACTCAGACCAAATCCATCAATATAAATGTAGGATGATGAGGCCAGGTAAGCAAATGTGGGTATCCCGGCCAAAGCAAACACAATGAGTAGCGATGTAAAGCTGTGGTTTTTGAGAACAACTCCCAGCCGGCTCATGGTCTGTCCTATCGTTCCGGTGTAACGCTTCCCTATAGTTTCCTCCAGAGCAAGGGTGCCCGCCAGGGCCAAAATGCCGATACCGGCAAGAGTCCAGAATATACCCCGCCAGGAAATGAATTGCAATAGAATCGCACCTAGAACCGGGGCGGTTATCGGACATATCATGCTCATTGATTGAACCATGGCCAGAATGGATTCCCGCTTTCTGCCGTCATAAGTATCCTTCACTATAGCCATTGCTACAGAAGAAGCAGCTCCGCCGCCAATTGCTTGAAAAACCCGGAAGGTTATCAGTTGGTATATATCCGTAGCACAAGCACTACATATGCTTGCCAATATATATACAGTCAAACCGGTCAGCAATACAGGCTTGCGCCCGTACTTATCGCTTAACGGTCCCCACAGTAACATCCCGGCGCTGAAGAAAATAAAAAATAGTATTAAAGTAAGGTTAACCAGGTTTACGGGGGCCTTAAAATATTCCGCCATACCGGGCAAAGCGGGAAGATAAAGGTCAGTAGACAGCGGTATAAAAGCGCTTAAGAATGCTATGAGCGCCACCATGCCCTTTTGCCCAAGATATTTTTGTCTTTTGTTTATATCAACTTCAGTGCTTGTTTGTTGCATTTTCATCGCCACCAAATAACAATTACACATATTAGACTACTCTAATATATAGTTGTTTTTATTTAATTTCAAGCACTCAGTCGGTAAATTTGCATAATTAAAAGGACATCAGTAAATTGTCGGATGAATACATTTGGAAAATCGTACAAAACTTTTGGCATTACTATCTATTGAAAAAAGTGAGGGTTTGACGTGCAGCTAAGGCCAATTAAACGATTGGCCTGACTGTCGTATGGAATGAAGAGCTTTGCTCTGACCAGCCTTATCTATGCGTGCCAATGCCTCGGCCAGTGGGCGCCTTCAGATAAAAGATCTTCAGGGTGGGTGGTAAAGCAAAGGCGGATTGCTCTGGCAGCCTGTAAAACCCACAACCTGCTGGCGACCATGGGGCCTGGGTCTGGCAGTTTGTTATCCCTGCATTGGGTGAGTCGGTAGCTATGTGAACGTTCAATAAGACGGGGGACGGTTCTCTGTCTCACCCTTTTGGATAGTTTGAATTTTTTATTAGTTGGGTTTTGAGTGGCACTGAATTGAAATCGATGTTAAGCTAATGTAGGGAGGTATGGTTTGCATGATCAGGCAGGCAGTTGATAAGGATTTATATGAAATTATGGAAATTTATAATGACGCTGTATTAAATACGACAGCAGTATACGCTTATAGGGTCCAGACAATAGAGGAAAGAAAGCTGTGGTTTCAAAAGAAGAAAGAGGACGATTTCCCGGTCATCGTTTTTGAAGAAGACAATACGGTTACGGGCTTTGCAACTTTTGGACCTTTTAGAACCTGGCCGGCTTATAAATACACGATAGAACATTCGGTTTATGTACATAAGGACTATCGGAAACGCGGTATTGGAACTGCGCTGGTAACACAAATAATAAAGCTTGCTAATGAAAGAGAGTATGCGACATTGGTTGCCGGCATTGATGCTCTTAATGAAAAAAGTATTTTCATGCATGAAAAAATGGGGTTTCAATATTCCGGTACAATAAAAAGGGCTGGCTTCAAGTTCGGCAAGTGGCTTGACCTGGTATTTTATCAATTGGATCTGACCGGTCCGACAGAGCCGATTGATGGGTAAGTGTACATGCTTCGGATACTGGCCTGCGATAAGCAGTTGCGACGAAGCAGGTAGTATCGGGACAATTGTCTGTTGACAAAAATATACCGTTACGGGTAATATTAATTAAGCTAATTGGTATACTATATATTTATATCATAGTTAAATAATTGTAATATTAATAGGCTGGTTGATAAGCATATTTGGAACCGGGTCTTTTTTTCAGAAAAGCAGGAATAAGTCAATAAAAAGAAAATTATACCTCAGTGGAGGTATTAGAAATGATCGAGATCAAGAACCTCAGTAAAATCTATGCAACAGCGGGTCAACAAGTCCTGGCGCTGGACGATGTTAGTCTTGCTGTGAAAAAGGGTGAGGTATTCGGAATTATCGGCTTGAGCGGAGCAGGCAAAAGCACCCTGATCCGGTGTATAAACATGCTGGAAAAGCCGACCCAGGGGTCTATTACGGTCGATGGACGCGAAATTACCTCGCTCGGCATGGGGGAACTGCGTTTTGCCCGGCAAAAGATCGGCATGATCTTTCAGCAATTCAACCTGCTGTCTTCCAGAACGGTCTTTGACAATGTCATGTTCCCGCTGGAGATAGCACAAGTGCCGCGCGCGGAGGCAAACAAGCGGGTACAAGAACTCCTGGAGTTGGTGGGCCTTACCGATAAGGCCGGGATGCACCCGGGCCAGTTGAGCGGAGGTCAAAAGCAGAGAGTGGGTATCGCCCGGGCACTGGCCAACGGCCCCAAGCTGCTTTTATCCGACGAGGCCACTTCAGCTTTAGACCCGCAGACGACCCGTTCGATCTTAAAACTATTAAAAGATATCAACCGTCAGCTCAATTTGACGATTTTGTTGATCACCCACGATATGAACGTGATTAAAGAGGTTTGCGACCGGGTTGCGGTCATCAGCAATTCCCGGATTGTAGAGATCGGTGATGTTCTGGATGTTTTCTCAAACCCGCAGACATCTACCTCACGCAGTTTTGTCAATGCGGTTATCAACCATGAGGTACCCGCTGAGTTGCTGCACAGTTCGACGGAGCGAAACGGCGAAACCACTACCAGGCTTATCAGGGTGTCATTTATCGGCGCTTCAGCGGGCCAGCCCCTAATTTCCTCAATGGTCCGGCGCTATAACGTTGATGTCAACATCATCTACGGTAACATCGACCGGATCAAAGATACCCCGTTTGGTAACCTGACCCTGGAAATAATCGGGCATCCCCAATTATTGCAAGAGGCGTTTGATTATCTGCGCGGCCAGGGCCTGGAAATAGAGGTGTTAACAAATGCTTGAGCTTTTAGGGAATAATTCCTGGGTTGTCGACAAAGTACTGGTGGCTACCTGGGAAACTATCTATATGGTCCTGATATCCACTGTTTTGAGCTACCTGTTTGGCCTGCCGCTGGGCATCATACTGGTAACCACCGCTAAAAACCATATTATGGAAAATAAGGGTCTAAACCGGGTCCTCGGTTCAATAGTCAATGCCGCGCGTTCCATCCCCTTCATTATTTTCCTGATTTTGCTCATTCCGCTTACCCGTTTTGTAGTCGGCACACCTATCGGTACTGTGGCGTCAATAGTGCCGCTTACTATTGCGGCCATACCCTTTGTGGCCCGGATGGTGGAGACTTCACTAAAAGAAATTGAATGGGGGCTTGTTGAGGCTGCTGTTTCGATGGGAGCCAACAATTCTCAGGTTGTATCCAAAGTTTTGTTGCCCGAGGCAATGCCTTCTTTATTGTTGGGAATTGCCATAACAGCCATTAACCTGGTTGGTTATTCAGCTATGGCGGGAATTGTGGGAGGAGGTGGACTGGGTACCCTGGCCTATTATTACGGCTACCAGCGTTATGAGGACACTGTGATGTGGATTACTGTAATAGTCCTCATCATACTTGTCCAGGGGGTCCAAATGCTAGGCGACAATCTCGCCGGCAAGATAGCGAACAAAAGGAGGTAAAAGCGTGAAAAGGTTTTTGGTACTCGTAGGTTGTCTAATATTTGCAGCAGGTGTTTTAGCGGGCTGCGGCGGCAAGCCGACCCAGGAAAATGCTGGGGGTTCAAATACTCCTGCCAACGGGAGTTCAAATACTCCCGCCAAGTTGGTGGTTGGAGCTACCGCCAAACCGCACGCCGAAATATTGGAGATAGTAAAGCCCATCCTGCAAAAGGAAAATGTGGACTTGGAAATCAAGGTGTTTACCGATTATGTGCTCTTAAACCCTGCCTTGAATGACAAGCAAATCGACGCCAACTTCTTCCAGCACACCCCGTATCTGGAGGATTACAACGCCAAGAATAACGCAAACCTGAGCTATACAGTTAAGGTACATACCGAACCTATGGGCGTGTACTCCAAAAAGGTTGAAAAGCTTGATACGCTGTCCGACGGCGCCAGTATAGGCATCCCCAATGATGCAACCAACGGTGGACGGGCCTTAGCGGTTCTCCAGGAGGCCGGACTGCTTAAACTCAAAGACGGCGCCGGCGTAACCGCCACTGATAGGGATATCGTTGAGAACCCGAAAAAATTAAAGATCCAGATGATGGACGCCGCAATGCTGCCAAGAGCGCTGGAGGATCTGGATGTTTGCGTCATTAACAGCAATTACGCGCTGGAAGCGAACTTAAACCCTGTCCAAGACTCCATCTTCATGGAAGCAAAGGATTCACCTTTCGCCAACATCCTGGCGGTCAGGCCCGAGGACAAGGACAAGGACAGCATCAAAAAGCTGGGCCAGGCCCTGCAGTCGCCCGAAGTCAAGAAATTCATTGAAGACAATTACAAGGGCAGTGTAGTTCCTGCCTTTTAGGGTGAGCATATTACTGATCTGAAAATCCATTGCCGGATATAATCTCCTGCAACTACGCTTTAGACATCAACTGTAAAAGGCCTTACTCTCCGGAGCGGGGCCTTTTTGCGTTTTGGCGATACCGCTGTTTACTGTTATATAGTATACTAGATAATAGTATACTATATATTAATATTGCCGATAGTAGTGCACTGTGGTAATATTATAAAAAGGTTTAGTGAGTTCGCCAACATACCACCCTGAAATCTGTACATATGTTCAGCTTGCAGAGCGAATCTTCAAAAATGCATGCACGTGCGGTTTCAATCGCACTTGGCGCGCCAGCAGTGAACTTGTAGCCAATGTTGCATTTGTGCGAATGAATCCGCACCTGTGTTTTCATGATATGTGGTGCCGCTGGCGGCACGGAGAACTATTCTGAAACTTATTAGTGGAAACGAGGAAATCAGAGAAGAAAAATGTCAGGGGGTAAATCAAATGATTAAGGTCGGGATTTCAGAAGAAGCCAGAGGCTATATTCTCAAAAGGACTGAAGTCATTACTGTGGACATGGTAACGATGAGCGGTTGGGGGGGGTGCGTTAATGAGCCTGTCGTGTCTACAGGTGAACCGCAGGCAACGGGAAGTTATGACATAGTTATTGTCGACGGGATTAAAGTCTGTATTTTTAAGGGGGCCGTCACTGCTCCGGATGGGATTAAGATATCTCTAGCGGATGATTGGCGGGTACCTCAAAATCTGCAGGTCGAAGGGTTGCTCTATGAACAGCCTATCGCAGGTTGATGGAAAAAGAAGTTATTAGCATGTCCTGCAAGAACACCGGTTGATTATATGATAAACTACCAGAATAGTAAGAGCACTATCTTTAAAGCCAGGAAAGATCGTATCGGAAGAGAAAATATTATACCCTGTCCTGAAAAAAAGTGTCAACAAGGAGCAATACCGCAAAAAACCAATGTGGGTGCGAATTCATTCGTACCCACATCGGTTTTTGTTGCTATTCCTTTTTTTGCATAATTTCAGTATAGTATAAATATATGGTATTCTTTGATATAATCAAGATCCAAAATGAGGTGTATAGTTACATGGAGGAGAATCAGTATACCTGTCCGGGCTGTGGTTCAAATAATGTCCGGCAAATGAGTAAATTTAACGTAATATGCACACTGCTAATCATTGCCGGACTGTTTTTCCTGGCGGGTTATCTGTACCTGAGATTTCTATGGATAGGTACGGCGTTATTTCTTTTGTTTGCTTTTGTGAGCCTTTTTAATAGAGGGATGCTGCGATGCACGGAATGTGACCATGCGTGGAAAATGGAATAACTCTATTGACACCAAACAGATGTTCTTGTTAGAATATCAGTAAATGGAAGTGAGGTAATGGTGATGAAATTTCAGATTGAATTAAGCGAACAAAAGGCGCAACCTGTTTTATCTATTAGAACAAGAACCGAAGTAGAAAATTTGCCGCAAGCAATTGGCCAGGCTTACGGGGAAATTATGCGGTATATGGGCGAACTCGGCGAACAGCCGGCAGATATACCATACACAGCCTATTACAATCTTGATATGCAGGATTTGGACGTGGAAATGGGATTTCCTGTTGCTAAGCCTTTGCCCGCCAGGGGTGAAATTCAATCCGGTGAAATCCCCCGGGGAAAGTATGTTTCTTGTATGTATAAAGGGGCATATAGTCAAATGGAAGAACCCTACAATGAGATGTTTAAATGGATTGAAGAAAACGGCTATGAACAAAAGGGAGTGTATTACGAATTTTACTATAATTCACCAGATGGGGTCCCGGAAAGCGAACTTTTGACAAAGATAGTCATGGCTTTAAAATAATGCAAACCCATAAAATATTACGCTAGGATAAGGGTATTGGGAGAATCTTTCCAATACCCTTATCCTGCTGGATTTACCGCGATATCCAATTCAAACCAAAATTCCACACCACCGTCCCTGTTTAATACGCCGTACCGGTTGTGATCTTGTTCCTGGATAGCTCTGACAATTGATAACCCCAGGCCGGTGCCTCCATAAGCCCTTGTCCTTGCTTTGTCCACCTTATAAAAACTCTCCCAGATTTTATCCAACGAATCCGGTGGAATAGAAGGACCGGAATTATAGACCGACACAATAGCTTTTTCTTGAAGAGATTTAATGGAAATGGTAATGAATCTTTGTTGATCGACATGATGAATGGCGTTGTTGAAGTAATTAACAATAATTTGTTCCGTACGAAACCTGTCGGCAAACACAATTAGACCGGGTTCTGCTGACAGTGTGCAATTCACTCCCTTCTCTGAAAACAAAGGCCTATATTTTTCCATGACTGTTGCCACAAGCTTGGATATATCAAAACTGCTTCTTTCTAATCTAAAAGTACCCGCTTCTATTTGGGACAAATCTAATAAATCCGATGCCAGCTTATCCAGCTTTTTAGTCTCGTCAACAATTACTTCGCAGTAAAAGTTCTTATTCTCCTCGTCTTCATTTACATTTTCCTTTAACCCCTCAGCATAGCCCTGGATTAAAGAGATCGGCGTTTTTAGTTCGTGGGATACGCTGGAGATGAATTCCTTTCTCATTTCATCAATTTTTCGTTTCTGCTCAATATCTTCCAGCAGTTTATGGTTTGCTTCGGTTAATTCAAATATTGCATTGTGCAACTGAGTAGATAACGAATTAATGCTTTCTCCTAGTTGCCCAATTTCATCAGAAGTTTTAACCGGGTATTTTTGGCTGAAATCGAGTTTCGCGATTCTTTGGGCAATATCATTTAACTGCAATATGGGCAGGGTCAATTTTTTTGCAAAAAAATAGATAATGATACTGCCAATTATAAATATCAATAACCCGGTGAATAAGAAAAAACGATTTGCTATGCGCACACTTTCATTAATGGGAGTAAAAGGGGTGTTAAGAATTAGATAGTCCCCGTTATTTAATGTAGTTGCTAAATTAATTAGATTAGTCTGAATTCTTGGGTCTTTAGAAAGATTGATGACTGCTTTACCTTCTGCAAGTTTGTCCTGATTCATATAAACAAGGCTTTTTTCAAAGCTCTGTTTCATTTCAGGTTTAGCAGGAGAAGAATTTGCGGGTTGCAAATCATCGGATCTTGGTTGAGGCGCGGGAGGGGGCTCTTCTGCAGGGGGGTCCTCAGGGATCCTCTGTAAGTGATAAATTGCTTCCAGTTTTGGATTTAAGATAACGATACGAATCCCAGTGTTGCGTTCCATTATCTCCAGGTCCAGGGAGATCGTTTCCGGATCCCCTTGATATATATCGTTGATGGAGCTATAGATATCCATTAGATGTTTCTTTTTTTCTGAGACGTAATAATCTTCAAGGAACTCCCTGTTAAGAAACTGGGATAAGGCTACGAACAGAATAATTAACCCGCTCATTACCAAAAACAGTTTTATTCTAATGGTTAGCTTCATGTTTCACCTCAAATTTATATCCTATCCCGCGAATTGTTTTAATAAGGGAGCCTTTATTACCAAGTTTGCTTCTGAGTCTTTTTATATGGGTGTCAACGGTCCTGGCATCACCAAAATAGTTATAATCCCAGACCGCGTTCAATATTTGATCCCGGTTTAAGGCCATCCCTTCGTTATTTACCAGGTAAAGCAACAACTCGAATTCCTTCATGCTTAAATCCAACGGCGCTCCTTCAACAGTAACAGCCCGGCCGTTTATATCTATTTCTAATCCATCCACCGGGATGTTCAGGTTTTTACGTTCCGTAATCCTTCTCAGTAATGATTGAACCCTTGCCACCAGAATTTTAGGGCTGAAGGGCTTGGTCACATATTCATCGGCTCCCAGCTCAAACCCAAACAATTCATCTGATTCTTCAGAACGGGCGGTAAGCATAATGATAGGCACAGGAGAAATCTTGCGAATTTCCCTGCACACAGCCCAACCGTCATATTCCGGCATCATTACGTCCAGAATAACCAGGTCAATGTGGTTATTATTAAATATTTCTAAAGCCTGTCTGCCATTCCCGGCTGCGAGAACGTTGAAGCCATCCTTTTTCAGAAAATCGGTTACGAGTTTTATCATTCTGGGTTCATCATCAGCAATTAGAATATTTGTTGACGCAGGCATATGTATATCCTTTCCGAAGTAACTATAAAGATAAATTTCTGCAGAAAAATCCCTTTTTCCTTTATAGCCGGCCCAGTCAAACAAAAAAGAGACGCCCTTGGGCGTCTCCTCATCTTTTAATTCTGAGTGCCTGCGGCTGGGTGCTGCGGGAACAGGTTCATCATTGCATCAGCCTGTTCCTGGGAAATAGTACCGTCAGTTACCAGTTCGCTGAGAGTTTCCTGGAGTGTATTACCCTGTGCGGTCTGACCGGGTTCCGGCCGCTGGGAAAGCGCTGCCGTTATTGTATCAGCTTGTTCCTGGGTAATAGCGCCGTCAGCGACCAGTTGGCCGAGAACTTCTTCGGGGTTGCCTTTTGCTTCCCGTATAGCATCAGCCTGTTCCTGGGTGATAATGCCGTCGGATACCAGTTGACTGATAGCATCCAGGTGTTCATCACCGGGTTCCGGCCGCTGGGGAAGCGCTGCCGTTATTGCATCAGCTTGTTCCTGGGTAATAGCGCCGTCGGCAACCAGTTGAGTGAAAACATCTTCAAGCTTGTTGCCTTGGGCCGGCTGACCGGGTTCTCCCCTTTGGGAAAGTGCTGCCGTTATTGTATCAGCCTGTTCCTGGGTAATAGTTCCATTGGTTACCATCGGGGTCAAAGTATCAGCTTGTTTAAATCCTTGCTGCTTTTGGTCAGGCTGTTTTTTTTGCGAAAAAACTTCCAGCACTGCGTCAAGTTGCTCTTGGGTAAAAGTTCCGTCAGTTACCAATTTGCTAAACTGTTCTTCCGGCGGGGCGCCAACTTTGCCTTGCATAGCAGGTCGCTCTGCAAATTGTTGGTTGCCGGTTGAAACACTGGAGTTTGCAGCAAATGCCGACCCGGCAGTGGATAAAACGAATCCGCCTAATAGAATGGTTCTGAAGAATTTTAACGTTTTTTCTTTCATCTTTTCTAAAACTCCCTTCGATAAATTTTTGTTGGTCTATGGTTAGAATTATAGGCGGCTATTGTGAACATGGTGTGAACAGATCGTGAAGTCTTCACGAAAAATAAATGTGATTCCGGGTGTCCCGTTAGGTGCCACTGACATTTTCCAGAAACATCTCAGTGGGCATTTGCCGTACCGCTTGGTTACATAAATCCACTAAACCGTTGACAATAATTTGTTTCAAATTTATCCTAAAGTTACTACCGTTTCAAATAATGATATAGACAAGGCTTGGACTGGAGGGAACGGTGTGAACGATATACTGCATATGGGCTTGGACGTAGGATCAACTACGGTCAAGTTAGTCATTCTGGATGACAAAGGAACCATAATTTACAAAAACTACCGGCGACACTATGCGGAAACAAAAAGGTTTACTGCCGAACTCATAATCAATGCCTTTGAGCAGGTAGGCAGCAGGCCGCTTACGGTTATGGTAACCGGTTCGGCAGGACTCGCGCTCTCCTCCTGGTTGGGAATCAAACACATCCAGGAAGTAATTGCCTGCAACAACACCGTGAACAGATTAATTCCCCAAACCGACGTAGCTGTCGAACTGGGGGGAGAAGACGCCAAGATAACTTTTTTCCAGGGCGGACCGGACCAAAGGATGAACGGGATCTGCGCCGGCGGAACCGGGGCCTTTATTGATCAAATGGCTGCCCTGCTGGGGACAGACGCCCACGGCTTAAACGAAGTGGCCAAGCGGCATTCCA
>DNIT01000111.1:35890-36116 GCA_003489345.1 Pelotomaculum sp. | reverse complement strand
CATGATAATGGGCAAATCGGTTGTTTTTCTGATTTCCTTGCAAACTGTCCAGCCGTCCATCCCCGGCATCATCAGGTCAAGCACAATCAAATCCCAATCCTCACCAGCGCTCAAGGCCAGGGCTTCCTGTCCGTCAACTGCTTCCCCGACGGCAAAACCCTCTTTTTCAAGATACATTCGAACTACTTCACGGATTTTTTGCTCGTCGTCCACCACGAGAATTTTA
>DNIT01000111.1:35212-35597 GCA_003489345.1 Pelotomaculum sp. | reverse complement strand
AAGCCAATGAGAATAAACTGCAAGATCTGGATGGTTTCATTACTGGCAAGGGCTGTTGATTTCTGCAGGTTGATGCCGAACAAGGACAGGCCGGTAATTAAAACCGAGTTACCCTCCGCTAACAGGTGAAACAGGTTGTGCGCCATATGCCCGGCTAAGTCAAGAGGTATCAAGGCATACCCAAAGCGGGTAAAATTAACCGCTGCAGATTCACCATTTACAGTGCCTGAAAGCCAGCCGGTAAAAAACAAAGCTAAGACCGGGACAGTCATCGCGATTACAAAGGTAATGGTAAACGTTAAGGGGTAGCTGCTAATCCCGGTCACGCTTTCAACCAATGCCATGACTCTGGCCCCAATGTCAAGCATGGTTATATTTTGTACAA
>DNIT01000111.1:34506-35133 GCA_003489345.1 Pelotomaculum sp. | reverse complement strand
AGCATGGTTATATTTTGTACAAAAACAATGCCCATGATGACAATAGCCAGGAAAGATTCCTCTAAACGGGGCTTTTTGATAAACCACAGCTCTTTCGAAGGTACCCGGACAGACAGGCGTATTGAATCATTCGGACATGTCTTTACACAGTTGCCGCATAGGTTGCAGGTGGCGCTGCTATCCATGGTTTTGGGAAACTCGAACAGGGGGCAGCCCGGCACCTTACTATTTCCTTTGAAGCACGCCTGCACCTTGCACCGTGCGCATTTATCCGGAGTGGCGCGCAGTTCCAGCATACCTGCCCTGGAGTAGTTTCCTGAAAGGCCTCCCAGGAAGCAAAGATAGCGGCACCAGGCACGGCGTTCCAGGAAGGCGCCCGAAGCGATAACACCGGTGATAATCATTAACAATAAAATTGCAGAGCCGCGTGGCGACTCTACAACACCCCAAATATGGTCGCCCCATGTGATCAAGATAAAAATTGCATCAATTATCCAGATACCGTATCTTTTCAAAAAAACAGGTACCGGCCGGTTATTTCCTACCCATTTCTGCACCAGATCGCTTAAGGTCGCGAAAGGGCAGATGGCGCACCATAAACGGCCAAGCAGCAAAAACACCAGGGGC
>DNIT01000111.1:33484-34408 GCA_003489345.1 Pelotomaculum sp. | reverse complement strand
AAAACACCAGGGGGATTATAGGCCACCACAGTACCCAGGTCATGGCTGTCCCGAAATTGCGCCCCGGAGACAGCGGACCGAACAAGAGCTCATAGACAATCACCGCGAAGACAAGCGCGGTAGGATACTGGAGGATACCGGGAAATAATTTACTGGCCAGAATTGCTTTAAGAAGGTTATTTTCACGTGGGGTCTTTTCCATTTAGACGGGTCCTCCCACTTTAGCTTTACGCTTCAAAATTACTGCCGCCAGGACGATTAAGCCGGCTACCAGCCCAAAACCACCTAAAAGGACGGCCCGGTTTACCTCTTTGGCGCTGGGGTTGAGGCCTGTAGCGCCATCGTGCCCCATGGACTGGTGGTCGTTGCTATCCTGTACCGCAGCACCGCTGTGGTCCGGCATATTCATCATATCATGTGCAGGCTGTTCGGCCGGCACCTCATGGCTCATCCCGTTCATGTTATGGCCGGACATGTCACCCGCTGAAGTATCAGTTGTATCATCAGCCTGTGGATTCTGGCCGGACATTTCCATGCTTTGGCCGGACGT
Organism: Pelotomaculum sp.; assembly: GCA_003489345.1. Lineage (GTDB taxonomy): Bacteria > Bacillota > Desulfotomaculia > Desulfotomaculales > Pelotomaculaceae > Pelotomaculum_C. The sequence goes on along the minus strand of DNIT01000111.1, from coordinate 33,858 downwards.
CTGATTAGCGGCAGTATCTGAGCCGTTCCCGCCCATATTATGGCCGGCCATGTTAGTGCCGTCCGGAGCAGGTGTAACAGCCTGGTCGGGTATATTACCCGTTGTTTGCTGAGTACCTGCCACATCCGGGCTTTGGCCTGCTATGTTACTATCCTGCTTCTCCATTGTGTGTCCGGACATGTCATGGCCCGGCATGTTCATCATGTTTGTACTGTTGCCGGCCCCCGTTTCGTTTGCATAGGAGTAAGCAGATAAAAGAGTTAAAACGAGTATAAGTACAGCAAACAACGTTAATCTATGATGTATCATTGCACCCTCCATTATTTTGTGGTTGATTAGCATTTTCACAAGGCCAGCCCTATCACGAGCCACCC
>DNIT01000111.1:29926-33388 GCA_003489345.1 Pelotomaculum sp. | reverse complement strand
CGAGCCACCCACCCGTCTGGTTTTTTGTTAAATACGACGTTAAACTTTGAACCAGTAAGCCCTTTATTTATATAAAATATCCCTACTTTTCCATTAACCCCCTTCCGGTATAACTGAGTTCATTATATGAAAAATTTTTTACGAAACCTTCACAAAGATGTTACATTTCTATCACATTTTCAACCCAGGCCTACTTTAAGCAATTAAAAAATGAGACGGGAATTTCATCTCCCCGCCCCTGGCTTGTTGACATTGTTGTTATATTTAGTTAGTATCAACGTCGAAAACTCTTTTATTTTAGGGTAAAAAAGTTTCCTGTATGTGAATTATCTTAAACAGCAATCATTTTATCAATATGGATTAGAATATCCTGGGGGTTATAATTACAGCGTTTACGCTTTTGTGATGACAGTCAGGAGGCAACAGGCATTTTGGATATTAAAGAAATCTTTTCTCAATTGTTTTCAAGCTATGGCTATATCGTACTATACCTTTATTTTACTATTGATACATTGGGTATAATTATACCTTCAAAATCAGTTCTCTCTTTCCTCGGTATTCTTATTGAAAAAAATGTTTTGGAATTTTTCCCGGTTTTGATAACTGCTATCTCCGGTAGTTTAACGGGGGTGTCTTTAGGTTATGTAATTGGCAGAAGGATTGGCTCTCCAGGCTTAAAAAAGTATGGCAAATACATCCGCTTACAGCCGGAAAAATTACTGAGGGCTGAAAAGTGGTTTCAGAAATACGGTTTGCCTGTAATTATAATTTCTTATTTTGTACCGGGCTTAAGGAACATAATGCCATACCTTGCAGGAATGAGCGGCCTTCACTATTATAAAGTGATTCTTTTTTCAGCCGCCGGTGTATTTTTATGGGCCACTACCTTTATATATCTTGGACGTTTCATCGATCATTTATGGGAAATCGCCAGGTGATCTCCGGGGTTTTAAAATGATATAGAGAAAGTCCGGAACTCTTTCAATATACGTAAAAAGGCAAGCTCAAATTTATCAAGCTTGCCTAAATCCTTCTTCATATTCTGTATTCAATATCAGTTGAAGAAACATCATCTTTAAAAACTATAGTCTTATTCTTCCCAAAGTCAAACCACTTGTTTGAAAACTCGGCATAAGTTTTTATATCATCCACATTAATTTTGCCGAATTCGCTTATTATATCTTCCAGATCCTTTTGTGTGTTTATGCTTGCAGCAAACCCCTTAACGTTAACTACAGGTAAATTATTATATTTATAGCTGTCAATGCTTATGATGTCGGCAAGTTTTGCATCTCTGATTATTGCGGCTGCTCCTGTTTTTAAATCAATAATATCAAAGCTGCGTGAGTATGAATATGTTTCGCCTGCAACAGGCACTTCGTCTCCGGCATAATATGTCCTGGTATTCGCCTGGATATTCCGCACAATACCTTCTGAAATGATAAAGTAATACTCATCAAAAGCCGATGAAGCAATCTCAAACTCCCCTTTTACCAGCTTTCCGCTAAATTTCTCAAGCTCCTTGACAAGCCCAGTTATGATACCGCCGCCGCTGACATCAAAACCGTCAACCAACACAAACCTTCCCGTATGCATATTATTGATAAATTGGTCAAAACAAACCGGTTCCCTGGTCCTGATTATTACCTGGGCAACTCCATTGGTTTCCACGGCTTCTACATTGTCAACAGCTTCCAATGTGGCCGCATTAATAGCTTTTTTAACTGAAAATATTTTACATTCAACTTCCTGGGTAACAAGCTTTAGTTTGTATTTTTTATTTATCACCAACTGGTTTTTTCCCATCCAGAATATATTTGACATGAAAAAGTTTCCTACAAGGGGAGCTTCACCGGTATGGGATATAAACTGCCCCCTTTTATTAAAGAACTCATCCTCAACGGTAATACCTACAGACATACCGGCTACCACTGTATCTCGCTTATCTTTTTCCACCCAGGATTCTATTGTCTTAACCCTAGTCTTTTTGTTGGCAGGGGAAATAAGTATCGTATCTCCGACACTTAACCTGCCTGATTCGATTCTTCCTGCAATTATTCTTCTGTTATCGAATTTATAAACATCCTGTATCGGAAATCGTAGAGGTTTGTCAGCGATACCCTGATCCTTTTCAAAAAGGTCGATCGCCTCCAAAACTGTTTTCCCTTTATACCATGGCATTTCTGCAGATGCAAAAGCAACATTTTCTCCTAATAATGCGGACACCGGGATATACCTCAGGGGAAATACATTTAAGCCATTTAAAAATTTGTTCATTTTAAGTTGAATCTCGTTGAATTTGGCTTCTGAAAAATCAACCAGATCCATTTTATTGACTAAGACGTATACTTTTCGTATTCCAAGCAATGACAGCATATAGCCGTGTCTTTTTGACTGCTCACGGATTCCTTCCTGCGCATCAATTACCAAAAGAGCTGCCTCTGCGCTTGCAGCGCCGGAGATCATGTTTTTAAGAAACTCTCTGTGTCCAGGCGCGTCTATTATTATATATTCTCTTTTTTCTGTATGAAACTGTAACTGCGTCGTATCTATGGTAATATTCTGCTTCTGTTCTTCCTCGAAAGCGTCCAAAAGATAAGCGTATTCAAAAGGCTTGCCATTTTCTCTGGAGATTCTCTTGACCCGTTCAATTGCACCCTCTGGAAGCGACTTTGTATCATAAAGCAGCCTTCCGATAAATGTAGATTTTCCATGATCTACATGTCCTACAACAACTATTCGCAAGGTTTCCCTTGTATTCTCCATTATATTATCCTCCAGGCAAAATCATATCTATCCGGCAGTTACATGTATCCATCCTTACGCAGCTTCTGCATGGCATAAGAATCTTCCTGATCCTGGGCTCTTCCCGCTCTTTCGCTGACCCTGGTGTTTTTGAGTTCCTCTATGATTTCTCCTATCGTAGCCGCGTTTGAATCAATCTTGGCGGTGCATGGGGCGCAACCAAGGCTTCTGTATCTTTTTCCGTCCTTTGCAAAATACAGGTCGACCACAGGGATTTTTTCCCTTTCAATGTAGGACCAGATGTCAATTTCATTCCAGCTTAAGAGAGGGTGCACTCTTATGTGATTTCCTTTTGGAAACTCAGTTTTAAACTGGTCCCACAACTCCGGAGGCTGATTGGTGTAATCCCATTCTGAGTCTCTGTTTCTTTCGCTGAATACCCGTTCTTTTGACCGCGACCCTTCTTCGTCACGCCTTATGCCCAGGATTAATCCATCAAACTCATAATTGGTGATTACCTGCTGCAGGCCGTCGGTTTTCAGAGCCTTGCAGCATACCAGTCTTCCTTTTTCGGGTCCCATGCCCTCTGTCAATGCCTCTTCATTCTTGTGTACAATGAGATCGATATCGAAATCCTTTGCAATCCTATCTCTGAATTCAATCATCTTAGGGATTTTATAAGCGGTATCAACATGAATAAAGGGGAAAGGACAATAC
>DNIT01000111.1:27889-29804 GCA_003489345.1 Pelotomaculum sp. | reverse complement strand
AAAGAAGGCCTTCTTCGCCAGCCATAATAAGACCGTCGAGTCTTTACCAATCGACCAGAGCATGCCCAGTTTGCCGAATTTCTTATAGGCTTCCCGCAATATATAAATGCTTTCCGCCTCCAACCTGTCTAAATGATCCATACAAACTGCTCCTTTAGTATCTGTTTGCTTTATTTCTATCGACGGTTAATATTTTTTTTCCACCATCAGGACTGCAAAAAGTCCAGTGAATTAAATTTTGTTCAACTTTTGTATAAAGATATCCCCCTCTGCCACCAATATCCGCACCAAGATAGTATCTTATGGCACTGGAACGGCATTCCTTGACACAAGAAGTACAGCCCCAGCAGTCTCTGGGATATCTGATATACGTCCTGCCTTCCGAATCCGGATATAAGAGATTCCCGGGACAAACATCACGACATTTGCCGCATCCCGTACATTTGTTTCTATCCATAGCAATGCTCATAATTCTCATCCTTTTTGACCAGATTTCTAAATAATATTTCAATCCTATCGTTTTGATAGCGGGAATTGATATATTTCAAGAAATTATCATCATCCTTATAAGGGTAGTCCGCATTCTCCTGGAAACACCGCCATCTTGTTTCCTTCCGTGCTTCCAGATGGCGTATCAGTGCCTTACAGACATACAGCCTGTCGCTCACCTCAAAAATAAACATAAGCTGGTGCATATCTTCAGCCTTTAAGTTTTTACTCAATTCAAGCAGTTCATCGATCCTTTTTCCCGCTATCGCAAGCTTTTTTATATTAACTGTATAGTTGGATGAAATACCGCCCGCATAATCGTCCATAACTTTTTGCATGGCATCCTCAATATCTTCCGCAGTATACGTGCCCGGTTTACCGGCTAAAAAAAACCTTACTGCGCTGATTTTTTCGTCAATCTCTTCCGGACCTGGAGCCTCGATAATTTTATCCTTTATATATTCGATTGCTGAAAGAGCTGCAATTTCGCCTTCGGCAAAACAACCGGTGACGTATTTCTGAGGGCTGCCGCCTGCCACATCGCCCGCGGCAAAAAGCCCTTTGATGGTAGTTGCCCTTTTCGTATCAACCCAATAGCCGCTTGCGGTGTGGCCGCCGACTATATAAGGTTCGGTGCCCTCAATCTCAACATTTTCTTCGGCAGGTCCCTTGCCGCGCTCCATCCATCTTAAAGTCTGGGCCGGCGCCATATTTAAATATGCCTTATAAAGCTCATCTTTCTGCGCATCTGTAATCCCGGCCGTTTTCAAATAGCACGGCCCCCTGCCGTTTTTGTTCTCAGTCACCGTAGAGTACAAACGGTTGAATGTTTTAGGAGCCCCATATCCTCTTTCATACTCTTCGCCGGCGCCATTTACCTGCGGCGCCATGACCCCCTGGGCTATGGTCCCGGTTGGAGCGATGGTGTCTTTACATCTTAAGGCGATAAACCTCATTTCAAAGGTGGTCATTTCGGCGCCTGCCCGTATGCCCATGGCATATCCGGCTCCTGTATTGAATGGCGGGTACCACATTTTATGTCTTGAAAAGCCCTGATTATTAGGCTTGTAGAGCCCTGCTGCCCCGCCTGTGGCGCATATGACGGCTTTAGCGGCAATCACATAAAATATATTTTTACGGACAGAGAAGCCATAAGCGCCGGCTGCTTTCCCGTCTTTTACTATATAGTCGATGATGTTTACGTTATTCAATACTTTTATGTTCTTTTCTTTGTCTACTGCTTCAGCAAGCAGCGGTTTGATATTCTCTCCGTTAATTTTTATATTTCTCGTCCCTCTTGATATATACTCTCCGTTTTCATCCTTCTGGATCACAAGCCCCAGGCTTTCAGCCTTTCTGGTAACATCATTGAGCCTTTCAGCTATTGTATATACCAGATCCTCTCTTATTACTCCCTCTGAATCAT
>DNIT01000111.1:11522-27821 GCA_003489345.1 Pelotomaculum sp. | reverse complement strand
ATTACTCCCTCTGAATCATTTCTAACATAGTCTAAATAAGTTTCAGGTGTCTGGCCTTTTACAATATATGCGTTAAGGGCATTTACGCCGGCGGCAAGGCAACCGCTGCGTTTAATGTTGGCTTTTTCTGCAATAATTACTTCTGCGCCGGAGTTCTCCGCTATCGTTATGGCGGCGAAACACCCGGCAGTGCCGCCTCCGATAATGAGAATATCAGTTTTAATGATCTTTGTTTGCAAATTCATATATTCCACACAACTTTCTTAAGGTTATAATCCCTTTATGTTATGTTCCGGACTTCTAAGGATACTTATCAACTTCCTACCGGACATATTACATATACCGGCATTATTAATAGCTAACCTATTTTTTCCAGGGCCTGTGTGAAATCTTCCTCAATATCTTCTATGTCTTCCAAACCCACACTGATTCTGATCAGATCATCGTATACCCCTGCACTTTCCTTCTCTTCAGCAGAGCTGTTTATATATATTGTAGACGCGGGGTGGATTACCAGGGTTCTTACGTCACCTATGTTAGCCAGATTAACGGCATATTTAAGGTTGTCTATAACCTTGAAGGCATTTTCCTTGCTGCCGACCCTTATGGTCAGAATCGCACCGAACCTGCCGCCAAACTGTTCCTTGGCGATACTATGATAGCGGTTGTCTTTAAGTCCGGGATAGTTAACAGCAAGGACCTTATCGTTTTCACTCAAACGTATCGCAAGTCTTAGAGCGTTTTCGCATAGCCTTTCCATCCTTACACCCAGGGTCTCAAGGCCTACGCTGTTCAAATATGCGTTAAACGGTGAGATACAGGAACCGAAGTCTCTAAACAGACCATTTCTAAGTTTGGCCAGGTAAGTAAATCTACCGAATTTCCTGAAATCGACCAGAGATGTAAATTTACTTTCATCCCATTTGAATCTGCCGCTGTCAATAATTATGCCGCCTATGGAATTGCCGCTGCCATTAATATATTTTGAAGTTGAATGCACAACAATGTCTGCTCCCAGCTTAATGGGATTGACCAGGTACGGCGTGGTAACAGTGTTATCTACAATAAGGGGTATTCCTTTACTGTGCGCAATTTCGGACAATGCATGAATATTCGGCACATCAAGTTTCGGGTTACCGACTGTCTCAATAAATATGAGCCTGGTATTTTCATTGATCAAACTCTCAAAGCTTTCAATAGCGCTGTCTGCTACATACCTTACCCTAATGCCGTATGCTTCCAAGTTCTTAAACAGGGAATAAGTTCCTCCGAATATGCCGCTTCCTGATACGATCTCTTCCCCGTTTTTGGCTATATTCATGACTGCCAGAGTAACGGCCGCCATCCCCGATGAACACGCGACAGCGCCTACTCCGCCTTCCAAAAAGGCAATACGTCTTTCAAAAGACTCAATGGTGGGATTGTTTAGCCTCGTATATACAAAACCGGGAGCGCTCCCTTTGAATATGCTTTCCAGTTCTTCCGCAGAATCGTGGCTGAAGGCTGTCGACTGGTATATGGGAACACAGGTTGCCCCCGTCTTTTTATCAGAGGCAAAATTCCCATGGATTAATGCAGTATTAAACCTCATTCCAGGCCACCCTTCTCCACTAAAACAGCATAAGTTCCGTCACCGTTGTTATCAACATTTAATACCTTATGACCTTCATCCTTGAGGCTTCTTGGAACATTCTGAACGGGTTCCCCATCATTCATCCTTATTTCAAGCAGTTGACCGTCCTCAAGTTCCTCAATTGCAACCTTCGCTTTGACAAATGTGACCGGACATTTTACATCGGTAATATCAACAAAAGCATCAGCCTTGTTAGCCCCCATGCTAAATCACCTCCAACTCTTTTTGTAGGAGTTCCCAACCAACTCTGTCAAGGGTATTTCTAAAACGTTCACCCTGATTCCCGTGTTTCTTAAAAAACTCCAGAGTTGTATCTATGACCTTTAAAAGATTATCTTTCGGAAAAATAATAGGGATCAGTTGTTGACCCGTTGCAATCCTGTTCCCGAACATACCGCCAAAGTATACAAGAAACCCGCTTTGTCCTTGCCAGGCTTCTGCAGGGCAGGATTTGACGCATTTGCCGCAATAAATGCAATCTTTCTCATGAAAGCGAAGTATTTTTTCATTTTTTTTAACCGCCACTGCCTTTGTCGGACATACAGCTGCACACAAACCGCAGAAGCTGCATTGTTCTTCCTGCCATACCGGCTTCATGCCGCCTTTTATACCCAGATCATTTTCTTCGGCCTTCAAGCAGTTATTCAAGCAGCCAGTTATACCAAATTTAAACTTGTGCGGTAAATCCAAGGCAAAGTATTTACTGTCCAATTCTCTTGCAAAAGCTGTGGTATCTATAAGACCGCTGGGGCATATTGCTTCCCCCTGGCAGGCCGTCACAGTCCTCACCCTTGGCCCGCAAGCCCCTGGCTGCAAACCAACCTTGCTGAGCTCTTCTTTTACGGCATTTATATCTTCAAGCTTTATAAACGGGATCTCAATGCCCTGCCTTGAAGTCATATGGATATACCCATGTCCATACTTTTGAGCAATTTCACTAACTTTTTGAAGCTGATCGGCTTGAATCTGGCCGCCGACAATCCGGAGCCTTAATGAAAAACGGCTTTTTTGGACCTGTTTCATAAACCCGCCTTTTTTTAGTTCCTGATAATCAACCTGTGCCATTACGCTCCCCCTGCGATAATTTTTATCGTTTCCTCACTAACCGTATCTTTTTGGATCCTGAAGCTCTTTAAGATTGGATATCCTTCCTCCATTAAAGATAAAATCAAATAACTCACTTCCGGATCAAAAGCCAGTCTTTTATCTTCTTCGGACGGCCTAGACGGTGATTTGGGATGGCTGTGAAAGTTTCCAAGCAGGAACCAGCCGTTCGTTCTCATATCCTTGATTGCAGCAAACTGCTCCTGGGGGTCCATCGAAAAATGCTCGGGGCACTGGTCCACATTGGTTAGCAGGTATACTTTTTTTACTATTTTCACATCTTCATCAATTATCCCCCCCAGCAGACCGCAGGCCTCATTTGGAGCTTCATTCTGGCAATAATTAAGGATTTGCTCACAGTGTCTTTGAGTCAACTTGATTATAACAATCACCTGCTTTTATTCCAGTTTAATGCTGCTTTAATTCACAAACCTGCTGTTCATAATCAATAAGCTCTCTAATCGTTGGATTATCTCCGCAGATCCGGCAATTCCTGTTTTGGGAAAGCTTCACTTTCCTGAAGTTCATTTCAAGCGCATCAAATGTCAAAAGATACCCGTTCAGCAGTTGTCCGATGCCAAGAACATATTTTAATGCTTCCGTAGCCTGGACGGTCCCGATTATGCCTCCCATCACACCGAGTACGCCGGCCTGTTTGCACGACGGAACCGCCTCCGGCGGCGGGGGATCTTTAAATACACACCTGTAGCACGGCCCTTTGCCGGGCACATACGTCATTGTTTGCCCCTCAAACCTGATTATTCCGGCATGTGAAAAAGGTTTTCCGGTAAGTACACAGGCGTCGTTTATTAAAAACTTGGCAGGGAAGTTATCAGTACCGTCAATTATAAAATCATAATTCCGGTCTTCAATTATGTCCGTAATATTTTGCGAATTAATCCACTCCTGGTAGGTGATTACAGTTACATCTGGGTTTATTGCATGAATGGTCTCTTGACCGGATATTGCTTTGGGTTTTCCAATATCTTTGGTGGAATGGATGATCTGTCTTTGCAGATTGGACAATTCTACGCGATCAAAATCAACCAGTCCGATGGTGCCTATTCCCGCTGCTGCCAGATACATGGCAGCCGGAGCACCCAGTCCTCCAGTTCCGACTATCAGCACTTTTGCCCCCAGCAGCTTTTCCTGTCCCTTTACGCCCACATTTTTGAGAATTATATGTCTTGAGTACCTTTCCAGTTGTTCATTGGAATATTTCAAATCCTGCCGCCTCCCATGAAGTAGAGGAACTCAATACTATCGCCGTCTTTTATAATGATGGAAGAAAAATCATTCTTGTCAACAAACTCTTCATTTAGCTGGACGGTTACATATTCAGGCGCCTCAATCCTTTGTTCGTCAATTAACTCTTTCACACTAAGTTCCTTTTCAAGTACCAGGTCTTTTCCATTTACTTTAATTTGCATGATATTACCTCTCTTTATTTAAAAGTTCAGATCCTGTCCAGGCCCAACCGATATCTTACATTTGTTTCGATTCTGCCGAAAATCAACTTTTCCACCACCAATCACAGTATAATAATGACAATCATGTGAAATCATGTAGCCAACAATTATTCTTTTTATACTTGATACTATCGGAATACCAAGAATATAATCCACAATCAAGTCTAGTATCCCAAAATGCTGCTGTTAAGGCAGTTCTCTATAAACAATACTGCTGCTCCAACAGCTATCGCGTTTTCATTAAATTTACCGCTTCTCATAAAAATATTTTTTTTCGTTTTTTTTATGTAGCATTTTTGCATCGCCACATAGGTACAGGTGTTATAAAAAATTTTTGAATGATTAACGAGCGGTCCACTCAATATAACCAACGTGGGATTAAGCAGATTGATAAAGTTTGCAAGTCCTGTTCCCAGGATGGCAGCAGCTTTTGATATAATTTCCTTGGATAAATCATCGTTGTGTTCTGCTGCATTACATATATCCACATAGTTGATAGTTACCGGCTGTTTTGATATTCCCGTTTTTTTGCCCTTTCTAATCTCCAAAACAAATCTTTTCATGATGGATACAATTGAAGAATAGGTTTCTATACAGCCAAAATTACCGCAAATACAAGCTTCTCCATCAACATCTATGACCATATGGCCAAACGCGTCTTCAGCATCGTTAATTGTTCTCACTATCGTTCCGGAGGATATTACACCCGTTCTTATTCCAATGCCGCAGTTTAGATAAACTACATCCTTTAACCCCTTCCCTGCTCCAAAAAGTGTTTCAGCAAGTACCGCTGCATTAGCCCCATTGTCTATTATTACAGGCAATCCCGTTTTATCTGCCAGCATTGCTTTGAACGGCACATTAGACCAGCCAGGCGCTTCAAAGTTTGCCGGGTTGATCATAACCCCACTGGACCTGTTCAATGGACCTACCGTGCCAATTCCAATGCCTATAAGCTTTTTGGGATCTATTTTTAAGTAATTTGCAGTACTTCCGATGAGTTCGGAAATCAAGTCAATCGTTTTTTCCGGTGAAGAGGATTTGTCCATTGGAAATTGACGTTCAGCCAGTATATCCATTTTTAAATTTGTAATGACTAGTTTTGTGTATGTTCTTGAAAGATCCACGCCAACAATAAAATATTTGTATTTGTTTACATCAAATAATGCAGGTTTTCGACCTCCCGTTGAATCGCCGATACTCGATTGTATAATCAGTCCCATTTCTTCAAGGGGCTGCATATATCGTATAAGTGTCGATAATTTTAAACCGGTCAGGTGGGAAAGATGGTTTTTTGTTATAGGACCCGCTTTCTGAATCAAGCTGAATAAATTTTTTGTTTCGCTATTTAAACGAGTAAATACTTCAAAATTCTGTGGCATAAAATAACCTCGTAGATAAATGTAAATTATCTTGACGGAAAACTTTTCGCCATTTTGAAAATAAGTATTGTAAAAAAAATAACTACTAAATGATATTACCAACAACCGTCTCGGCAGAGGAAAAGTCAATTTCTTACAATCAATCATTCTTCTGGAATTATATAATTTATATTTATTCCTATTAATATAATTGATTAAATATGATACTATTTAGGTATATATAATAATATTACTAAACTAATAAGGTTATTTTATTCCCCGACATACTATTTGTCAACAGTTTTAGGAAAGCCACTGTTTATTTTTCTATAGAATCAGCGGAATATGCTCCGGACAAATTCACCTGCCAGGCGAACTGCGGACTTACGTCAGCGGTCCATGTTCGGCCGCCGTCAATCCCGGAACATCATTCAGCGCCATTGTTTACGGTGCATAGCCTCGTCCGGGAAATCACCTGGTCAGATCGTCTCTTTCATATAGGCAGGTACTGCTCCATCCATCTGTCTATCCAGCCAGGCAGATAGATGTCCCAGGACCTCTGCCCGGTTCACATCGTCGAAGGGGCGATGCACGGTATGCTCGTACTCGTAGCGCTCCTTATTTGCAAAGGGTACGGCATGGAAGAAGCGGCGACTTCCTTCACCCGGTGTCACCTGGTCATTCAACCCGTAGAGCAGGAGTAAAGGCAGACGCAGATCGCAAGCGTGCGCCTTCACCCAGTCCTGGCCATCGAGGACTGCGCGCCAGAGTCCTGCTGTCATCTGCTCATGACGCAACGGATCCGCAGCCAGAGACTTTTTTATCTCTGCATCACGGGTGAGCTTGGCGTATTCGCTTAGCTCCTTCTTGGCGAGATCCGGTTTGCCAGACGAAATCGCCCGGTGCGGCGTGACCATGGCAGAAGGAATCCCTGCATGATGTATCGCCGGACTGATTGCAATGAGTCCCTTCAGTCCTTTGGGCCAACGTATCGCATACTCCAGACTGATCAAGCCTCCCAGGCTGTGTCCGAGCAAGAAGACCGGCAAACCTGGTTCGCGGTCTTTGACCAGGTACAGAAAAGCTTTTAGATCGCCATGGAACTCAGCCCAGCTACGGACATGTCCCCGGATGCCCGGGGAGCGACCGTGCCCTCTCAGGTCAAACCCATACCAGGCATATCTCATAGGCAACAGGTGCTGAACAATGTTGCGGAGTCCCCCGCTATGGTCACCATGTCCGTGCACGCCAACCACCACAGCCCTGGGTTTGCCGGTTGGACGCCACGCTTGATAGCAAAGTTCCGTTCCTCTCGTCCCTTGAAAAGTTCCCTCGCCGTATCGCAAGAAGACAACCCCCTGAAAAAATCTATACGTATTAAGAATCTAAGAATCCAATACCTTGCGAAATTCGCAACGCTGCCTACGGGTAAAAATTCCTTCACATATGCCGGCGCATGGTAATTCTACTTAAATCCTATTTTTTTTATTTGATTTATAATATTTTAATTCCTATATGTATTCTAAGTCAAGTATATAATCAGTATTTAAGATAAATTCTTACTCGCCTCCTCCCCAAAAAAATAGAGACAAGCTTCCACTAAATTAAGCATCATATTATAAAAATATTGTTTACTTTTTATTATCAAAGAAGGTACAATATTGTAAACTTGATTCTGTATTTTAGTTTACAAAATGGACAGCTTTTTTTTACTATCAATGTCAACCAAAGTATTTTAATTTGGTTAACAAAGGAGGGTCTCCTGTGGATTTAAAAAATTATAATTTCATATTCTCATTAGGAAAGAAGGTCCTGGACGGAGAAGACATATCTTGCGACGAAGCCCTGGCACTCACTGCCCTTGAAGACGTTGACACTCCAATACTTTTAGGGGTCGCGAATAAGATCCGGTATCACTTTACCGGCAATCAGATCGACACGTGTGAAATCGTCAACGCACGCTCCGGCACCTGCACTGAAAACTGCAAATTTTGCGCTCAATCGGACCACTATAACACTGAAACTGATTGCTACTCCCTGTTAAATGAAAATCAAATACTCGAAGCTGCCAACAGAGCCGAAGCCGACGGGGCTTTTCGATTCTGCATCGTTACTTCGGGCCTGGGTATGAAGGGCGATCCGGACTTTGCGCCAATAATCAATGCCATCAAGCTTGTCGGACAAAGGACCTCGCTTAGCCAATGCTGTTCTCTGGGTACACTGGGGGATGAACATATTGCGGCCTTAAAGGATGCCGGAATCACACGTTACCATCATAACCTGGAAACAAGTCAAAATTTTTTCAAGGAGATATGTACCACACACACTTACGGGGAAAGGATTGCTACAATAAAAAAGGTGAAAGCGGCAGGACTTCAAGTTTGCTCCGGCGGTATCATCGGGATGGGTGAGTCATGGCAGGACCGTATTGAAATGGCTTTTCTGCTCAAAGAGCTTCATGTGGATTCAATTCCCATCAATATTCTCAATCCGGTAAAAGGAACGGCCCTTGAAGGCCAGGAGAGGTTAAAGCCTATGGATATACTCAAAACCTTTGCGATTTACCGCTTCATTCTTCCTGATAAAATAATTCGCTTCGCGGGAGGACGTGAACAAAATTTGGGAGAACTAATGCCTCTCGGCCTGCTGTCAGGCATCAATGGCATGCTTATTGGAAATTACCTCACAACGAGCGGACGAGGCGCCGCTAAGGATATGGAAACCATGGCAGGCCTTGGCTTTAATCCTTGCACCTCCACCTTTTGAAATGAACATGGAGGATTTTCAATCACAAACTACAAATAAAAATAAACAGCAGCAGTATTACGCCCTGTTATATGGCGAATACTGCTGCTTATGCCTGCCAACTCTACTTTTTTCCCGTTTCTTACTGAGCTTGCCTCAGTTTTTCGATGTCGACGGGATAACCGATTTCCCGTACCGTATCAAGCATGGTGTGAATATTGTTAAAGGGTGTTTCAGTGGGAAGGCTGCACCCTGAAGCGACAACATATCCTTTCGGGTTGTCATATGCTTTTTTTACGCACTCGCGCACCGCATGCCTGACATCTGCGGGTGAACCCTCAAGCATAATCTCGGACGGTCTCACATTACCCATCAGCCGTACTCTGTCTCCAACCACCTGTTTTGCTTCCAGCAGATCAATATCGTTGTCAATGCTGATGCAGTCCGCGCCGGCGTCAGCCATCAGACTCCAGATGCCTTTGGTATTGCCGCAGATATGTAGGGTAACTGCTTTGCCCCGGCTATGAATGTAGTCAATAAGTCTCTTTAAATAAGGAAAGGAAAACTCCTGAAACAATCTCGGACTGATCACGGTGCAAGACGACATCGCGTCGGTCAGGCTGGGCGCGCACCCCAGGTCCATGATTGCTTTGGCGTAAGCCAGATTTGTCTGAAGAGACACTTCACACAATTTATGGGCGGCCTGAGGATTTTTCAATACCAGCCTGATCAGATTCTCCGTACCGATTAAAAAGGATGCGTTGGTGAACGGGCAGGTAAGCGCGCCTGTAACCACCACTTCCCTGCCAACCTCTTCAACGGCGATTTCCATAGCTTCCAGATGGTGGGGCAAATTGCCGTCCTTGTACGGGTCGGCAGGCTGAAGCCGGTCAATTTCAGACACATCATTGAGCGTTGGCGCCTCCAGGTACGCAGTTTCATCCAGCGGGTAATATACCTTTGCACCCATGGCCTCGGCTTGCGTGTACAAATCAGTAAAAATCCTGATGATGTCATATTTAAACAGACGGTAAGCCTCGATTTGCGCCCGGGCGATTAACTTGCCGTTTCCTTTAAAATCGGAGACCTTGACACCAATCACCCTGGCCGCCGTGTTGCCGACGATTGGCACGCAAGGCAGGCGGTCGACGGGTTCACCTTTGTTGTAAGCGTTGAAACGTTCGATTGGAGTCATCTGGTCGACTGTCATGACCTGTCACCGGCTAACGATTCTTCTTTCGCCATAAAAACCATAACGACTGACCGGCAGTTCAGTAATGTCTCTTTTAATTGAGGCAATTTCTATCCGCTCCTTTTCAATACTCGACAAGCAAATAAAACTCGGATCTTATCAATATCAAAAACCAAAAAGCCGGTGTTTTCCGCAGAAAACCACCCTTGTTTTTCAGCCTGTTAGTAGATTACTCATGTATTAATCAACTAAAGTTACCTCTCCATCCAAGGCATGTAAAGCATCTGTTCCTGCCCGCCGCAGAAACGTTTGGTAAGAGCAATCAATTCCTCCGTAGCGTTTTTTATATAGTTGGAGTCCGTATTTGCATTGCCTTGAACGATATAAAAGCATCCTTTGGTATCAAGCGTAACCTTGGTTTTTTCAACCTGACGCACTTCAAGCCGGCAGATAATATCGTTTTCCTCATCAACATAAGCATACTCCCCGGAAGCGACTGTTTTATATCCCGTCCCTCCTATAGGCCAAAATTTCTCGGTTCCATTGGTAAAGCGCAAATGAATGCTGCCGGTAATCTTAGCAGTATCATGAGCGCCCAGGGCAAGCATGGTTTTAATTGAAACTAAATTATAGATATCTACCAGCAGGTTTACATGAGGTAAACGGCCATGCTGCCATAACAATTTCAGCAGATTCTCCGATGCCGCAATATTTTTTCTGTTTGAGCAGCCGATTGATTTATGCAATTCTTTGAAGCCGCAAAGCACATGAGCATTTTTAATTTTCTCCGGCGAAAGCTCGGAAAGCACTTCCTTTATTACTTGTTCTTTTATTACTTCGAATCCGGCGTCGGTTTCTCGATTGCGAAGGTCAGATATTATAAAACAAGAACAAGTTAAACCTAAATTGAGAACATTGTGAGAAATATTAAAAGATAAATTATTAAGTTGCATTGTTTTCTCCCTATCGTTTATGCTTCTTCCAGCCCGATCGGGTTGAGCGAGATGCAGTAAACAAGCGCATTCTCTTTTCTAAACATGCTTATTTCTACTGTGGCCATATTGCTCAACAAAAAAAGGCCAGGGTAATTGCCTTAAGTAAGGCAACATCCTTAGCCTCCAGTTTTCTGGTCAACTAATTTAGATGATGATTACGCTTTTTAGCTTCTCTGTCCGGAACCCAATTAAATTATACTATCCCAATAAGTATTTAAATATTACTAATAGAATAAAATTTATAATATTATATCTCAGTAAGATTCTCTTGTCAAATCCATTAAACCCGCTCTCATCTGTAAATTTTCGCATTTTATCAAGCTAATCCCGCTTTATTCCGTTCCATCAAGGATTATGACCACCAGCTTGTCAAGCCCTCTAGCTTTGGGAACCGTCCGTACCCGCTGAGGGTTCCGGATCGGTCTTTACCCCATGGGACATCGTGAGTGACATTAACAATGATACGATTGGTCTGAGGGAAAAGAATTAAACGATTTGCCATAAACTCTCACGAAAGCGAATGGAATATCTTTCCTAGAGCAACTCTATTGTCTTTTTTTCTAGATTCCCTGTTAAGACTACTTAAAGCTGATGATCAACTTTCCATCTTCAAATTTTATAAATCTTCTGGAATTACTTACAGGAATCTTCGTGGTTGAACCTACCAAATCATTCCTACGCCAAACGGATAAAATGATTCCCACAAATGCCATGTTTACGACATATCCTGTACCGCCGTATGATACGAATGGCATGTTCATACCAAGTATAGGGGAGAGGTTGAAGTTCGATAAAATGTTAATTATAAATTGCACCGACAAAGCTGTAGATGCTGCCAGTGAAAGATAAAAACCATAATCGTTTTTGATTTTTTTGGTTGTCATAAACATTCTGATTATAAATAAGGATATTATAAGCACAAGTGCAATTCCAACCATCCAGCCAAGAGTCGCTATCACATTTACAAGTACATAGCCCGTAGTAACTTCCGGCATTCCTAACCCTAAACCATAACCGCTGACCGCTGCCGGCGTTTTACCAAACCAATTCGAAACCGCAAGCCACTTGTCTACTCTATCGTATATAAAGCCACTACTTGATAAAAAAGCTGTTATGCGATCAAATTTATACGGATTTGATAAAATATCATTAACTGCAAGAAAAATCATTATAGCACTCAGACCGCTCAAATATAACAACTGTTTTTTTCTATTGCCAGCAAAATAATTTTTTATAACTGCCGCTATAATTAACACTGCATACCCTATCAGTAAAACAACTGCTTGTGAAAGGTACGGCAACATTATAATAGGAATAACAGAAACAAAAGCAAGCACAAGCAACTCCACAATTGCTATACCGCCTTTACCGCGTCTTTTTGCCATAAATCCTGAAAAAGCAATTAAAAACAGTATTGTTAAGTAATCTGACGATATCAAAACGCCACCGAGCGCTAAAAATTTCCTTCCTTGGACTTCTGTGCTGCTAAACAGTGTAAAAATTAACAATGAAAATGCAATAAGGTACATTGGCAACGCCAGTTTTTTAAGTCTTGTATAGTCAAAAAAGTAAAACCCGATCATAACCCCTATTCCAATTAGTGCAAATAATAAGTATCTTTCAAAGCTCACGGTTTGGGCCGTTTCGAATTTACTGCTTGCAAACATGATAATACCGCCAATGACTACAATCATGGAACCCAACCCAATCAATGACCATTCGGTTTTTGGCTTATGCTGCTTATTAAGCCTGGCACCAATTTCTTCACAGTCTCCCATCGCAGTTATTGCCATATCAAGCGCCTTTTCATCATCCTGTCCCTGCCTCAGATACTCAGCCTTTAAATCCTCAATATGATGCGTAAGCTCGTCACGAATATCCTTATGTACCGCTTTGCAGCGTATATACATACACACATTATCCAAAAAAGCGGTTATCTTTTTATTCATAGCAGACATCTCCGATAACAGAATTAACCGCATTGATATAAGTTTGCCACTCGGCTTTTTTGTGCATTAATAATTTTCTGCCTTCTTTGGTGATTTTATAATACTTTCTGCGCTTACCGTTGTCAGCGTCAAACCAAAAAGACTCAATGGCTTTTTCGTTTTCAAGCCGATGGAGCATGGGATATAATGTGCCTTCTTTTAACTCAAAAACATTTTTTGATGCCTTTTTAAGTTCTTGCGTGATTTTGTAGCCGTACATATCCTCCTTGTCAAGCAGGGAAAGGATAAGAATTGACGTACTGCCCTTCATAAGTTCCTTATCAATTTTCATGCATAACACCCCAATGCATATAAATTCTACATACAATGATTATCTATGTATATAGAATAACATTATGAAACTATATTTGTCAATAGATCCTCATGTACTGTTGCAATGGGGTAAAATAAAGCCCACTCCGAAGAGTGAGGCTGTACGAAATTATCTAGTTGTTATGGCAATATCGGTCTAATTAGGCAGGGTCACGTTCAGTGTGTTTCCCATATTTATTAAAAAGCCTAAGGACGGTTTACTCTCTCTTGCAAATAGATGCCCCTCTTCGATTATCTGCACAACTTTCTTAACACTTTGGTCAGTTTAAGATTCTGGGTCATCTAAAAAAGGTGCTTTGGATTTCTGGGCTATTTTATTAGAAATTTCTCTGCTCAGGTTACTAACCCAGGAGCAGTTTAACCAACCTTTTCAATGCCTGCCGCCCGCTGTAATTGCGCAACCTTATCTGTCCTCTCCCAGGGCAGATCAAGATCCGTTCTGCCGAAATGCCCGTAAGACGCGGTTTGCTGATAGATGGGCTGTTTTAAATCAAGTTCCCTGATAATCCCGGCCGGCCGCAGGTCAAAATACTGGTTTATCAATTTAATTAATTCGACGTCGCCAACCTTTCCGGTGCCAAAGGTAGTGACATAAATGGACACCGGGCGGGCGACCCCGATCGCATACGCAATTTGAATCTCGATCCGTTCCGCCAAACCTGCCGCGACAATATTTTTTGCCGCATACCTGGCGGCGTAAGCACCGGAACGGTCAACTTTTGTCGGATCCTTGCCGGATAAAGCACCCCCGCCGTTGCGGGCAAAACCACCATACGTGTCCACTATGATTTTTCGCCCGGTAAGGCCTGCGTCTCCCTGCGGGCCGCCGATCACAAACCGGCCTGTAGGATTAACGTAATATTTGGTTTTGTTATCCAGCAAATGCTTTGGTATTACTGGTTTTATGACATGTTTAATAATATCTTTGCGAATTGCCGCCAACCCAACATCAGGATGGTGCTGCGCTGATATAAGAATCGTATCGACCCTGACCGGCTTATTATTTTCGTATTCAACGGTAACCTGGCTTTTACCGTCAGGCCATAAGTAGTCAAGTTCCTTGCTCTTTCTAACTTCCGCCAGCCGTCTTGTTAGGCGGTGGGCCAAAGAAATAGGCAACGGCAAATATTCCGGGGTTTCGTTGGAGGCATAACCGAATACCAGCCCCTGGTCTCCGGCTCCGGTCAAGTCAAGTTCATCCCCTTTGGACTTACCCGCCTTGACTTCCAGTGACTGGTTTACCCCCAGGGCAATATCAGGCGACTGTTCATTAATTGAAGTTAAAACAGCGCAAGTAGCGCCGTCAAAGCCATATGCCGCACCGGTATAGCCAACATTTCGGACGGTTTTTCTTACTATTGCAGGAATATCCACATAAGCTTTGGAGCTGATTTCTCCCGTGACAAGAACCAGCCCTGTGGTTACCAATGTTTCTGCCGCCACCCGGCCCTCCGGATCTTGAGCAAGAATTGCGTCCAGGATGCCGTCAGAAATTTGGTCCGCCAATTTATCGGGGTGGCCTTCGGTTACCGATTCCGAAGTAAAAAGATACCTGTTTAAATTCATCTAACAAGGCCCTCCTCTAAGCATTTATTAATGAATATAAGCAAGCCGATACCTTTCAGACCGTTTTTTATGGCTAAATCGCGTAAGCAAAGGGCTTTTCCGCATCGGCAAAAAACTCTGAATAAATCGCTTTTCGTATCTGTATAAAATCATAACTGCTGCGATCCCGTGGTCTGGCCAAAGCCACCGGAACGATCTTCTTAACTGTTCCCGGCCGGCTGGACATCACCACCACTCGGTCTCCCAGGTAAACCGCTTCATCAATGTCGTGGGTGACCAAAATCATGGTTGTTTTTTCCGCTTCCCAAATACGCAAAATCTCCTGCTGCATCTGGATCCTGGTGAGAGCATCCAGGGCCCCGAAAGGTTCGTCCAACAGCAGTACTTGCGGACGGTTCACCAGCGCCCTGGCAATAGCTACCCGCTGGGCCATCCCCCCCGACAGCTGATGTGGGTAAGCTTTTTCGAAACCCGTTAATCCGACCAGGTTTATATGTTCCTGGACAATCCGGATTTTTTCACCCCCCAAATTATCAGCCAGACCGAAAGCTACATTATCCTTTATTTTCAGCCAGGGCAACAACCGGTGTTCTTGAAAAACCATGCCCCTGTCCAGGCCGGGCCGGGAAATCTGCTTATTACCCAATACCACCAAGCCTTCATAATCATTTTCCAGCCCGGCAATAACACGCAGCAGAGTACTTTTCCCGCAACCGCTCCTACCTACTATGCTGATAAACTCGCCTTGATGGATGTTGAGGTTAATGTCTTGAAGCGCTATGATCTCATTTTCGCGGGTTTTGAATTTTTTATTAAGGTTTTGTATGACCAGCGTACTCCCGGCAGGTGATTGCATGCTCATTTCGCCTCACCCCTAATCCCCTGAATAGGAAATTTTCCAACCTACCAGCCTGTTTTCCAGCCTTTTTAACATACTATCCATAACTTTGCCGGTAACACCAATAGTAATCATCCCCACCAGCACGACATCGGTTTGGGAGAGCTGCCTGGCATCATTGATCAGATAGCCGACACCCTGGTTGGCGGCAATCAGCTCGGCCGCCACTACGCACATCCAGGCGACCCCCAGGCTAACCCGGAGCCCGGTCATAATGTAAGGAAGAACCCCCGGGATGACCACCTGGCGGATTAACTTCCAGCGGGGGACTTCCAGAATCCTGGCTACCTCTATAAATCGCTGATCCGTATTTCTAATGCCTTCAATCACATTAACAAAAACAGGAAAGAACGCCCCTAAAAAGATGATGTAGATTTTTGACAGTTCATCGATCCCGAACCACAGGATGGCCAGAGGAATCCAGGCAATAGGCGGAATGGGCCTGAGCACCTGGATAACCAGGTCGGTCAAGCGGTCCAGTGTCCGCGACAGGCCGATGCCGATGCCCATCACTATCCCAACTAGAGCAGCCAGGCCGAAACCTTCAGATACCCTGAGGATACTGATCCAAATATGTTTAGGCAACTGTCCGCTGCTGAGCAACTCCCAAAAGGCCCCGGCCACTTTGGTGGGTGGCGGCAATATTAGAGGCTTGATCAACCCCGCCTGAGAAAGCAGCTGCCAGATGACCAGGATTGCCACCGGTAAAATCAAGTACTGGGACACCCGTTTGACAGCCGGTGACACGAATTGATACTTTCGGATCACGCTCACCCCGCCCTTCTTTCCACAGTAACCTTATCACTAAATGCCGGCGCTCCGCGCATAACTGCCGTCAACAAAGGCGTTAATATCCACCGGCGTCTTGGTGATGCCGGCGCCCCTCATGAATACTTCGCTTTTTACTAATTCTTGAATATCATCATCATGCAAACCGGGATCGAAATCAAATTTAGGCAACACCTTGGCCAACTGCTCAGGCGAAAGTTTTGCCTCGCCGGCAATCAAATCGGCT
>DNIT01000111.1:7719-11405 GCA_003489345.1 Pelotomaculum sp. | reverse complement strand
TGGGGATTGGCCTTGATAAATTCATACCCACGCTGGTACACTTTGAGAAAAGTTTTAACCAACTCCGGGTTATTAACGGCAAACCCGTTAGAAGCAACAACAACCAGGCTCCCTTTTTTGATCCCGGTACCGTCTACCAGCACCCGGGCGATCCCATCATCCTCAAGTTTTGTTATCAGTGGTTCCCAAATGCCCCCGGCGTCAATGTCCCCGTTGGCTAAAGCAGTTCCGATGTCAGCCAGCGTCAGATTGATAAACTGAATATCGTTAGTGGTCAGACCGTTGTTTTGCAATACCAGCGTTAATAGGTGATGGGCATAGGAGCCCTTGACTGTCGCTACCTTTTTGCCTTTAAGTTCTTGCGGTGAGGTGATCTGCGAATTTTTTGGCACCACAATGGCCAGCGCATTAGGAGCAGTCGCCGCCATGCTGACAACGCGCATGTCCTGGCCCGCAGACTTGGGAATAATGGCCGCGGTGTCACCCAGGAACCCTACATCCTGTTCACCGGCGGCAAAGGATTCATTCATGGGAGGTCCGGCCTGGAATGAAGTCCATTTAACAGTGACCCCCACTTTGGCCATCTCCTCTTCCAGCCACCCTTTTTGCTTGGCCACAAAGATAGGAGCAATATTGGGGGTCGGCTGTGTTGCCACTCTAATCTCCCCGGCTTGCACACCGGGAACCTGGCTGGTCTCTCCCTGTGAATTCGCGCCTTTACCGCAGCCTGCGGCCAGAAAGACCGTCAGCGTCAACAGTAAAACAGCGTAAAAGGCCTTCTTCATGAATATCCTCCTCTTTTTAAAGATCAGATTGAAGGTTTTGCCAGACGATCCAGGTGTTTAAAGTAGAGCCGTGTAGATTCTTCAAGGACTTTCCTTTCCGGATAGGTCTGATTAAAAACTTCTTCCGGCTCAATGATCCAGACGGCAGCTAAATCCACATCGCCCAGTCTTTCCCGGATATCAACATAATGCTTTTGAAAGACCGGGCCGGTGATGACAGCTTTTACCGGTCTGCCTTTAATTTGATAGCTCAAGCCGTCTTTCCCTTTAAGCGTGACAGCAATTTTTCGGTTGAACCAAATGCTCCTTACCATATTTTTATTGGTCTGAGATGATTCCAGCAGTTCCAGATAGACAAGATTGCCATCCGTCTCCAGATGCAGGGTCTGTTTGACAGCTGCATGAGGAGTCCCCTTTTCATCCGTGGTAGCCAATACTTTTACCGTTTCTTTTTCTGACAGTAATCGAACGACTTCGTCCGGCAATACAATAGCCATGCTTGGTGCCCTCCTTATTCTTCTCAGGCTGATTTCTACAGCACGCGGGAAAGATCGGTATCGGGGTGGTTGCCGCAGCGGCGGTAGTCATCATAATCAATAAGCAGGCCGTATTTTACTCTCAGGTCGTGGATGCCTTTGGCCAGGCGAACATAGTACGTAAGAGAGGGATTCTGCTGATCCCGGAAGTAGGAGCCGGGCTTTGGCACCCATACGATATAAACGGTGTTTACGCCGTGGCTTATCAGGTATTCGGCTTCATCAAGAGTTGACTTCAGAGCATCGTTTTCATTGGTAAAACCACGGGGTTTGGCCAGTTCCACTCCACCCACGATACCGGTGCTGACGTGGCCCCGGCCAAATATTTCAACCGCTTTGAGCAGACGCTTCTTCCATTCCTGGTAGCCGATCCACTCGGCTTTGCCCGGGCAGATCCAGTTAAATAAATCTTCATTCAATACTTCCAGATCGGCAGTATAACTTAGAAGACCGGTCTCTTCATACAACCGTGCCAGTTGCTTTTCATTAAAGGCAGTTGCGATCAACTGGCTGGGGAATTTTTTAGTTGTAAAATTTTCACCGATAGCTTGTAGAATTTCAATGTAAAAGGCCACTTCTTCATCAAAGGACTCCTTGCCCCGGGTATCGGAGCCGGCAGTAAGGCAAATCCCGGTATAACGGCCCGGTTCCTTTAAGGCCTCTTGAATTGTTTCCGACACGTCGCCGGCGCTCAATTTTGCGGGAATACCCAGCTCGTCTCTCTGCTGTTTGAAATGCGTGACGATATCGCAGTATAGGCATCCCCTGTCATTCTTCCAGAAATGGCAGAAGCCGGACTGGAATATGTTCAGACGTTGGGGACGCGCGCTAACAATGTAACTCATGAGGATGCCGGAGCTGGTCTTCTTGTTATAATAATCGGGCTTTGGCCAGTACTCCACTTCTTCCAGTATTTCACCGTTATCTACCAAAACCAGCTTATCGTCAACCAAATCCACGGTGTAAGGATTTTTTTCAACAGGTGTCGGATCTACGATAATGGAGGTGCCGTCCCGGAGCAGGAGTGATTCCGGTAAAGGCTTCAACTGGGCGTCACGAGAGCCAAAGATATAGGGACTCCTTAGCTGGTGGATGGAATCATCCATGACACTTATAGCGCGGTGCGTATAGCAAACCCCTCTTCGCTGGACGTCTATTTTCAAAATAACCAGCGGGGGTACATCGGGGTACTGCCGAGTAATTTCTTTGAAGCCCGGTTCTTCCGTCTGTTTGCGTAATGTCACAGGCATTTAAAATCCTCCTTCCAACTGCTCCGGCTCGTTGCCAGGTTCACAGCTTTCATTTATTAAACCTTTTTTAATCCTCCCTTCGGATAAGAAAAGGCCGCGGCAGTTCCATATAGGAATTACCACGGCCTCTAGCTTACTAGTCAGCATTGATATCCTCGCCCAATACTTTATTACCGGGCGACGCCAATATATAAATATTAATATACATATAGGAATACTATTATAATAATACATATCAAATTTATTGTAAAGTATTCCTGTCATACTTTAAAATTTTTTTTAAATACCGTGTCTATACCATGATAAACGCCTCCTCATCCCGCGCAAAATCTCCGGCAATTGTAAAAGATACTTTTTGGAACACGATTCCGGCTTACCACTTTAACACTTTTTTCTTTTGGATGGACTCACTTACCAATGCTGAATCAAAGCCCTTTCCCCTTACATCAAAAGGCTGCATCCCATAATGAATGGGACACAGCCTCTAGTCAACCAGCCAGCAGTCTTTCCCCGGTTTTAACAAAGATGGCGTTGCAGGCAGACGCATACGGTCACATTCTTTCAAACGGCATTAAAATATCAGCCATAGCAACTGCTCATGTTCATCACTGGTCTGGAACAGGGGAGTTGGTCTTCCACCCCCCGGTTTTTATCTTATTTCTCAGATGATATTGACACGGTAAACAATGGCTCCGGGCTTTGAACGTTAAGGGTCTCATTCATACTCCCGGTCCGGTAACCTAAAAGATCAAGTGCTACATAAGCATAGCCCAATTCCCTCAGTTTGCTTTCTATCTCAACTGCATGTTCCACCACAAACTTTAAATATGAGCCCGGCACCTCAATGCGGGCCAGGTTTCCGTGGTGTCTCACCCGCACCTGCGGGATGCCCAGCTTGCGTAAGAAAATTTCAGACGCTCCCACTTGCCGTAAACCCTGTGCGGTAATTGGGGTTCCATAGGGAAAACGTGAGGCCAGGCAGGGGTTGGCAGGCTTGTCAGCGGTGGGAAGACCTAATTTTCTTGAGAGCGCCCGGATTTCTTCCTTACGGAGGCCGACGTCCTTTAACGGGCTGGAGACTCCCAGCTCAATTCCGGCGCGGATTCCCGGCCGGT
>DNIT01000111.1:6951-7645 GCA_003489345.1 Pelotomaculum sp. | reverse complement strand
TCCGGCGCGGATTCCCGGCCGGTAGTCGTTTAAATCGTCTGCGTTGACCCCGTCGATGACTACCTTGACATCCCGGGCACGAGCCACCGCAAGGATTTCCCCGTATTCTATTTTCTTGCAATGGTAGCACCGGTCGGGCGGGTTGCTGGTGAACACAGGGCTGTCCAGCTCGTTGCCGGTAATAATAAGGTGCTCTGCGCCAATGAGGCGAGCCAGTTTGACAGCTTCTTCTTTTTCACCGGGCGCGTATAATTCCCCGGTGCTGGTAACAGCTATCGCCTTTTCTTGAAGCGTATCGACTGCAACCTTTAGGAGCAGTGTGCTGTCAACACCTCCCGAAAAAGCAACCATTACACTTCCGTAGCCCTTAAGAATTTCTTTTAGGTGTCCGTACTTCTGTTCCAGGCAATCCATTATTATCCAAAGCACCCCACTAAACATCAACTAATATTATATCACCAGTTTCACTTCAGATCGCACACCGGCTGTTCATAGTCAACCAGTTCGAGAATCGTCGGGTTAACTCCGCAGACAGGGCAATCAGGATTTTTCTGAATCGCAACCTTGCTGAATTCCATAGCTAGAGCATCGTAGGTCAGCATTTGCCCCACCAGCAAGTCCCCCGCACCCAGGAAGTATTTCAATACCTCGGTGGCCTGGATTAATCCGATCGTACCCGGAAGAACCCCCAATA
>DNIT01000111.1:0-6873 GCA_003489345.1 Pelotomaculum sp. | reverse complement strand
ACCCCCAATATACCCGCCTCGGAACAGGTCGGAGTTGTACCGGGGGGCGGTGGTTCCTGGAAAACACAGCGGTAGCAAGGGCCCTCCTCCGGCACAACAGTCAGCGCCTGACCAAAAAATCTAAGCACCGCGCCATGAAAAAACGGCTTCTTAGCCATGATACAGGCATCGTTCGCTAAAAAACGGGTGCCAAAGTTGTCGGTACCATCAACAACAGCATCATAGTCCTTAAGGATTCCCATTATATTTAGCGAGGTTAATCTTTCCTGGTATGCAACTACCCGGCAATCGGGGTTTAAAGCCGTAAGCTTCTCCCTGGCGGAAACCACCTTGGGCCTGCCGACATCGGCTGTAAAATGCAAGATTTGCCTCTGTAGATTGCTTAAATCCACCACGTCATCGTCAATAATTCCAATGGTACCCACTCCGGCTGCGGCCAGGTAGTAGGCTACGGGAGAGCCCAATCCACCTGCTCCGATAATCAGGACTCTACCGTCATTGATTTTTTCCTGGCCTTTGGACCCCACTCCGGATAGGATAATATGCCTGCTGTAGCGTACAATCTGGTCTTCTGTTAAACGCAAGCCCGATACCACCCCTCTAGACGGACATCAAATAGAAAATAACCCTTGGGTTGCTCCTAAAGAAAAGAATGCACCTGCAACATCAGCGTCACACAGGCTTGGCGCCAACCAGCCTTGTGCAATTGAAACCGCACACTGTTGATTTTCACCTTCTGCCGGTGCCATAGGAGCATGATTGTCTAGGCTTAGGAACCTTTGCCTATTCCCCTCTCTCGATCAATACCCTGTATTTTTTTTCTGCTATCTGTTCAACTTTAATGATTTTATGGCCCTCGTTTTTAATACTCCTGGGAACATTTTGAACCGGTTCCCCCTCATTGAGAAAAACTTCGAGGATTTGGCCAACTTGCATATCCTCCAGTTTGAGGAGCGTCTTGGCAAAAGTGACAGGACACTGAACCGTAGTGATATCCAGCGTTTCATCCACCTTAATGCCCTCCATCGATGCAACTCCTTTAACTGTTCAAAGTCCATATCGATATTTGGAACTGAGAATTGAACCGGGGTGATTTTTAAATACAGTACATATCAGCTTCGTTCGTTCGCCGTATTTTTTCAGCCTCCCGGCAAAGGTCCTCAAGAGTCGTGCCATCCAGGACCTCAGCCACCGACTCCCTGACTCTCTCCCAGAGCACTCTGGTTACACAGAAATCAGCCCGTGAGCATTGTTCCGGGTTTTCCTCACTGACACAACCTGTTGGACTAAGCGGTCCTTCCAGACACCTGATAATCTCTCCCGCTGTAATTCTGTCCGGCTCCCTGGCCAGAATATAGCCGCCCAGAGCTCCCCTGACGCTTCGCACCAGCCCTCCTTTGCGCAAAAAACTCATCATCTGTTCCAGATATCCTTCTGATATACCCTGCCTTTCAGCCACTTGAACCAAGGGTATGGGCTCACTGGGATTATAGTGTAGGGCCAGTTCCAACATAGCCCGCAATCCGTATCTTGCTCTCGTAGAAAACCTCAAATCGCGCAACTCCCTTCTTATCGCCGGTCGCACAGCCAAGGCTTTTTTTACGGCGCCGACGTTAATAGCCTATTCAATGCAATACCTTTAATTCCTATTGATTTAATGTTGTTTATTTATATATTATTGCATAAATAGAAGTTTGTCAAAATATTTATTTGATATTAACTATATCCGCATCAAACCAGCGGTGGGAATATTGTTATTTTTTAGCTATGATGATGCCTGTATCTTAAACCTTGCTGGTTTCCTACAGAATGTAGTACCATAGAAAGGTATACTAAAGCAAAATAAATAGCCTGTATGGCCCTGTTAAATAAATGGATTCTACGTTAGAATAGAGTATTGAGAAAAAGCTTGCGAAAAAAAATTAAGATGTTATCCGGGAGGGACATATTTTGGAAACAAAACCTGGGGGTTTGAACAGCAGTCAAGTAACGGAAGGGGTGGCCAGAGCGCCGCACAGATCCCTTTTTTACGCGATGGGGTATACCCCGGAGGACCTCAAGAAGCCGATTATCGGCATCGTCAACGGCTTCAACGAGATTGTCCCCGGCCATGTCCACCTCAGAGATTTGGCTCAGGCTGCTAAAATGGGAGTTGCTGCCGCCGGAGGGACCCCGGTGGAATTTCCGGTCATCGGCATCTGCGACGGGATCTCCATGAACCACGACGGCATGAAGTACCCGCTGGCCAGCCGCGAATTGATAGCCGATTCTATCGAAACCATGGTCATGGCTCACAAGTTTGACGGCCTGGTTCTCATCGGCAACTGTGACAAGACTGTCCCCGGCATGCTTATGGCGGCCTGCCGGCTCAATATACCGGCTGTTTATGTGAGCGGTGGCCCTATGCTGACAGGTAGGCACGCCGGCGAAAAAGCCGATCTGGTGCGGGGTTTGTTTGAGGCCGTGGGCCAGTACGCGGCGGGGACCATCGGCGCGGAGGAACTTGAAGCTATGGAATTAAGCGCCTGCCCCAGCTGCGGCAGCTGTGCCGGTCTCTTTACCGCCAACAGCATGAACTGCCTGGCCGAAGCGCTCGGAATCGGCCTGCCGGGCAACGGCACCATTCCGGCCCCGTACGGACAACGCAAGGCACTGGCCAAACTGGCCGGACAGCGGGTTGTGGTCTTGTCTCAAAACGGGGTACGGCCGCGGGACATCATGACTCTCAATGCTTTTCGCAACGCTATTACCTTGGACATGGCCATAGGAGGATCCAGCAACACCGTCCTGCACCTGTTGGCTATCGCCCACGAGGCGGACGTGCCGCTGCGACTGGAAACCTTTGATGAAATCAGTAAAAGTGTGCCGAACATCTGCAAGCTGAGCCCAGGCGGGTCGGACCGGCTCTTTGACCTTTATGAGGCGGGGGGGATATCCGCCGTGCTGAAGCAACTGGCCGACCAGGGATTATTGGAGCTGGAAGAGAAAACTGTTACCGGCAAAACTCTCGGCGAAAATATAAGCCGGGCTTTTGTCCGCAACACCGAGGTAATCCGGCCCCTTCACGCTCCTTATACCCATGAGGGGGGCATTGCCGTCCTGCGCGGCAACCTGGCCCCGGACGGAGCAGTGGTCAAACAATCGGCGGTGGCCAGGGAAATGCTGTCGCACTCCGGTCCGGCCAGGGTATTTGACGGCGAGGAAGAGGCGTTCGATGCTATTATGGACGGCAAAATCAATAAGGGTGACGTGCTGATCATTCGCTACGAGGGTCCCAAGGGCGGCCCCGGCATGCGTGAAATGCTGAGCCCTACTGCGGCGATTTCAGGGATGGGTCTTGACAAGGGCGTCGCCCTGATCACCGACGGCCGTTTTTCAGGCGGGACACGGGGCGCCAGCATCGGCCACGTCTCACCGGAGGCATCCGAAGGCGGCCCCATTGCTCTGGTCCAAGAAGGTGACATTATTGAAATAGACATACCCGGGCGGCGACTAAACGTACGGATTTCCGACGGCGAGCTGGCTAAAAGGCGCGAACTCTGGCAGCAGCCCGTCCCCAAAGTCACCGGGAAAAGCTACCTGGCGCGTTACGCCGCACAGGTTACCTCGGCCAGCACCGGCGCCGTTTTTAAGGTAATGAAATAGCATCGCTAACAGCTTGTTAATGCAAGTCATGGCAGCAGGCAACGGCAACCTAAAAAACACGCCCTGCGGTTTACGACAACCTGGCATGAATCCATAAATCTGAAAAGAGGCAAGCGCAAATTCATCGAGCTTGCCTCTTTGCTATCACAGCCTGCTATAGGATCATTTTTGTTCCGGGGTCAGCCAATGGCCTATTTTGCGGTAGGGATTCTGCAGCTCTTTGTAAAGACTCCTCTTGGCAAGAAACTCCTGTTTCTTATCGTTTAGAAAATCAAGGTGCTGCTGTATGCCTGCTTTACTCCAACGGTAATCCTCTTCAGGGAAAAATTTAAGTTTAACCTCGTCACCCTCCATACCTATTTCACCTTTTGTCCCGCAGAAGGGGCAAATCACGTTTTTTCCATCATATCTTAGTATATCGCTCCAACAAACCGGACACTCGTTTGCCCTGGGGATGCGTTGATATCCCGGCTCAAAAAGGGCCTTGCCCATCTGCTGTGCCCTTTTCAGGTTAACCGGATCCTCTAAGACTGCAGCAGGGTTTGCTCCCAAAAAGCTCTCACTATCAACAAGCCGCCAGTTGAAAAGTTTTGCCGTAAGGTTTAGAGCCGCCTCAGTGTAACCACTCCAACCGGACACTCCGTAAGTAGTAATCGTTATACAGGCTTTATCGCCGTACTGCTCATGTTTATTTTCCACCGACAGAAACCTGTCCTGGAAAGCTTTAATCCTGCTGTTCGGTCCCAGAGAATAAGCCGGCGCGGCCAGGACTATGGCATCAGCCGCCCGGATTTTTTCTAGCAAAAAACTGAGATCATCTTCGATACGGCAGGGTTTATCCTTGGGCAAACAGGCATAACAAGCTTTACACGGTCTTATGTCCAGGTCTGTCAGTCTGATCAATTCCAGCTGATTGTCTGCTCCGGTCGCCTCCATTGCCGCCTTTGCCAGTATTTCCGAATTCCCTAAATTCCTTGGTGAAGCTACAATCCCCAAGACACGTTTCATTAAGGCTTCCCCCTCCTTATGCATTCACTATAATGCTATATTCTTTGTTGCTTTTCTTCACATTTTTGCATTTTCCTCCTTGCCGTTTTATTATAGCCCCTGCTTATTTCCTCCCTATGAATGAAAGGAGAGGGCGGTAGATCAAAAAAGTAAAGAGGCAAGCTCAATTTCCTGAGTTTGCCTCTAAGTAGCTATCTATTAGAGCCGTCGGCGGTCAGCAACGGCCCGTACAGATCCGGCCGGCGGTCCCTGAAAACACCCCAGACGGTCCGCTGCATTTCAACTTGCTCGAGGTCAAATTCCGCTACTAGAACAGTTTCAGAGCTGCGGTCCGCTTCTTTTACCAGATCCCCCCGCTGGTTGGCAATAAAGGAGGAGCCGTAAAAGTTAATTTTAGAGCCGCAGATAACCTCCACACCCACCCGGTTGGAAGCGATCACCGGTACCAGGTTGGCTGCAGCATGTCCCCGCATGCAAATCTGCCAGTGTTCTTTGGAATCAATATGGTCGTTCTGTGGCTCCGAGCCGATGGCAGTGGGATACAAAAGCATCTCGGCTCCCTGCAGAACCATGCAGCGGGCGGCCTCGGGAAACCACTGGTCCCAGCAGACACCTACTCCGATTCTTGCATAGCGGGTGTTCCATACCTTAAACCCCGTGTCACCGGGATTAAAGTAAAATTTTTCTTCGTAGCCCGGACCGTCCGGGATATGGCTTTTTCGGTATATCCCCAGCCCCTCTCCGTCAGCATCAAGCACCGCCATAGAATTGAACATGGCATTGTTCTTTTTTTCGAAGAAGCTGACCGGCAGCACCACTTCCAGTTCCCTGGCCACCACCTGAAAATGCCGGATCGTCTCCTGATCCTCCACTTCCCTGGCCAGTTTGAAATATGCCGGATCCTCCACCTGGCAGAAATAAGGGGTTTCGAAAAGTTCCTGGAGAAGAATGACCTGCGCCCCCTGGGAGGCGGCTTCCCGGACCAGCCTTTCCGCTTTGGCGATATTCTCCTTGCCTTCGCTCGTACAACTCATCTGCGTGGCGGCAACAACAACCTTACGCATATGGATACCTCCGCTCTGCTTCCGGCATTCTCGCGGGCATCTGCTGGGTAATGCAGTGCACATTGCCGCCGCCCCTGATAATTGGCATTGCGTCTATAGGTGTCACTTTCCTGTCCGGAAAGATATCCCTCAACAGTGCGGCGGCAAATTCATCGGTTGCGTTACAGCATTCCCCGAAGCGGGGCAAAATGATACCGCCGTTTACAAAGTAGAAGTTGACATAGCTCAAGGGCAAACGGGTACCATCCATATATACCGGATTGGGTTGCTGAAATTCCATAATTTCCAGATTCCTGCCCCTGGCGTTGGTTGATTCTTGCAGGATCGCAATATTCTCCTCCATAACATCGTAATTGGGATCTGCCGGGTCCGTGCAATTCTGAACCAACACCAGGCCCGGCTTGGCAAAGCAAGCCACGTTATCCACGTGTCCGTCTGTATCATCACCTTCAATTCCTTGTTTCAACCAGATAATTTTTTTGATTCCGAGATACTGCTTCAGGACATTTTCAATTTCTGTCCTACCCAGGCGGGGGTTTCGGTTTTTGTTCAGAAGGCACTGCTCGGTTGTTATTAAGGTACCCTCTCCGTCCACATGGATGGAGCCGCCTTCCAGTACGATGGGCGCGTTAAAACAAGGAAGTTTAAGATGGCTCAAAAGCCTTGGGGCAACCAGGTTATCTTCTTCCCACGGACTGAACTTTTCCCCCCAAGCGTTAAACTTCCAGTTGATCCCTGCCACTACCCCCCCCTGATCTGCAACAAAAGTCGGCCCGTTGTCGCGCATCCAGGCATCATCATGCTCCATAGGCAGGATGTTCACGGCAGGTCCGCACAAAGAGGCGGCTTCCCCGGCCAGCTCGGGCCTGACGAGCATTGTTACGGGCTCAAAACCTGCTATTGTCCTGGCTACTTCGGCGTACGCCCTGCAGGCGGCTTGATAGCCGTCAGGCCATTGTTCCTCACTGACAGGCCACTCCATAAAGGTGCGGTCATGTGCGCCCCACTCGGGCGGCATTCTGTAATTCAGATCCTGCGGCGTCATAGCAAAACACCTCTCCTCAACAGCAGTTTTCAACTTCATGTTCAAGGGCGCCCAGGCCTGAAAGCGGTACAGCTTTCTTAAAGAGCTAATAAAATAGTTATGTTCTATCTG
>DNIT01000227.1:28599-29286 GCA_003489345.1 Pelotomaculum sp. | reverse complement strand
TGGATTTTATTGCTTTTCTCCTCCATATACCTCGCTCCCTTACAGTACTTTTACGCTGGTATTGGGTGCCAGTAGCTTGAAGATTTCTTCCACATTGATCTTTTCGGGCGAGCTGGTAAAACTGCTGTCACGGAATACAGCGCGCAATGGCTGACGTTTGGCAATTTCTTTAACTACCGCATCACTAATATGTTTATCAAAGCAGGCGATGAGATCACCATCGTTATAGGTATGGACAGTAAAGCCGCCTATCTTTTCATGCGTGTGGGGCATGGAAAGTGGCAGGCCCCAGTCCAGCAGACAGGCATAAAGCAGATCCATATCAGTGCGGTCGTCTTTTATGTTATCCTCCATACCGGCAAGCAAGTCCTGCGTGTATTCGCCCGCAGCATAGTAAATGTCTTTCATGTTAGTAGAATCCAGCTTGAGGACGCGGAAACCGATATCGAGGTTTTCAATGCCTTCCTTATCCTTATTTTCTTCCTTGATTTTTTCTCCGGCGCGGCGGATGCGCTCCTTTCCGATTTCAGGAAGCAAATGGGGTTTGCCAATGGCATCTAAGAAACGTATTGATTGCTGTAACGATTTCTTAGTTTCGCCCGTTGCACTTTCCAAAGATTTATCCAAATCCTCATCAAGTTGAACCATAATGAATCTGCGCTTACCGCCGTCCTCGGCGTTCAGTTG
>DNIT01000227.1:22506-28508 GCA_003489345.1 Pelotomaculum sp. | reverse complement strand
CCGTCCTCGGCGTTCAGTTGCATTACCGCGTGGGCGGTTGTACCTGAACCAGAGAAAAAATCAAGGACAATGGCATTTTGGTCGTTAAGAGTAACCGCTTTCACGCAGTCAAGCACCGTGTAGAGCGACTTTGGAAAATCAAACCCGCAATTCGGCATTAACTTTGCAAGTAGCTTTGTGCCATAAGAGTTTGCGTTGTATTTATCATCGTTCCAAACAGTCTTATAGTTAAAGTGGGTTTTTACTCGCTCTATATCAAGAATACCACGCCTGCTGTTCTGAACAACGCGGAGTTCACTTCTGATACTTTCGACAGTATGCCGCGCCCAGACCCATTTCCGCTCATTGCCGCTGGCGTCTATTGGGTATATCTCAATAACACCGTCGCTTCTTTGCACATTGGCAGATTCAGGATGATAAGAATCATCACTTACATCGCCAAATCCAATTATTTCGCCGTTTTTAACAAATATCGGATAGAAACAGTTTCTGGCATCAGTTCGCAGGTGGTTTCCAGTGGAAACATCACGAAGAGGTCTAATGTCAGGATTATCGGCCCTGTCCTGCAACTGAATCATTCTATCCCCTTGGGGATACACGAATATTGCATACTCGTGTGTGAATGAAAAATTGCCGCCTTGTGTACCTCCGGGATTGTGTACCACGCTAACGCAGACGATTTCATATCCGCCACCGCCGAATACTTCATTAAGTAGCATTTTTAGCGTAGCTTGCTCATTTTCGTCAATAGCAACAACAAGTACACCATCTTTTGACAGCAAGTTGCGCGCCAAAATCAGACGTGAATACATCATAGTCAGCCAAGCCGAATGGAATCGAGCATACGTCCTCGGATTGGCGACAAGACGTGCGCCGGTTTCGTCAAGCTCGCCGGATTCTTCGAGGTAATCCTCGGTGTCAACCGAAAAATCGTTGCGGTAGATATAGTTCTTCCCGGTGTTGTACGGCGGGTCAATGTATATCATCTTCACCTTGCCGAGGTAGCTCTCCTGCAAGAGTTTTAGCACATCAAGGTTATCCCCCTCTATGTAAAGGTTTTCAGTGGTATCCCAGTCTTTGCTTTCTTCCACGCAGGGACGCAGAGTTTTGCGGATAGGCCGACCTGCCTCGGCAATGGCGGCTCTTTTACCTACCCAGGTAAACTCATAGGCTTCATCGCCATATACCTCGTCCCCCAGCAGAGAACGCAGCAAGTCGAAATTAACTTTTCCTTCAGTTACAACACCGGGAAAAAGCTCCACTATCTTATCAACATTCGTGGCGGTCAGGTTCGCCGATTCAAAACGTAATTTATCCATTTGATATATCCTCCGTTTCTTCTGTTTCCCCTGTACTATCGGTATCGGGTAATATCTTTATAAGCTCATCCACGATTTCTCGTACAGAGAACATTGAAGTGTTTAAAGCTTTACGTCCTGCCAATGTGGGGCTAAATGCTTGAACCTCATCTTTTGTAATGTGATGCCATATCGGAAGTATCGTCTTGCCGTTAGTCATTTCAATCTGAAATAGCCCATCCAGCTCATATTGCGTTCAGCCTTTGCGAATATAGTCTTTGGAAAGAACAACTATGCCGAACTTGGATTTTTTCAAACCATCATCTATTTTGGCTCGTAGGCTGTCGCCCCACCCAATACTCAGTACATCATACCATACCCTTACTCCGCTGTTCTCAAGCTCCTTGCATAATGCGTCTACAAATTCCGCCTTATCTTCAGAAGCATGGGAGATAAAGACGTCATACTCTTCATTCCGCTTTCTTCATACAGGTGATGCGGCGGTTTGGCGTTGGCTAATTGCTTCGTTATTTGGGATGACAAATCGGCAATCTGCCGTTCATAACCTCTTTGTACGGCTTGCTGTACCTTATTTGACTTTTGAGTTTCAGCAGCCTCTTCCCGTTGGAGCTTAACGGCCGTATCGGCACGCTTCTTTCTTTTTTCTGCAATCTTTTTATTTATACCGGCCTTGTCATCTACGGCTCGTGCAAGTTCATTTTGATATCCTTGTATTTGGCGAAGCTTTGATGACACCATTGAAGCGGAGGTGTTCTTTGTGATACTCTTTTGGACATCGTTTATCCGCTTTGTCTTTTCTGCTTCTTTTTTAGCAAGGTGCGCGAGCTTTTTCTCCGAGTCTGCCAGTTCTTTGTCTATCTGATTTAATGACCTTCTTGTCTGTTCGGCACTCACAATAACCCCTCCAATTCTTTCCTCAGCCGTTTCAACTCGCCGTTGAGTTCGACTTGCTTATTGAACTGCTTTTCGCGGCGCATCTTATTCTCTAATGCAGCAATCTCTTTTTGCAACTTTTGCCGTCTCTCATCACGGGCGACCGCGTCTTTCAAATCGCCTCCGGGCTTGTTCTCCAGTCTCTCACCGGCAATCTGCCGGATAAAGCCTTCATACACCGAATCCATGTTGAGTCCGTCCAGCCGAAGTGATAACTCGGCTACAGTCTGCCATTCCGTATGGTAATAGGTACCAGGCTTGAAAGCCGCCGTACCACCCTGGCTTTGTTCCTTGTAGCCAATCCACGCCTGCATTTGCTCCTCATACAGAAGCAGAAAGAGAATATGGTAGGGAATCTCCCTATCGATTAGCTGTAGTACACGTCTGTCAAGATTAGGCTGATTCAGGCGTATCTCTATGACCTCAATCTCCGAAACAATTTCCCCAGCGGCAATGTTTACAGTGGTGGGGGAGATTTTATTCCGCCAGTAAATTACATTAATCTGCTCTATAAATATCCGTTTGAGCTCCGCAGTAACGGACAGGTTTTCATAGAATTTTTGTTTCGGTATACGCCGGTTAAATACTGTTCCTCGCGGCAATTCAATCATACGAAGCACCTCTTACCACCAAAAAGCATATCAGCTCGAAGTCATCCAATCCTGATATGTTCGTGTTCAGAGCAGAGGTACCCCCACTCTTAAATAGGCTGTCGATATCACTTTCTTCCTTCACGTCAATGATGGAGTTGATGGCGTCACTCAATAGTTCGGAAAGTCGGCGCATATCTCTGCCGTCCTTGGTGTCCTGGTTAAAGGCACGGCACAAATCTGCCAATGGTGTTGTCTTTCCTTTGCAGAGATACCGCATCTTATCCAGCATTTCTTTTGGAGAAAGATGGTCACAGACGACCTCGCCGTCATCTGCTATGTATACCATATAGAACGGGTGGAGCCGGTTCTGGTTGTCGATGTTCACACCGCCGTTGATATTTTTCAACACAAAGATCACGCCGGAAGGCGCATCGTCCTTTGCAGGGACTACCGCATGGAGGCCGAAAGGATTCTTGTCCAAATCACCATTATTTTTGATGTAATCGAGCAGGTCAAGGCGGAATTGATTCAAGCCTAAGTCCATAATGGAAATGCCGCTGGACATATCCTCAATGTCGACAACTTCCTCCTGCAGTCGCTTAAGCTGTGCTTTGCGGTATTCGAGGTCGCCTTTTTCCTCTGTATTGATAAGGTCATCGTCTCCGGTGGAGGTCATGACGGATATCTTCATGCGGGTTTCCACACGACTTTTCAGGTTTATGTAATCGTCCAACGTCAAATCTGGCCAAAAGTTCACAAGCTGTATCCGTGCATTCCGGCTGCCGATACGGTCAATACGCCCAAATCGCTGAATGATGCGCACAGGGTTCCAGTGAATATCGTAATTCACCAGATAATCACAGTCCTGAAGGTTTTGTCCCTCGGAGATACAATCAGTGGCGATAAGGATGTCGATACGGTCAGTTGAGCCTGGCATAAGTAACCTTTTATCTTTTGATACAGGCGAAAAGCAAGTCAGAACATTATTGAAAGTCGCCCTGAATTTCGGAATGGTTGTTTTCCCGTCAACCGTACCGGTTATCATGGCGGTTTCAATCCCATATATAAAGCCGCTCACATTCTGATACAGATATTCGGCGGTATCAGAAAAGGCAGAAAACACAAGCACCTTTTTGTTGTCTGCATTGATGGGCTTTTTGATTTTTTCCAAAATGAGCGCAAGCAGGGTCTGAAGCTTGATATCATGCTCAGGCGTGATATCTGAGATCATTAATGTCAATAGTTCCAATACCTCTGAGTCTTGTTGGAGTGCAACACGCCATGTAACATAGTCCATGTCGTTAAGGTCAATTTTCACCTTTCTACCGGTGGTGAAGAAGTCGGTATTCTGATCATCGTAATCAAATTCCGTATCCTCACTGAGCTCAGTTATCTCAACGTCTGCATCTCCACCGGCCTCAAATATGTCGATTTCCTCAATTGTATCATCAATCAGCTTCTTAATACGCTGAAGTGTCAGCCGAAAGGAATAGACGGAGCTTTCCAAGCGTTTGAGAAGGTTGATACTCATCAGACGGCGGATGCCCTGTTCACGTCCCGCACGGTTGATATTGACGTCAGGATCGACATATTTGTCCCGTCTGCTGTCAAATACGAAATCTGTTGGGATGTAAACTGCGAGGTTCAGTTTCATAAGTTCGTCATATATCTGGTTATAATTGATGGCGTGACTCAAATCCGTCAGGCTGAGTCGCAGAGATATAGGTTTGAGCCTTTCAGGGAATTTACCGACATCATCCATATTGTAATACTTTTCGATGTGCTTCCTGGAGCGTGCAATTGTGACGCTGTCCAATACTTCAAAAAAGTCGAAGTCCAGCATCTTTAACAGCGTAGCTGTCGTTCTTTTTTCCGGCTCTAAATCGCTCCAAATATTAAATGCTCTCTGCGCATTACGGAAAATCTCATCAATCGGTTTCGCTGTATTCAGCTTTTCATTTATTAGGCGGGAATTTCCTTCGTAAGCAAGTGCGAGCTGATTGCGAAGGTCTACAAAGCGATTATTTACCGGCGTTGCTGACAGCATGAGAACTTTTGTCTTCACACCCGGACGAATAACCTTATTTAAAAGCCGCAGATAACGGTTTTCCCGCGCATCATCGCCATAAACTTCTCCGCCATTGCGGAAATTATGCGACTCATCAATGACGATAAGGTCATAGTTCCCCCAGTTCAGGCGATCTAAGTCCAATCCATTTGATCTTCCACTGTTTCTGGATAGATCAGTATGATAGAGCAGATCATAACGCAGCCGGTCAGCGGCAATGGGGTTGTTTATATAGTTATCTTTGTATGTGTTCCAGTTGTCAGTGAGCTTCTTTGGGCATAGCACAAGGACGGACTTATTCCTGTTTTCATAGTACTTAATAACCGAAAGAGCGGTAAAGGTTTTCCCAAGGCCTACGCTATCGGCAAGGATACAGCCATTATACTTTTCCAGCTTGTTTATAATAGCAAGAGCGGCATCCTTCTGAAAATCATATAACAGTTTCCAAATTTTACTCTCTTTAAATCCGGTTGCTTCATTGGGAAGCACGTCTTCGGATATGTCATCGAGAAATTCACTGAAAATATTGTAAAGAGCCACTAAATAAAGAAACTCCGCCGAGTTTTCGTTATATGCGGCGGTGATGTTTTCGATGACCTCTTCAGTTACATCCTGCAATTTCGTTCTGTCATTCCAGACGCTTTCAAACAGCCGAACGAATTCCTGACTGTGTGGAACAGAGAACTTGGTAACCATGTTGTAGCTGTTATTTCCCCGTTCACATCCAATGTCCACTGTAGTGAAACCACCAAGCGGCATATATGTAATCTGTTCATTGCCGGAATCTATGTTGAGAAAACCACTCATGTTCTCCGACGTGGTATTTGACTTAAACTTAACCTTTTTTCTGATCCAATCAGCGCATTCACGGGCGATTGCCTTCTGCGTTAATTCGTTACGCAGCTTCACTTCAAATTCTGTTCCGTAAAGGCTTCGCTCGCGATTAAGGCGGGGGATATAAAATTCGCGTTTTGCTTTAGGTGCTTTTTCGGTGACAAAAGCAGGCGATGTGAAAATGAAACGAAGCTCATCAATATGGTCAAATTGTTTCTTTAAGACTTGGTATGCGTATATGGAAAAACAAGCAGC
>DNIT01000227.1:22105-22438 GCA_003489345.1 Pelotomaculum sp. | reverse complement strand
GCGTATATGGAAAAACAAGCAGCAGCAATTGAAAGGTGGCTGCCCTTTTCGATTGTGACTGCTAAGTCATCCTTCATAGTTTTTGTTATATTATCAAATATCTCCATACTACGCTCCTCTAGCGGTTATAGGTTATCATGTTCCGTGTTGTCTTGCATATCCGGGACCAACTCCATAATGTCACCAAAATCAACGCCGAGAGTAGAACATACCTTAATTAAGACATCCATGCTGACATTCTCATGATTTAAAAGCTTTGCAATGGTGGTAGAGCTTAGCCCGGCTGTCAACTTGCAAATCCTTCTTTTTTATATCTCTGTCAATAAGGAGTTT
>DNIT01000227.1:21498-21933 GCA_003489345.1 Pelotomaculum sp. | reverse complement strand
TTCATAAGTTTCAACTTATTATACCAAAATCTGCATGCGTTTTACAAGATATTTTACACATTGTAAAGATTCGGTTTGTATTTATTCGCCAAATGAGTAGATTTAGAGAAATTTATGTAGTTATCTCCTCAAAGCTGTGGTAGTGTCTGTTGCTGAAGGGAGGTAGTTTAAGCAAATTATCACTGGAATATTCGTTATCGCCTTGTCGCGTTGTGTACCGTTGTGTGGCATCGGAGCGCCGAGGTCAATAAACATGGCGGCATCATGGGCTCTGGTGATGCACTGCCGGCCAATACTAACCCTTACTGGCGCAAGAAACTGCGTATCGGCCAGCCTGATAAAACACAATCAGCGCAATGGTTATCCTTAGAATCGTCTAAGACGGACCAATAAAAAAGTCTCTGTTTTCAAGGCTTTTCGGCATTGTTAAGCCCC
>DNIT01000227.1:20657-21356 GCA_003489345.1 Pelotomaculum sp. | reverse complement strand
CCAGTATAATTATGCTATGAACACGCAAGATCATACGGCCCGGATCATTGACAACTAAGCGACAAAGTTATGTAGTTGGAACAGTAGAATGCTGAACTTAATGCCAGGCTGAGGTGGTATGAAGAGCAACTCCGCCTGAGCCGCCACAGACGGTTTGGTGCCTCCAACGAAAAGACTGAAGCAGAGTAGCTTAACTTGTTTAACGAAGCCGAAGATACTGCCAACCCCCAAGTAGAAGAACCGGCACTGGAAACTATCACCTATCAGCTGCGAAAAAAGCAAACCGGACAGAGAGCTGAACTGCTTAAAGACCTGCCGGTGGTTACAGCGGCTATGGACAATTATAACAGTATAAAATCGCCTTGGAACTCTCGATTCTCAGTCATCTGCTTGCCTCGCAAATCCGCATTCCCAATATTTTCCGTATCGGTTTGCCAATATGAAGGAGCTTGTGCTTTTTGATCTTTCGCCTGGCAGGCGAGGGTAAAAAAAAACCTGGCCTGGTTATAATCTCCAAGGAGTAATGCCGAATGACCAGCGGGCAGGGCTAAGGCCGGGGTAAGGCTGAGCTCTGATTTGCTTTTCCACAAGCTAATCAGCCGTGGTGGTAAAGTGTCTTGTTTGGTAACGGCTTCATAGGTAACTGCCAGCGCCTGGCGGAGAGTAATGCCGGCAGTTTCCTTTTGACCACGCAGGAGT
>DNIT01000227.1:20057-20561 GCA_003489345.1 Pelotomaculum sp. | reverse complement strand
TTTTGACCACGCAGGAGTTGCTGCACGGCTACGTTTACATAGATACTGGCAATGTCTTCGTAGGTATTTATTAACCACAGCTGCAGCGTCTTGGCTTGAGCGGCCTCTGACAGGGTTTCTTCCAACTGGTCGTTGGCAAGATATAATCGGGCCAGCAAAAAGCGATGCTCCAGGTTGTAGCTTCCAACTGCGCTTGGGTATTGGGCCGACCATCGGTCCCACTGGCTGGCCGCCTGGATGGCGCAAGGAAAATGGTCCCCCATAAGTTATGATAAAAATCGGCAAGAGCCTTTTTTCTTTCCGTTAAATCATTCATACTAATAAGGAACCGGTTCAATGTACGACTTGAGAAATGATAGAAAAAGGGGATGCGTTTTGATAAAACAGGTGGATATTATTGCTATCGTAGCAAAAGAAACAGGTATTCCTCGGCATAAGGTCGAGCAAACGGTCAAGCTTTTGGCCGATAACACAATCCCTTTCATTGCCCGTTACCGCAAAGAG
>DNIT01000227.1:15927-19890 GCA_003489345.1 Pelotomaculum sp. | reverse complement strand
AAGGCAGAGATAATCCGCCTGATTGACGAACAGGGGAAACTTACTGAAGAGCTGCAGGCCAAAATCATTAACTGCACCAAACTCTCAAAATTGGAGGACCTGTACCTGCCCTACAAGCCCAAGCGCAAAACCAGGGCCGGCGTTGCCAGAGAGCACGGGCTCGAACCTTTAGCTAATTTTCTTTTGTCCTTCCCCAGGTTGGGCAGCCCGGAGGAAGAGGCTTATGCCTATCTATCTGAATCAGTTCCGGCAGTTGAAGAAGCCCTGCAGGGAGCTATGGACATCGTTGCCGAGCGTGTGGCCGAGGACGCCGATGTGCGCAGCTGGGTGCGTGAACATACCAGGCGGAGAGGGCTCCTTGTCACCAGTGGGCGCAAGACGGAAGAAGACAAAACTTACCGGGATTATTACGATTACAAAGAGCCTGTGCACAGGATACCTCCCCACCGGGTGCTGGCTATTAACAGGGGTGAGAAAGAAGAAGTACTGAGTGTCTCCATTGAGGTGGATGAAAGTCCTGTACTCCAGTGGCTTAAGCATAAATTTTTAAAAGAGGGTTCAACAACCTCTGCGTACGTGTCAAAAGCTATTCAGGACGGGTATAAAAGGCTCATTGCCCCTGCCGTTGAGCGGGATATCCGGAATGAATTAACTGATAAAGCACAGGCACAGGCTGTCAAGGTCTTCTCAAAGAACCTGCGCAGCTTGCTGCTCCAGCCGCCTGTACGCGGTAAGGTGGTCCTGGGATTGGATCCAGGCTACCGTACCGGCTGCAAATGGTCGGTAGTGGACCAAACCGGGAAATTCCTGGAGGCCGGTGTCATTTACCCCACTGCTCCTTTGAAAAAAATAAAGGAGTCCGAAGAAGTCTTAGCCGGCCTGGTAGAAAAGTATGGAATTCATGCAATTGTCATCGGCAATGGCACCGCTTCCAGGGAAACGGAGGTGTTTGTTGCAGATTTTATCAAGTCTTGCAGCAAGCCGGGCCTCTCGTATACGATTGTCAGCGAGGCCGGCGCCAGCGTGTATTCAGCCTCCAAACAGGCCAAAAAAGAATTTCCCGGCCTTGACGTTTCAGAACGCGGCGCGGTATCCATTGCCCGCCGCATTCAGGATCCTTTGGCCGAACTGGTAAAAATTGAGCCCCGGGCAGTAGGTGTCGGGCAGTACCAGCATGATCTGCCGCCCAAACACCTTGATGAAAAGCTTGCAGAGGTGGTTGAATCAGCCGTGAACTATGTGGGTGTTGACCTTAACACTGCCTCTGCACAGCTTTTGGGCTATGTTGCCGGAATCAAAGCGACCATTGCCGAGAATATCGTGCATTACCGTGATGAGATTGGTGGTTTTAAGCGCCGCAGGGAGTTGTCCAAAGTACCCAGGCTAGGTCCCAAGACACTTGAGCAGTGCGTGGGGTTTTTGCGTATTCACAACGGAGACGACCCGCTGGACGCTACCGCGATACACCCGGAGTCGTACGACTTGACCCACCGCTTCCTTGTCCTGATCGGTTCCGGGGTGGATGAAATAGGTCGCTCCGGCGTCAGGTCGAAAATTGCCGGG
This sequence comes from Pelotomaculum sp., assembly GCA_003489345.1. Classification (GTDB taxonomy): domain Bacteria; phylum Bacillota; class Desulfotomaculia; order Desulfotomaculales; family Pelotomaculaceae; genus Pelotomaculum_C. The sequence goes on along the minus strand of DNIT01000227.1, from coordinate 18,327 downwards.
GTGGATGTTGAGGAAATCGCGGCACAGCTTGACGCCGGCGTCCCGACCCTGAAGGATATTATAGACTGTTTGGCCCGGCCGGGCCGGGATCCCAGGGAGGATCTGCCGGTACCGGTGTTCCGCACGGACGTACTTGGTATTGAAGATTTAAAGCCGGGCATGGAACTCACCGGCACTGTCCGTAATGTTGTTGATTTTGGCGCCTTTGTGGATATCGGGATCAAAAACGACGGTTTGGTCCACGTTTCGGAAATGTCGGACACCCGTGTACGACACCCGATGGACCTGGTCTCAGTGGGGGACGTGGTCAAGGTATACGTACTGGCGGTAGATATGGAAAGAGTCAGGGTCGCTCTTTCCATGAAAACAAGGCTGTAGTCGCTTTATCCACAAGCAAAGCAGGCTCGCCCGGAAGTCACTTGATAGCAAATGCAGGTGGCTTCTTTTTTATGCATTTTTATTGATACAAAAAAATTCAGCTAACTTTCATCAAATCTTCACGAATTATTAAGAAAGGGAAGCTACAATGAAGCCTAATAATGTTATGGGGCAAGGGGGAACTGCAGTTGTTTGATGTGCAGAAAAAGGGTGTGAAAACAGAAGAAATCTCAGGCCTGGCCCTGGCTTTAATGTTGGACAGGTGTTTTATCGATTTTTTTGATTTGGGGGAAAGCGATAATAAACCTCTTAGAAGATTTAGGCCACGGCAGTCTTGCCCGGCGAAAAAACAAGTCGCGCGGATTGCCGGTAAGGAGGTTTTTTTAAGAAGGTTTTAAACTGTTTACGGAGGCTATAAGGTTTGCTCGAATCCCTGAATGGTAATAGATATTAGATAGTACAAGAGGTGTGCTTGAAAGGTGTTTCAAAAAATACACAGGGAGATTCGTAATGAAAAAATGTCGTCAGCTGCATTTATGGATTGGTTTGTTGACTTCTTTATTGATCCTGATTGAGGCTGTCACAGGACTCATCATGGTTGAACCGTGGCTTATCGGCGCCAATATGCCGTCCATGGAACAACGGGTGCAGCTGGACAGAACAGAAGCGGGTGGTGCGGTCTCTGGAAGAGAGGCGCCGGAATTCACAGGAACTGCACAAGGAGAGGCGGTTCAGGGTGGCGGCGCGAAAAATTACGGCGGGCAAAATAATATGATGGGTTTTATTAAAGCGCTGCATGCCGGAAAAGTAAGCAATGCAAACCTTTCTGTCCTTCTGGATATAGCGGCAATCGCATTGATTATTTTGACCACAACCGGGATTATCCTGACCATAAGAACATTGAAAGCACAGGGTGCCGCGAAAAAAAGATATTAGGGTTTGGGCTGTTGTGTTTTTTAAGCCAGTTTGGCATCCGGCGCCTTTATAACCGGGGAACTTGCAGCAGGTCCCACCGGTTTTTTCTTATCCTTTAGCCAAAAACAGAGTATAAGTGCGAGCAGACACATCCCTGCCGCTACCATAAAGCAGTCGCCTATGGCGTTAACCATGGAAAGCAGGGTGACTCTTTGTGCTATTAAACCCAGGCCCACACCTTGCGCGGTATCATAGCTAAGTCCCTGGTGGATGGCCATGTTCTGCAAAGCGGTTTGCAAAGCATAAGCCTCGTTTCCGTTCATATTTACTGATTGCGCCAGATTGGCAAAGTGGAATACTTCCCGTTTCTGCAATATGGTGGTAATGATGGCGATGCCGAAGGACGCGGAGACCTGCCGGACTACATTGCTCAACGCTGATGCTTTACCCACCAGGTGAGGCGGTACCGTATTCATGCCGGCGGTAGTTACAGGCATCATGCACAGACCCATTCCCGCGCCGCGGATGGCCATCCAAAAAGTGATGGCGGCAAATGGGGTAATCAGGTTGAACCCGCTCATGATGTAGGTAGTCCAGGTGGTAATGACCAGCCCTATGATCACGATGCCCCTGGCTCCATACTTGTCAAAAATTTTGCCGCTGATCGGCATCATCAGGCCTGAAGCGATGGCAGCCGGAAAAGTGATCAGCCCGGATTTCATGGCTGTTTGTCCGAGTACGTTCTGGATCAGAATTGGCATCAGGAAGATTGCCCCGAACAATCCGATGGCAAGCATTGCTCCGATTATGTTCGAGAGCGCAAAGAGAAAATTCTTAAACAGCCGCAAATCGAGAATGGGCTCAGGATGGCGCAGTTCGTTGACGGCCAGAGCCGCCAGACTGGTTATAGCGATGCTCAAAAGCGTTACAATATAGGGGGATGTCCAACCTTCACCAGCGCCTTCGCTTAAAGCCATCAACAGGCACAGAAAACCAACCGTTGAGAAAATCACTCCCAGGAGGTCAAAATGTTTGCCTCTGACCAATGCTGTTTCTTTAAGGTTTGTTGCCGCCAGGAAAAGATTAATGATGCCGATGGGCAGATTG
>DNIT01000227.1:9863-15837 GCA_003489345.1 Pelotomaculum sp. | reverse complement strand
CAATGATGCCGATGGGCAGATTGATATAAAAAATCAACCGCCAGTTGGCGTATTCTACCAGGTAGCCGCCCAGGGTGGGTCCTATGGCGGGCGCCGCCATCGCTGAAATGCCCCAGACCCCGAGCACCATGCCGATTTTGGAGCGGGGGCAATCTTTGAAGATCATAGCCATGGAAATAGGCTGCAGGAGACCGCCGCCGAGCGCCTGGATAACGCGGGCAGCGACCATGCTGTTAATACTCCAGGCCATGCCGCACAAAACGGAACCCAATATAAATAGGGACAGGGCCATCATAAAGATGCGTTTATAACCGAAGGCGTCCCCCAGGTAACCGGACAAGGGCATGACCACGCCCAGGGTCAGCATGTAGCCTGTTAAAATCCATTCGGCTTTTTTTGTAGATACGCCGAAGACGGCCATCATTTTTGGCAGGGCCACATTCACTATGCTGCTGTCCAGAATAGCCATGAACGCGGCGATAATGAGCACTATAATAACCGACCAATTCACTCTCTCGGCATCAGCTGAATTTACGCTTGTGGAAGACGTCATCTGTGCTCCTCGATCCTGCTACAAGTGCGGCGCCGACGTACCGTTGGGCGATTGAAATCGCGCCTGCAGCGATAAGTGTTTGCAGCCGCCGGCGCCGCGTCAACGGCCATACCGCTAGGTCGCAGTATGAATTTTAACAGCTGCCGACATACCTGGTTTAAAGAGCAGGTCTTTTTTATCCACGTTAATTTTTAAAGGCAGCCGTTGGGTTACTTTGGTGAAGTTGCCGGAGCTATTCTGGGTGGGCAGCAAAGAAAAGGTTGACTGGGTGGCTCCTCCCACCTCGATCACTTCACCGTTAAAAAATTTACCCGGATAGGCGTCAATTTTAATATCTACTTTTTGGCCCACGTTAATCCGGCTGAATTTGTTCTCTTCAACATTGGCTGTTACCAGGGTTTTATCAAAATCGACTATGGAAAGGATGGTTTGACCCGAAGTCAGGTTCTCCCCCTCGTGAACAGGAATGCGTACGACCGTTCCGCTTTTGGGGGCGTAAATGAAGGAGTTGTCATAGGTAAGTTTGGCATTGTCATAAAGCGCCTGGGCTTGCTGTAGCTGTGCGCTATAGCTGTCTGCGCCGGTTTTGTTGATGGAATTTAATTTAGCCAGGTTCTCCTGTAAGGACGCCTCGGCAGCTTGCACGTTGGCCCTAGCGTTTTCCAGGTTGGCCTGTGCTTTTTCCCAGCTGTTGCGGCTTGCGTTAATGGTTTCTTTGGAAATGGCGCCGCCGGCATACAGGGCTTCATTTATGCCAAGTATGCGCTTGGCATCGTCCAGAGCAATTTCTGCCGCTTTAACCTGGGCCTGGGCAGCGTTTAAACTCCCCTTGGTTTTGTCTACGTTAGCCTGGGCCGACGTTATGTCGTCAGGCAGTTTGGCATGATTGGCCCTGGCCAGGTTCAATCCCGCTTCTGCCTGAGCCAGGGCGATGCTGTACTGGGCGTTATCCAGCGTGGCTATTTTCTGGCCGGCCTGGACATATTCTCCCTCTGAGACATATAATTTTTCCAAACGGCCGGTTATTTTAGGGCTGACATCAATAATGTCGCCGGTTACCGCGGCGTCATCAGTGCTGATTGAAGTTTGCAGATCACGCCACCACCACAGCCCTGTTGCGGCTGCCCCCAGTACTACAATTGACAGGACGATGAGACTAATTATTTTTTTAAATCCTTTTTTGTTTATATTCGAACCGGTACTAACTGTTTGCGTTTCTGCCATTTGTCTCACCTTTCAAGATTATTCCATTTGATACAATCAGCTTGATTAACTCCAGGTCCTTTTCGACATTGCCGTCTGTGGCTTTCATCTCAAAACCTTCGAAGATTAAGCCGATTACAAGCTTATTTAACAATCTGGCAAGTTTGTAACTGTCGGCTGCAATAAAAACTTTATCTCTTATGCCTCTTTCGAAAACTTGAGCCGTGAGGCTTGTTCTTCTTTTTATGAGTGTTTCAATCTCAGTATACAACCCGATATTCAAGCTGCCGTCAAGCTTCATGCGAAGCAGAGAAGGGAAAAGGTGGCCATATTTTTTATAAAAGCGGTAATTCAGGGTGATCAGATTATTCAATGCCGCCCGGGGAGTGAGGTCGGCCGGGCATTCCTTTTCTATGGATGCACAAAGCCTATTGAGAACTGTCTCCAAAGCATAAGAAAAAATCTCTTCCTTGCTGCCAAAATACTGATACAAAGTACCCTTGCCGAATTCAGCTGCCCTGGCGATATCTTCAACCGTTACCGCTTCAAAAGAGCGCTTTGAGAAAAGCCGGTTGGCGGCCTCAACAATAAGCTGCTTCTTGAAGTCCTTTTCACGTTCCCGCCGGGATATCAAGTGCGCCACCCCATTGACTGGATAGTTTTAAAACCGACTGATTGGTTTCAGAGTTAATTTATACTACCGCCTGTTTAATGTCAACGGCTATATAAGGTTTTTTTTAGTCCATGGAAGCTTAAATAATTTGATAGACCTTAAATAGCTGTTCGGATAAAATGTAATTAAAAATCGCGGGCAACTTGCACAAACAGCTTGTTGAGGGGGACAAAAAAGTGGGTTTACTCGGCAAACCGTTAACGATTAACAGGATGGAAATCAAGAACAGATTTTTGCGCTCGGCTACTGTGGAAAACATGGCGGATATTGACGGGTACGTCGCTGAGGCGCTGTTAAAACTGTATTATGATTTGGCCAGGGGAGGAACGGGCCTCATAGTGACCGGCGCCGCTTCGGTGGAAGCCTCGGGCAGGGCTTTCGTAAATCAAATGTCTGTCTATGACGATAAATTTATCCCCGGCCTGAAGAAATTGGCTAAGGTTATGCACACATACGGAGACGGCTGCAAGTGTGCCGTCCAGATTTTCCACCAGGGCACGGCAGGCTACGGGTATTCTTATGGGGCGCTGGACGGCGGCTACAGGCTCAATGATTTAAAGGAAGATGAGATTCAAAAAACGATAGCTGCCTTCGGCCGGGCGGCGCGCAGAGTCAAAGAAGCCGGCTTTGACGCTGTAGCGGTGCACGGGGCGCACGGTTACCTGCTGAGTGAGTTTCTTAGTCCCGTCACCAATAACCGTAATGACCAATGGGGGGGCAGCCTGGAAAACAGGATGCGGTTTTCGCTGGAAGTCTATTCCGCCGTCCGCGGGCAGGTAGGTACGGACTTCCCTGTCTTATGGAAACTAAACACAAATGACTATCTTGCAGGCGGCAACACCATCAAAGAATATGCACAGGTGGCCAAACGGCTGGCAGATGCGGGTGTGGACTTGATCGAACTGAGCGGCGGGATCAAAGAGCAGTCAAAGCTGCGGGCAAGGCTCAAGGCGGAGGCGGGGGCAAAGGAAGCCTATTTTCTCCAGGCGGTCGAATCCATGCGGGAGGCTGTGGCAGGTACCAGGACGGCCCTGTCGTTAACCGGCGGTATCCGTTCCCTGCCGGTAATGGAGGAAATCCTGGAAAAAGGGGTGGATTTAATAGGAATCTGCCGCCCGTTACTATGTGAACCGGACCTGCCGGAGAGGCTGTTATGCAGCCCCGACAAGAGGCCGTCTAAATGCACTTCGTGCAACCTTTGCCTGCATCATATTGCCAGGCAGCCGGTCAAGTGCGTTGAATATGATCCCTTTCGCAGTATACTGAAGAAGCTTTAAGGAGAGGTTTAAGGCTAACACGGTGTCAGCCGAAGCCATGGATTTTATTTTTGAGAAGCTGCGTTATGTCTTAAACCGAACAAAAAAGGTCGTTCCGTTTGGGCTTGTCTTCATATCAATGGCAGCCTCATGCCGGGTGGCGATGCTGTAACAGACAGCCAGTCCCAGACCGGCTCCTTGTTCTTTAGTTGAAAAGAAGGGAGTGCCGAGCTTTTCAATCACATCGGGATTAATTCCGGGACCTTCATCTTGTATAGACAGAATTGCCTTATTTCCTTCTTGATAGGTTCTAATTGTTAGGGTGCCGCCGGCCGGCATTGCTTCCAATCCGTTACGAATGAGGTTAAGGATAAGCTGGCGGATTTCCTTCTCATCCAAAAGCAGGTCCGGAATACCGGCCAAATCCAGAAGGACATATTTATCGAAAACCATGGCGTCCGCCTGGATTAGCGGGAACATAGTCTCCAATATGGCATTGAGGTTCTGTTTCTTAAGATTTATTGTTCTATTTTTGGCCAGGGACAGATATTCTGAAATGATTGAATTTGCCCTGTTTAATTCATCTATCATCAGGTCGTAGTATTCCTGATATTTAGCGCATTCTTTTTTGTTCGAGAGCCATTGTAGGAAACCGTGCACGGTGGTCATCGGGTTCCTGATTTCATGACCGATTCCGGCAGCCATTTCTCCGATCAGGTTTAGACGGTCCAGACGGGCAATCTTATTTTCAAACTGTTTGTGCTCGGTGATGTCCAGGAGCACGCCTTGTATCATATAAGGCTGCCCTGTTTCGTCCGATAGGATCGTAGCCTCATCCCTGACCCATACCTTACGGCCATTGCGGCTCAGCATGCAATATTCGGATCTTATTGGAATATCGCTTGTTTTGCCTTGATACGTTTCTAATAAGCGTTGGTGATCCTCAGCATGCATTTGTCTAAACCAAAGCTGGGGATCGGCTATGATTTCAGCGGGAGAAAAGCCCAGCAGCTGCTCTATTTGAGGGCTGACGTATTTTTTGGTTCTGGTGTTATCGAGTGCTTCAATATAGGTGACTGCAGGCATTTGTTCAACCAGCGTACGAAATTTAGCTTCAGCTTTGCGAAGCTTATCCTCCATCTTCTTGCGATTGGAAATGTCATTGAGAATTACAATGGTACCGCTGAATTTACCGCTTACATCAAGCATTTTTGTGAATTTAATCTCAAAGTAACCGGTTCCATTTTTGTTTTTTAGTTCTCTTTCAAATTCATAGGATAATGTGGAATCATCGCAGGCTGTAAAAGATACCAATTCCTCATGCAGCCACGGCAGTTGCTCTTTTTTTTGTTTTTCACTGTAGTAATACGCCCCTGGAACGCAGGAACCCAGAAGTAGTCCCGATGCGGCACGGTTCATAACTACAATTTGGTTATCGGTGTTTAATAGTATGACCGGATTGGGCAAGCTTTCGAAAACGGTTAGGTACTTATTCTTTTCATTGGTTATATTCCGGTTGCAATCCTGCAAATCTTTTATGAGCTGACTGCTGACATTTCCCGTCCATTCCAGACAGAAGCCTATCTCAATACGGTCAAACACCCGGTTGACAAAAAGCTGGCAGTGGTCGTCATAGTCTCTTGTGAAACCTGCCTGATGGATCAGGTCGATGAAACTTTGGCGGTAGTATTTCAACCGGCCTAAAAACATATCAAGAGTGACACCCCGCTCCCGATGTTTTTTGGCCTCCGAGATGCCGAAAGAAGCAGTCGGGTCGACGGTATAATCATCGTCAGGTCCCAATTCGTGAACCTGTTCACTAATACTTACAGCTCTATAAATCGTATACGACAAGCCCTCAACGGCTTTTCGCGTGGCTTCAATTAAAGTTGACGTGTATTTTACATAGTTTTGTTCTTTGGCATAGAAAAGCGCTCTGGAAGTTAACCAGGATTCGTGGTTTTTAATCAGCTCACATAAGTGTTTCATTATGGATAGAACTCCTCTTTTAATGTGTTTAATTCATGAAATTAGAGAAAAATCCTTTAATTTTTATGTAAAAATTGGCAAATGTAAAAAATTTATGCAAAAAAAAGCCTTTCACCATAATGCTTTTAGTCCGGGTGAAAGGCTGTCTGTTATCCTGGGGTGACTCAAAGGATCTTGATTGAGTCGTCAAGCGTATTTAATTGCTCCAGGCCGCTTTCGGTCAAAACAAACGTGTCTTCAACACCGACCGTCCCCTCCCCTGGAAAGACGAACTTCGGCTCCAGCGCCAAAACCATGCCC
>DNIT01000227.1:3880-9779 GCA_003489345.1 Pelotomaculum sp. | reverse complement strand
CCCAGCGCCAAACCCATGCCCGCCTGTAAGGTGACATGATGATTTTTGGCTATGACCGGCAGTTCGTCAAGTTCCAACCCCAGGCCGTGACCGACGAAATGAACGCCGGATCCCATGAAATGCCCGGAGAACCCCGCCTTTTCAGCCATGTTGACCGCCATATCATAGAAATCCTTGCCGTTGGCGCCGGGCTCCATTTCCTGTATAAACCTGCGCTTGATCTCCAGGGCGGTGTTGTGCGCCTCCACCAGTTTGTCAGAAAGTGGTCCGATGGAAAAAATTCTGGTATGGTCGACCACGTAACCGTTGATAACAGCGCTAAAATCAACCAGGATGGGTTCGTTCCGGGCGATTGTTTTAAAGCCCGGTCCCTGGGGAAAAGCAGGGCTGAGGCCGGCGCCGCCGGTGGGCCCGTCGAAAAAACTGGGGTAGGCTGCGTTTCGTCCCGACAGGACATGGGGGGGCGCCTCCTGGTTAAACGCCCGCAAGCGAGGATTGCCCTGGTTTCCTTTTACCCGCATAAGCAATTCCAGTCTGCTGGACAGTTCTATTTCGGTCATGCCTTCTTTGATCAGGTTTGGAATCTCATTGTACATTTCAGAAGTCACGCGGATACATTCTTGCATACATGCAATTTCATAGGGGCTCTTGATCATCCTGATTTCCCGGATTGCCCCCGACACATCAATGATTTCCAGCGGTTCGAGCATCTTTTGGTATTTTAAGAACAGGTTGGCCGGCAAAACGTCAAGCTCCAGCCCGATCCCGCCTTTGTTTTTAAAACTTCCGGCAATGCTTCTGCCGATGTCCTTGTAGCTTTGTACAGGGATAATTTTCTCCAGGGCGCTTTCTTCAAGCGCTCTTTCATAGTTTTTTCTAACCATCAAAAGCGGTTCGCCCCGGGCGGGAATCAAAAGGTGGGCATCCTGGCAGGTCCCGCTGAAATAGAACAAATCGGCATTTTGTACAATCAAGGCTGCTTGCATACCGGCTGCAAGCAGATGCTCCTGGAGTCTTTCTATCCTTTGTAACAGCTCTTGCAGTGGTGTATAACCTGTTTGGTTATTCTCGAACACGCTCCGTACCCCCCTGGTTATTACTATAAAATAAAAACCTCCCATCCCAATCAATTGGGACAAGAGACTAATCCTGCGGTACCTTTAAGCAGGTAAAATTTTCGGCTATCGTTGCGGATAATAATCCATGTTCAATTGATAACAGTATTTTATTCTATATTATTCTATTTTAATATTTTGAGAAAGTAAATCTTTATCTGAAATCATCATTGCTGTTCGTGCGTAAAATATTTAAGTTTTAATCGGCCGGCAGTTTTCTTTGATTTTTTGGCTGTTTGGTTAAACCTGGGCGGGCTTATTGACGTCAAACTAGTAATATAGTAGTGTTTAGGAAATGGCTTTAGCTAATTAACTAACGGCATTTCATGACCAACCCGTACATAAGGGAGGAGGAGAAAATGAAATATCGAAAATTGGTTGCGTCAAGGTTTTTTGCGCTGGTCCTGGCCCTTGGCTTCTTTGTAACGCAGGTTGCCATTGGGCCGCCACAAGCTGCGGCTGCGGATGCCCCGGAAAAAATTGCAGCTCCTGCCCAGGCTTTAGACAACAATAACAAGTCGCCGGAAGCAGGACAGGCTGCCGTAAGCCTGGAGCAAGCGATCAAGATTGCCCGGGACGCTTTCCAGGTCCCGGCGGACTTTGACAAGTTCACGAACGGTTTCGAACAGTCGGAGCAAGGGTCCTTTTGGGAACTGCACTGGAGCCGCAGCGCCAAGACCGGAGGGTACTTTGATGTAAGAGTCAACGCCCAAACCGGGGAAATCTGGAGCATGTCACAGTGGAATCCTTCGCTTGACGGAAGCGGTTACCAGGGACTGCCTGCGTACAGCAAGGAGCAGGCCCAGGGTATCGCGGCCGCCCTGGCGGAGAGATTACACCCGTCGCGTTTTAAAGAAACCCTGCTGCAGCCCGGACGGGATTACCTCCCGCCGCTTCTTTCCCAGACCCGGAGCCAGGTGGAATACAGCTATCGTTTTGCCCGCGTGGTAAACGGTTTCCCCTACCTGGAAAACAGTATAAACGTCACGGTTAACGGCGACACCGGCGAAGTAACCGGATTCAATCTGAACTGGGACGACGCCGCGCGCTTTCCCGACCCGAGCGGGAGCATCAGCAAGCCGGAGGCCGAACAGATCTTTCGTACCCAGGCAAGTCCCCAGCTTTACTACTTCCGGCCGCGTAAGCCAGGCGGCAGCGAGGTTCCTCTAAAGCTCGTCTACTGCTTGCCCGACCAAAGAGCACAGCTTCTGATCGATGCCCTGACCGGGAAAATCCTGGATAATGGGAATTACTACGGGCTTTACGACGGGGCCGGCGGCGCCGGGATGATGAAAATGCCCAGTACCGCGAAAGAAGAATATCAGCTGAACCCGGTGGAAGTAAGCGCCGTAGAAGGCGCCAAAAACCTGCTGACACAGGATGCGGCGCTGGCCAAGGCCAAGGCGGCCGTAAATGTGCCGGGCGAATACGCCTTGCGCAGCAGCAGGATTGAGCAGGACTATCTTTTTACGGACCAAAAGACCTGGCATTTTAGCTGGGAGGCCGGTACCGAGCCGGACCGGAAGCGGCTGGAAATTTCCGTGGACGCTGCCAGCGGGGAACTGGTATCCTTCAACTTGAACGAATACTATGTCTGGGACAGGCTTGGAACAACAGAACCCAAATTCAGCGAGGTGGACGCCCGCAATGCTGCTGAAAGCTTTATTAAAGAAGCGCAACCTGAGAAATGGGGACAGGTAGTCTTCAAGGACGCCCAGCCGGTGATGGGACCGTATCTAAGTGAAAAGCAGCTCCCCGGCGCTTACACCTTTGTCTGGTCCCGGGTGGCCAGGGACGGCATCCAGTTTCCCGACAACGGCTTTACCGTGGATGTGAACGCAGTGACCGGGCAAATAACCGGTTTCCGTATGAGCTGGTACGATGTGGACTTCCCGGAGCCGCAGGGCGTTATGGACGCTGACGCCGCAGCCGACGTCTTTCTGCGGGAGGCGCCGCTGACCGAGGCTTACCTGAGCCTGTGGCCGGAGGATCAGTGGAAGGGAAGGACGGTTAGGGCTGCAATCTACCTAACCTACCACCTGAACAACCAAAATTTCACCATGCTCGACGCCTTTTCAGGCCAAACCCTGAATTCTGAAGGTGAAGCTGTGGAAGCGCCCTCCGCAGGGAGCGGATTTACCGACCTGACCGGCAGTCCTGCCCGGGAGGCCGTGGAAATGCTGGCCGACGCGGGCATTATCAGCGCCGCCGGCGGCTTATTCAGGCCAAACGATGCGGTGACCCAGGCTGAACTGATTGCGATGCTGGTTAAGGCCGGCACCTATTCCGAAGGAGGAGTAAGACCGCTGTCGACGGGCAATGATGAGGCCTGGTACCAGCCCTACTATGAGCAAGCCGTGCAGCTGGGTATCCTGCAAAAAGGCGAGCAGCCCGACCCCGACGCTCCGGTTACCCGCATCTTCATGGCCAGGTTGTCCATCCACGCCATCGGCCTGTACCGGGTAGCCCGGCTGAGTGATATTTACGTCCTGGATTTCCAGGATGCGGCTGAAATTCCCGAAAACCTGCGGGGGCACGCAGCCATCTCCGTTGCCATGGGGCTGCTTGAGCCGCGGGAGGGTTATTTCCGGCCGCAGGAGCATGTATCCAGGGAGGAAGCGGCCATAACCCTGGTCAAGCTTCTGAAGAGCTGGAAATAGGGTATTAAGTTTTTCAACAGTCCCAAAAAATATTTGCATCAGTATTTGACGCGTGCAAGAATAGGGATTATGATATGGGTAAGAATACAAAATTAAATAAAAAAATGTCCTGACTGGTAGGGCGCGCCTGGCTGGAAGGGAGGTTTGACTATCTGAGGGGGAAGAGATTGCTCTGATCCCGGGGGTATGATGGATATATTTTTTTAGTCAATAAAACCTTCCAGACGGGAGGTTTTACTTTTTGCAGTCCGGGACAATAAAGAAAGGAGCATGAAATGGAAAAAACCTATTGTGCGGACTTTATCAACGAATCTTTAATCAATCAACTGTTGGAGGAAACGGCTTCCATCCCTGCTAGCGAAGTGGAGTCCATTATTGAAAAAGCAAAAGCGGCAAAAGGCCTAACCCCCCGTGAGGTGGCGGCTTTAATCCAGTTGGAAGATCCGGAGTTGCTGCAAAAAATGTTTGCCGCCGCTTTATCCATCAAAGAAAAGATTTATGGCAAAAGGATCGTGATGTTTGCGCCTCTCTATTTGAGCAGTTACTGTGTGAACGGCTGCGTTTACTGTGGTTTTCACAGTACCAGCGACGCGGTCCGCAAAAAATTGTCCATGGAAGAAATCCGCGAAGAAATAGAGGCCATGGAAGAGCTGGGCCATAAGCGAGTCATGCTGGATATGGGGGAAGATCCCCAAAATGCTCCTATCGAATACGTAACAGAGGCGATGAAAACAATTTATGATACCATGAAGGACAACGGTTCAATCCGGAGGATCAACGTCCAGATTGCCGCCACTACCGTGGAAGACTATCAAAAGTTGAAAGCGGCCGGTGTTGGCACGTATATTCTTTTCCAGGAGACCTACCACCGGGAAACCTATGCCAAAATGCATCCCTACGGTCCCAAACGGGATTATGACTGGCATACCACCGCATTGGACAGAGCTATGGAAGGCGGCATCGACGATGTGGGGATGGGAGCGCTTTTTGGCCTTTACGACTACCGGTTTGAAGTGGTGGCTCTGATATTCCATGCTTTACACCTGGAAGAAAGGTTTGGCGTGGGTCCTCACACCATTTCCTTCCCGCGCCTGCGCGCGGCGGAGGATGTGGATTTAAGCGCCTTTCCCTATCTGGTTAACGATGACCAGTTCAAAAAAATCGTGGCGGTTTTCCGCCTGGCGGTGCCGTATACCGGCTTGATCATTTCTACCCGTGAAAAACCCGGCTACCGGGACGAAGTCATTGACCTGGGCATATCCCAGATGAGCGCCGCTTCCTGCGTCGGCATAGGCGGATACAAGAAGAAGCTGGAGGAAATCAAAAACGGTATTAGTCTGGAAGAAGAAAGCACGCCTCAATTTGAGGTGGAGGACACCCGGACTCCCGATGAAATTCTCCGCCATCTTTGCGAATCCGGCTATATCCCAAGTTACTGCACCGCCTGTTATCGCAAAGGCAGAACGGGAGACCGGTTTATGCCCCTGGCCAAAAGCGGGGAAATTCAAAACGTCTGTCAGCCCAACGCTATATTGACGTTTAAAGAATATCTGATAGACTACGCCGGTCCGGAAACCAGAGCAATTGGAGAACGAACCATACAAGAGCATCTGGAAATGATCCCGGATCCCCGGATTAAACAGATGACAATCAGTGAATTGAAGAAAATAGAAGAAGGTACGAGAGACTTATATTTTTAGGTCCGGCGCGTCTATGCTCTGCTTGACGCTCTGGAAAAATACCGGTTTTTTCATGGAGAAAGGCTATGATAAGAAAAATATATCATAGCTTTTCTTTACATGTAAGCGTTGGGCAAATGAATTCGCGCCCACCTTGGAGAGTGTTGCCGTGCAAGCGGAGGCTTGCTGCACTGCAGCGGCGATGGACGTTTAACCGGCTTTGGTCCGGTAGCTCCTCATATCACCGTGACGGTAAAAAAGGTGCGTATTTTGGAGGAAATTGTATGAAACAAACAGAATATATGAAGTGTCTGGTTTTAAAACGCGTTTTTATTCGATAGGCCTGGAACAGGGGACTGCTGATGACGGGAGGACGTTATGAGGTACAGGGTATTGGGTCGCACAGGTTTGCAGGTATCAGCAATCGGGTTTGGCGGTATCCCTA
>DNIT01000227.1:0-3812 GCA_003489345.1 Pelotomaculum sp. | reverse complement strand
CTATTCAACGGGTCTCAGATGCCGAAGCGGTTGACATCGTGCACAGGGCTTTGGACCTGGGGATAAATTTTTTTGATACGGCCAGGGGTTATACCGACAGTGAAGCAAAGCTGGGCACCGTTTTGCGAAAGCGCAGAAAGGAAGCAATCATTGCCACAAAATCTATGGCCCGGACAGCCGGGGCCATGGCCGCGGATATCCGGGCCAGCCTGAAGGCCATGGGTGTGGACTATATCGACCTGTACCAGATGCATAATATCAAGCACAAAGCTGCTCTGGAAAAGGTCTTAAGCCCCGGCGGCGCTCTGGAGGCTTTGCAGCAAGCCAAAGAAGCAGGGTTCATCGGGCATATCGGGGTAACCGGGCACATCAAGGAATTTTTGCTGGAAACCCTGAAAGTCCCTGCCATAGAAACTATCCAGTTTCCCTTCAACCCCGTGGAAGCAAACGGTGTACGGGAACTGCTGGACCTATCCGGGCAAACGGAAACCGGTGTGATTATCATGAAACCCCTGGCCGGGGGCGCTTTCAGCAATGCCAACCTGGCCCTGCGTTTTATACTGGAACACCCTGTTTCCACGGTAATCCCGGGTATGGATTCCCTAAAGCAGCTGGAGGAGAATGTCAAGGCCGGGCTTGACCCGCTGCCTCTTTCAGCCCGGGAAAGAAGCGTGCTGGATGAAGAAAGCGGCCGGCTGGGCACTGTTTTTTGCAGGAGGTGCGAGTACTGCCGGCCCTGCCGGCAGGGCATCGATATCCCGACGGTATTTCTGTTTGACGGCTATTATCGCAGGTACAATTTGCAGGAATGGGCCCGGGAGCGCTACCATGCTTTAAAAGCAACCGCGGACCAATGCGTCGGTTGCGGCGAGTGCGAGGAGAGGTGTCCCTACAGCCTGCCCATCCGCGAGATGCTGGCGGAAGCTTCAGGGAGGCTGGCTTAGTTAACCGGTGCAGCCTCAACAGGAAGCAGCTTGAAGTATGTGGACCGGAAGCAGGAAAAGCAGGTAGGAATACGGGACGCCCTGGTCGAAAATAAAGGTATGAAAAAGTCTGTGTGAACTTATTTTGGTTTGCATGCATAATAAATTCTGAAGAGCAAGCAGGGGGTTCGAATTTGGACCAGGTTCAATTAAAGGTTTTACAAGATTGGTTTAACGGCTATGTGAGAGGATATTACAGTGATGATCCTGAGTTGCAGGCAGGGGTGCGGCTGAAGGAAGAGCACACCTTGAGGGTTTGCCGGCAAATTGTCCGGATTGGCCGCAGTTTGCAGTTAACGGCAGAAGACCTGCATCTGGCTGAAGCTGTGGCTTTGTTTCATGACCTCGGGCGCTTCGAACAGTACACGCAGTATCGCACCTTTAATGACAGACGCTCAGAAGACCACGCCCTGCTTGGCTTGCGGGAACTGGAGCGGGCCGGGGCGCTACGCGACCTGCCGGAGCCGGAGCAAGGCCTCATCAGAACGGCCGTTGCGCATCATAATGCCCGCGACCTGCCGGGCACGCTGCAGGGACGGGAGTTGTTGTTTTCCCGCCTGATCAGGGACGCGGACAAACTGGATATCCTGGATATGACTGTCGAGTTTTTAACCAACCCGCGTGAGACGCTAAGGCCCGTACTGGGTCCGGACCTCCCCGACACCGGTGAATATGCACCGGTTCTGGTTGAGAACCTGCTGCAACAAAAAAAATGTTCCTACGACGACGTAAAAACCCTTAACGACCGGAAGCTGCTGCTCCTCTCCTGGCTTTACGATCTGAATTTCCCTTACGCACTGGCGGAGGCCGCCGGGAAGGGCTATATTCGAAAGATAATAGAGACCCTGCCGGATACTGAAATCATTCGTTCGGTTGCTTGCTGCCTGCAGCAATACCTGAAGGACAGGGTCCCACCTGGAGAATACCAGCCTTAAATGGCAGGAGCAGACAGGAGTAAATTTCCGGTCATAAAAAAATTTATATTTCATATGGGTCGGAAGGCTGTATAATGGATACGATGCCTCGTAGCGAGAGATGCCCGGCAGGGCGGAAATGTATCAGTAGATTGCCATAACTTGGGAGGCGGCATGGAGAATGGATATTTTTGGATCAATCGGGAACACTCCGCTTGTTGAGTTGAAGTCACTAACCAACGGTTCGAAGGTCAAGATATTAGGGAAGCTGGAAGGCTGTAATCCGGGCGGTTCGGTGAAGGACCGTACGGCCTATTATCTGATTAAAAAAGCGGAAGAAGCCGGTGAACTGACCAAAGGCAAAGTTATCCTTGAGCCCACTTCGGGAAACACCGGAATAGCCTTGGCCATGATTGGAGCCGCCAAGGGCTACAGGGTGACGCTTGTGGTGCCCGGCTGCGTCAGCGTTGAGAGGAGCCGCATTCTGGAGGCCTTCGGCGCAGATGTTATTATCACTCCGGCAGAGGAAGGAACGGACGGCTCGATCCGGAAAGCCCACCAGATTATGAAAGAAGAACCTGACAAATATTTTATGCCCAACCAGTTTGTTAACGACAACAACTCCCTGGCCCATTATGAAACCACGGGTCCGGAAGTATATGCCCAGACGAACGGGGAAATCGATGTGTTTGTGGCGGGGATGGGTACGACAGGCACTTTAATGGGGGCGAGCAAGTATCTCAAGGAGAAAAAACCGGGAATTCAGGTGGTTGGCATTGAGCCCACCGTGGGCCATGCGATCCAGGGGCTCAAAAACATGCAGGAAGCGATCGTCCCGCAAATCTACGACCCCGGCATGCTGGATGAGATCATAACGGTTGAGGACGACGACGCTTATGAAACCACGCGGCTCCTGGCCACCAGAGAAGGAATTTTTGCCGGCATGTCCAGCGGCGCGGCTGTTTTTGGAGCGCTTCAGATAGCCGAGCGGATGGATACGGGCACCATCGTGGCTATTATTCCCGACCGTGGCGACCGCTACCTCAGCACGACCCTGTTCAGGTCCATCTGCGCCAAGTGCTCCCCCTAAAACATAGTTTGGTCCTGCGTTAAGATATTTTGGGTTTGATTTATTGGAATCGGCTATAGCCGATTCCTTCTATATGTAGCTACCCCGAAAACATAAATTTTCATTATATTAAAATCAACCATGAGAGGTCCCAATGGGGGGACATCAAAAAAATACATCAATGGGGATGAAAATGCAGCTAAACGAGATGCCTGATTCGGGTCTGGCAAAAAAACAAAAAAGCGGACGCCAGGGACTGGGAGTGGCTCTGGTCCTGTTTTCAACCATTTGTTTAAGCATAGAGGCGGTGGCGGCGAAGTTGGCTTACCAGGGCGGGGCCACCGTTATGATCACGCTTACCCTGCGTTACATCCTGGCCGCGGCTATATTCTGGCTGATGATCAAACTGGGAAACTATGCGTACAGGCTGCCGCGCCGGCAGTTGGCCGCTGTCGCGGCGCTCTCCCTGGGGGCCCAGACCCTCACCGTCCTGGCCCTGTTCGAGGCTTTTCGCTTCATACCTTCCGGCATGGCCATTTTGTTTCTTTACCTTTATCCCACCCTGGTCACGATTCTGTCTGTTTTCGTCCTGCGGGAACCTTTTAACCCGCGCAAAGGTGCGGCCCTATTGCTTACTTTCGCGGGCTGCGCCATCATCCTCGGGCAGCCGTTAAACGGGCTTGATTTGCGGGGCGTCCTGCTTTCACTGGCGGCCGCTTTTACCAATTCTATCTTTTTGGTTGGGACGACCCGCCTGCTTAAAGACATTGACACCACAGTCTATAACGCCTACGTTACGACTATCGTGGCGCTGGCAACCATCATCATCACTTTTGCCCGCGGTCA
>DNIT01000073.1:10526-10778 GCA_003489345.1 Pelotomaculum sp. | reverse complement strand
GCTTCCCCAGGTATGAAATTCCAATGTACCCATCTGTGCTTCAAATATGAGTCCGGCTGCATTCTGGATATAGAAGTAGTCTTCCTTTTCTCCGCTACTGTTCAGGACCGGCATTGTGACGATTGCTTTGTTATCCGGACCGGGATGCTTTTTATAGAAGCAAGCCTGGGATATTCCCTTGGGACAGCGTACAATGCTAAGAATTCTGTAACCCACATACGGCATCATGCGCTCCGACACCTTTGCATAATA
>DNIT01000073.1:9302-10366 GCA_003489345.1 Pelotomaculum sp. | reverse complement strand
AGGATCATCAAATATCACCTTGTCCGGGCTGGTGATTTTTATTCCATCAATAATGATGCTATCAACCTTTGCTTTCATTGGTCCCTCCAAATCTTTAGCGGGTGATTGCTCTTCTTTCGATTTTTCGTCTGACTGTGTTTTGTCATCCACATTTTCCTTTTTTATATCCCTGGGCTCCTTATCCGTCCGCAGACCCTTGAAGCTTGCTTGTCTTAACAGATTGTCTGAGGTCCATTCGACAAACTTGATTTCCGCAACCAGTTCAGGTTCAAGCCAGGTAATTTTTTCATTCTTCCTGGACTCCGGTGTCTGTTTGAAAGGAGTCGTTTTCCTCTTTATACTTTCAAATTTTCCCTCGAGCTCTTTCATACTACGAACTG
This sequence comes from Pelotomaculum sp., assembly GCA_003489345.1. Taxonomy (GTDB): domain Bacteria; phylum Bacillota; class Desulfotomaculia; order Desulfotomaculales; family Pelotomaculaceae; genus Pelotomaculum_C. The sequence goes on along the minus strand of DNIT01000073.1, from coordinate 9,986 downwards.
TCAGGCCCGTTCCGGCACGTCCGACATAGATCAATTCCTTTCCTTCATAGACGCCAAGGAGAAGCGAGCTTACCCCCCTCGTTTTTTTATCTGATAGGGAATATCCTCCAATGACGAATTCCTGCCTTGTACCGCATTTTAGTTTGATCCAATCGCCATTTCTCGTTCCGCTGTATACGGAATCAGCTTTTTTACCTACTATCCCTTCCAAATTTGCTTTACAAGCTGCAAGGAGACTTTCCTTTCCATTTCCTCTGATATGTTGGCTATAGCAGAGGTCTTTAGGTGAATCCTTCATAAGAGCTTCAAGAGTTTCTTTTCTGTCAATCAGGCGGTGTCCTCTTAAGTCTGCTCCATCCAATGCCAGGAGATCAAAGACGATATAGGTAAGATTTTTACCCTTAGGATTTCTTATATAGTTTTGCAGAGCCTGGAAATCTGTCTTGCCTTCCGCATCCGTGATCACCATTTCCCCGTCCAGGACCATCGCCCTTCCGGCAGCCCAATCGGTGAGGGAATATGCGATATCTTGGAACCGATTTGTAGCGTCATTGCCATTCCTGGTTATGAGCTGAGTGTTGTTGCCTTCCAGATATGCCAAAATCCTGTAGCCGTCGTATTTTAGCTCATATAGCCAATCCTCGCCCCCAGGAACCGTACTTACAAGTTTGGCAAGTTGCACAT
>DNIT01000073.1:8074-9167 GCA_003489345.1 Pelotomaculum sp. | reverse complement strand
TCCGCCATGGTGCGTCCGGTTCTGATGCTGGTGGTAAACTGAGAAATCCCATCGGCAGTTTTGGTGTAATCATCTTTTTCTTTGAGCAAAAGCCAGTTATTCATAGCTTCACCCGCTTTTGCTTTCATTCGGATCAAAGCCCATTTTCCCTTAAGTCTTCTTCCTTTTAGAACAAACTTAAGGGAACCCTCACTGAGTCCTTCATCTACATCCGCCTGAGGTTCCCAATAGCCTTCATCCCAGAGCATCACAACTCCGCCACCATATTCTTTCTTGGGAATAACCCCCTCAAAGTTCCTGTATTCCAGGGGGTGATCCTCCACTTGTATGGCGAGCCTCTTGTTGCGGGTATTATAGGAAGGTCCCTTGGGCACCGCCCAACTTAAGAGAGCTCCATCCCATTCAAGGCGTAAGTCGAAGTGATCTCTGCGGGCAATATGGTGCTGGACAACAAACTTCAGACGTTCTTCGGGCTTTTCAGTTTTGCCTTCAGGTTCGACCGTTTTTTCAAAATTCCTTTTTCGGTTGTAGTCTTCCAATTTTGTAATCATTCACATTTCTTACCTTTTTGACATACTGCGGTTTATGCATCTTATAATGAACTCTCTAGGTATTATTCGCTGCTTCTGCGAAGGTTATCCATTTTTAATGAGGTGCAACCCCACGTCTCAATTTTATTTGTATTTGCTAGCATTTGGGTTAAACTAGTACCGGAGATGTAATTTATGCCAGGTAGCACATCGATCAGTTATTTTATTTGGACTTGTAACGATCCCTGTGTCTATGTGCATAGCTACTCATCAGAAGCTCTTTATCATCCATCTCACCGGCGGCAATCTTTAAGCCTGTTTCAACGATATCTTCAGGTAAGACCGGCACCGTTCAGTTCAAGAAAAACCATCATGGCCAGCATCCCGATTCTTTTATTGCCATCAACAAAGGGATGGTTTTTGATGAGGAAATAACCCAACCGTGCCGCTTTCGACTCCAGTGATTTATACAGATATTCTCCGCCATAGGTCTGAAACGGAGCGTTGACCGCCGAATCCAACAGATTCCCGTCACGAATCCCGTCCATGCCTCCGGTTTTTTT
>DNIT01000073.1:6965-7892 GCA_003489345.1 Pelotomaculum sp. | reverse complement strand
CTGTCCCTAAATTCTCTTAAAATATGTATTTTCTGGTTTATGCTATTTCCTGTTTGCCATGATACTGTCCAGGATATAAAATTATGAGGTAATCCAGCGTATTTTCTGTAATTTTGACTCAATTTTTTTAATCCAATTTTAATTTATTACAAAGATTCCTTAAAGTTTTTGAGATTAGAATTTTAAAAAGAGAATCGAGCTGTCGAAATTCTAACAAAAAACAAGGGGGAACTTTTCATGACAGACTTGGAGCAAGTTGAAAAACTGTGTGCAATGGCCAATATAAGTTACCAGGAGGCCAAGGCTGCCCTGGATGCGGCAAACGGCGATTTGCTGGAGGCCATTATCTATCTGGAGAAACAGGGAAAGGTACAGGCGCCAACCGGAGACGGTTATTACAGCAGCGAAAAAAATTCAGATGCGGGCGCGGGAGCCAATAAAGAATATTACCGGGAAAAGCATGATAACTGTCACAAAGGGAAATTCTTGACCTTCTTAAAAACTATTGGGGAATTTTGTTTGAAAATGCTCCGCATAGGCAATCGGAATACCTTTGAAGTGTTCAAAAAAAATGAGACCAAGGCGTCGTTCCCGGTTACCGTCCTTGCCGTGCTGCTTCTCTTTGCGTTTTGGGTTACCGTGCCCCTGATTATTATTGGACTATTCTTTGGTTTACGCTATCGTTTTATCGGACCTGATTTTAGCTGCACCACCGTTAACGACGCGATGAACAGCGCGGCGGACGCCGCTGAAGACCTCAAAAAATCCATTAATATCTCTTGAAATGGGGTAATTTCCCTGAGCCCTAAAATATTGATTATTGAGGATGAGGAAAAGATTGCCCGGTTTGTCGAGCTGGAGCTTGGCTATGAAGGGTATACAACAACGAAAGCCTTTGATGGCAGAACAGGCCTTGAACTCGCCGAG
>DNIT01000073.1:6430-6854 GCA_003489345.1 Pelotomaculum sp. | reverse complement strand
CTTGAACTCGCCGAGACCGGCGAGTTCGACCTGGTTTTGCTGGATGTTATGCTGCCTCACTTGAGTGGCATGGAAGTTCTGCGCAGAATTCGCCGGACCTCCTCCGTTCCCGTCATCATGCTGACTGCGCGGGACAGCGTGATGGATAAGGTTTCCGGACTTGACAGCGGAGCCAGTGATTATATTACCAAACCCTTTGCCATTGAGGAGCTTCTGGCGCGCATCCGCACCGCTCTCAGAAAAACCACACCGGAAGACGCGGGAGTGCTGTCGGCCTCCGGTCTGCTGCTGGATACGGCCCGCCGCACCGTTACTGTGCTGGGTAAGGCTATTGATCTGACAAAACGTGAATTTGACCTTCTTCAATTTTTGCTGAAAAACAAGGGAATGGTCATTTCCCGGGAGACTCTGCTGGAGAATGTAT
>DNIT01000073.1:5530-6363 GCA_003489345.1 Pelotomaculum sp. | reverse complement strand
CCCGGGAAACACTGCTCGACAATGTATGGGGCTTTGATTTTTCGGGAGACACCAACGCAGTGGATGTCTACGTGCGTTTTCTCCGTGGAAAAATCGACGGGGTGTTCGGCATTAAACTCATTCACACAGTCAGGGGAGTAGGATATGTGATTAAAGATGAAAAGTGAACAGCCAAACAGTCAGCCCAGCCGTATTGGCAACAGCATACGGTTTTCCATCGTATGGAAACTCAATATTAAGCTGTTTTTCCGTACGCTGAGGCTTTTGCTTGTGCTTGACGTGATCCTGTGCCTGGCCTTTGCGGCGGGGCTAATTATACGCGCGGAGCAAACCGTGGCGGTGGTGGCGGAAACTCTATACCAAGCGGGACTGCCCAGCCCGGGGGAGGAAAACTGGCTTGCGCTCACCGGATGCGATATTTCTCCGCAAACGGAACAGGCCAAGGAATTCCAAGTCCCCCAGGCCCTGCGGCGCTACCTTCCCCAACAGACTGCATCAAGTGCCAGAAGTATTGGCCTGCCTGATTCGGAAGACCTGCCCCCCTGGGAACAATTAAAGAATATTGCCTACAATGTGACCATTGAAAATGTTAATGGAAATTACCTTATTTCCTACCATCCGCTAAAGATCCTCCAGCTATTTATGAGGTTGGCTGCCATCGTATTGCTTCTGGAGTTTTTTATGCTTTTCGGCAGCATATTCTCAGGCGCGCGACTGATCCGCAAAACCCTCCGGCCCATTCAGGAACTGACTGAAAAAGCGCAAAACCTCAGTGCCGAGGGCGTATTTTCACCGGAACAGCTGAAAGTTCTGGCCGGCAAGCTGGATAACAT
>DNIT01000073.1:3337-5400 GCA_003489345.1 Pelotomaculum sp. | reverse complement strand
ATACCAGAATTTCAGTGGGTGAAACGCAAAGCGAGCTAAAGAGCCTGGCCTCGGCTATTAACGGGATGCTGGACCGTATTAACGAATCCTACCGCTCCCAGGTGCGCTTTGTGTCGGATGCCTCCCATGAGCTGAGGACACCCATTTCCGTTATCCAGGGGTATGTAAATCTGCTGGACCGGTGGGGCAAAAATGATGAAAAAACACTGCAGGAATCCATTGACGCCATCAAGGATGAAACAGAGAATATGAAGAGTTTGGTGGAGCAGCTTTTGTTCCTGGCCCGGGGCGACAACAACACCATGGCTCTGCAGGTAGAGCGTTTTGAACTGTCCGCTCTTGCCGAGGAAGTGCTGCGGGAAACGCAGATGATCGACGGCGGGCACGAATACAATTCGCATGCTGCCCCGGTTTTCATAAACGCCGATAGAAGCCTTGTCAAACAGGCAACGCGGATACTTATTGACAATGCTATGAAATATTCACCCCCGGGTAAACGGATCATCGTTTCCGTTTCCAGCGCAGACGGCTATGCCCGCCTGACCGTACAGGATGAAGGTATTGGAATCAAGTCCGAGGCGGTTCCCAGAATTTTGGACCGGTTCTACCGCGCCGACGAATCCCGCGCCAAGGCCACCGGCGGGGCAGGGCTGGGTTTATCCATTGCCAAGTGGATTACCGAGCGTTATGGCGGGCACATTGAAGTTCTAAGCCGGCTTGATATAGGCACCAGAATTTCCATTGTGTTCCCCACCGCGCCCGAGGGGCTTTCATAGTGCTCACAAAAGATTCGAAAATCGCCTGCGGGTCGGCGTACTGGCGGTCAAGCACAATATCCACGATTTGTAGCTTGCCGATGGCATCGTACAAGTCGGGGTTATTTCCAACTTGGCGATTTGCCCGGCAAAGAAGCTGTAGTTGTCCAGTACACGGGATTTCAGCGTTTCTGGAAGCGTCCGGTTAGAAGTGCTGATTTTTAAACCACATAAAGGATTGGCACATTGTTTAGTTTTTGTGCAAGCTGCTCTCTTAAAAATTGTTCACCTACGGCTCGAATATCTTCCCGATAACAGTATTTTCCCCGCCCTCTCCCTGTCATCAGTGCATTGTCAAACAACTCTATCGCCTTCGGGAACGCTTCTTTGTTGATCGCGCGGTGCACATAGCTATATGTCATAAAAATAATTTCAATAAACAACTGCTTTTTAGCATTTTCGGAAATCTGATCCGACAACTGTTCGATTAATTGTTTGTACAGTTCCCGCCAATTGTCCACAAGAACGATTGGAGCGATCAGCAAACCCACCTTGTATCCGGCGTCGCTCATTCGGTTAAGCGCATCAATTCTCGATGTTAAAGACGATGTCCCAAACTCAATCCTGCGGATGATTTCATGCGGATTCACGCTCATGCGCAGGACAATGCGCCCTCGGTGGTTCAAGGAGAGCAGAGGCTCCACCATATCGAACTTTGTGGGGAAGGTAAGAAAGCCTTTTTTACTTTTGCCGAATTCTTCGATGGTCCATTCCAGGTTTTGCGTAATGGTATTTTCCAATACCAGGTCGCTGTTGCTGCCGATTTCAAAAACAAGGTCTTTTTCCGAATGGGTTGCCGTTTTTATCAGCTTATCCATCATCTGTTCCCGGTTGACAAACAGCCTTAGATAAGAGCATTTGTTATAATTGCACACCAAATAGCAGTAAAGGCACATGGCACTGCAACCGGACGAGGTATACGGTACCAGAAAATCAGATACCTTATGATTGGGTGTATATTTGAGCGACTTTCTGACACCGATAATCAGGTGCCTCTTCATTCTGGCGAATTTCTGATTTTTATTCTTGCGCAGTTGTTCAATCCTGTTATGGCTTTCAATCGGAATCCATGGAACCTGCGCGAATTTTTCCCGCATTTGCCTGCCAAGCTCATAATCAAGCACCGCGGGCTCGTAAAATATCTTGTCCGGATACAAACGACCATCTCCTTTTCATCTCACCTTAGAATAGTATTACCAACACATACAACAACATTCGAACACTTATAGCACCAGCAATTTCCTTTCG
>DNIT01000073.1:2594-3010 GCA_003489345.1 Pelotomaculum sp. | reverse complement strand
TCTTATAAATCAGCACATAGTTTTTGATGGTCGCTTTGCGATAGCCCTCTTTTTCCAAGAAAGCATCATGACACCGTTCATACATAAGCGGATTGCTTTTCAAATAGCCATAACATTTTTCCACTTCATCAAGGAAATTGGCAGCTGCTATGGGGCTTGCAAGCTGAAGGGCAATGTGCGAGACAATATCATCCAAATCGCTGTGAGCAAGCCCCGAAACAAACAGCCTATACATTGTATTTTTTTCTTATGCTTTTCAAAGAGGTATCTCCGTCCAGCACCTTTCCTTCCGCTATCTGTGCCTCGGCCGCAGCCAATTTGTTGTACACATCCAGCATAAACAATTTTTCCTCATACATTTTTACGCTCATGATAACCATATCGCCATAGCCGTTTTTGGTAATATATATCGGCTC
>DNIT01000073.1:0-2455 GCA_003489345.1 Pelotomaculum sp. | reverse complement strand
TTTTTGGTAATATATATCGGCTCGGTTGCCTCTTGGCACATTTTTGAAATTTGGCTTGTATTTTTCAAATCCCGGATCGGAATGATTCGCGGCATAACCGTCAACCCCTCACTGTTTTTATGTCATTATTATACCATAATTATGACTCGATTATGACTCGATTGTCCAAAGCATTGTTCTACCAAATGCCAGGTAGCGCTTGCTTCATCTAGGCTGGTCATTGTGGTCATTCTACTGTTTTTACGCTTGTTATATTCTTCCTTGGTTAGTGCTTCTACTTTTGTGATAAGACCTCCGTTTGCATCTTTAGAAGTCACAACCGAGAGCATCAATAACTCGCCGTTTTGATTATAAATATCTCCATTTCAGGTAATTGTTGAATTACATTCCCGTCCTTATCATATAACTTACCTTTAAGTTCATCAGGTATTGTTAATCCGGCGCACGGTTTGAAGCGGCAGGAAAACGGAGTGAATTTGCGAACGGAAAGCGAGCAAATTCTCCGTTTTCAGAAAGGTGGGGGGCATATTCCCTCGGTCGCTCGTTTCACTGTCCGTTTTAGCCTTTACAGATCGTTCTTTATCTGCTGTTTCTCTGGACAAAAATTAAGGGCGTGAAAGTTTTCATTCTCACGCCCTTAATTCTAGCGCATTTCTACTAATTTATTTTAAATATCTTTATCGCTGTAACAGGATTGTGGATTTTCATGCCAGGAGAAGCCAAGACGCTGTTTAAAGCAAGAAAGCGGCAATGGCTCGGCCAATTTCAGCAGGGGATTCCTCTTGAACGAAATGTCTCCCATGAACGGTGATTTCTTGCTGACACGGCCAGGTACGGCAAAACTCGCGCTGTGTCCCGACCAAAATGGATCCAGGATCGGCGTTAATGAAAAGCTTGGGAACGGTACTGGTCGCCAACCAAGCCGCATAGTGCGCCACGATATTATGCACATCACCCGGTTCACCCTCAAACGGGAGTTCGCGCGGCCACATCAGCATGGGACGTCGCACCTCACCTGGTTCAAGGTAGGGGCGACGATAGGCCGCTAATTCTTCCACATCCAGACACCGTAGGACGCTTCCCGGTAAAAAACGTTCAATAAACATGTTCTCTTCCAAGACCAAGCGTTCCCCCGCGGGCGACCGAAGCGCCTGGAAGACCGGCCGAGCATGTTCGGGCCACATATCCCAACTGAGCGGTTGGACAATGGCTTCCATATAGACAATAGCCTTGACCCGCTCTGGATGGCGGTATGCCCAATGAAAACCCAGCGCCGATCCCCAATCGTGAACTACGAGGGTGACATTATGCGTTAGCCCCAATGTATCAAACCAAGCATCCAAGTAACGTGTATGATCTACGAATCGATAATTACCGTTTGCAATTTTCCCGGAATCTCCCATCCCCATCAAATCGGGAGCTAAACAACGGCCTATGCCTTCCAAATGGGGGATCACATTCCGCCACAGATAGGAGGAAGTGGGATTCCCGTGCAAAAAGACAATCGGCTCCCCCTTTCCCGTATCCACGTACGCCATCTCGCTGTCGAGCGTTCTCACCCGGCGCCGTGTAACCAAAGTAGTATCATCCGCTTTCTTCATATGATTAGCCTCCTTTATCTTAGCCTATCGTTTAGACTGTTAAAGAAGACCGAAGGTTACAAAAATTTTAAACGAATATTTCCCACTCTCTCTTCTTTATGCCTTTTCTGATTCTCTGCACTAAAAATTGGTCTGCTTTTTCACAGTATAGGTTTTGGTAGATATCGCGCAATGAGCACAGTCCGACCATCTCTTCCCTGGCTTTTAGGATAATCTCGGGTCGGGGGTTATCTAAAGCCTGTTTCGTTATCCAGCCCTGCTGCATGCCATAACGGACCCACTGATTACAGCTGCAGGAATTGGATTTTTTTATCAACTGACATCTTTCTTCCAGATAACCAGCAATTCTTTTTTTAGCTCGGTGCAGTGTTCCCTTGACTGAACCTATAGGACAATCTAAAATTTCAGCGACTAATTTTTGCGGCAAACCAACAGTTACCGCCAGGCAAAAAACCTTTCGATGGTTGATGGTCAGACATTCAGTAAAACCATGCAAGCATCTATATTTTACTTCTCGGGCAAGCAATTCGGTTTCAGGATCATGGCCGGGATTGGGGTCAGCTATTTCCTCAATTGAATAGCCTAAATCCTCGGTAAGCTCATAGATGCGCAACTTAGCCCTTTGCTTCAGATAGTCATTAGCAACATTGAGTGTAATGCGATATATCCAGGTGAAAAAGGAGCTATCCTCACGAAAGTCATGATAGGAGCGGAAAGCCCTAAAAAAAGCTTCTTGGGTTATGTCTGCGGCGTCATTTGCATCGCCCGTAAGTCCCAAGGCCAGTTTGTATACTTTTTCTTGATGGTCGCAATACAACCGGTCAAAAAGTTCGGTAAGTTTATCAGCCATGGTA
>DNIT01000056.1:18535-18702 GCA_003489345.1 Pelotomaculum sp. | reverse complement strand
TGATGTCCTGGCTGAAAAAGTAGACATGGGACGTGGGACGTGAGAATGCATGATGTTCTCAAGGGTTTAATAGCCTCATAGGAATGCAGGATATACTCACGTCCCGTGTTTCACGAATACATTGTGGGGCGACTGATTCGCATATTATCTGAAATTGTGAGAGTGGA
>DNIT01000056.1:18067-18325 GCA_003489345.1 Pelotomaculum sp. | reverse complement strand
ACGTGAGATGCAGGTTTTAGAACCCCAAAGAAATACCAGGATCCCACGTCTAAAGCTCCCGTACCCATAAGCTTGCAATTTACGATACTAATCATTCTAAGATATAAGAATATATTGTTATACGATCGGGGGGTGTTGGCTGTGGAAATCACTGTGGCGGAGGCGCTGGTTCGCTGCCTGGAACAGGAAGGTGTGGAAATGGTTTTCGGGTATCCGGGGGGAGCAATCCTGCCCGTGTACGACGCCTTGAACAATACA
>DNIT01000056.1:17444-17905 GCA_003489345.1 Pelotomaculum sp. | reverse complement strand
ATATGCACGGATTTCGGGAAAGGCGGGCGTTTGCATCGCTACCTCGGGGCCTGGCGCCACCAACCTGATTACCGGTATCGCCAACGCCTATATGGACTCAGTCCCCATGGTGGTAATCACAGGCCAGGTAGCGACCACCCAGGTGGGTACGGACGCTTTCCAGGAGGTGGACATAACCGGCATCACCCTGCCCGTAACCAAACATAATTATTTGCTGAAAGAACCGGAGCAGCTGCCGGCTATCGTCAAAAAGGCCTTCCATATCGCGTCCACCGGACGTCCGGGACCGGTGCTGATCGACCTGCCTAAAGACGTGGCAGAATCCAGAATTAAATTCAAGTATCCCAAAACCGTTGAGCTGTCCGGCTATAAGCCCACCTACAAGGGGCACCCCTCGATGGTCCAGCAGGCCGGCAGGATTATTATGGATTCGCAGAGGCCGGTCATTTACGCCGGCGGGG
>DNIT01000056.1:16254-17333 GCA_003489345.1 Pelotomaculum sp. | reverse complement strand
ACGCCGCTCCGGAACTGCTGCAGCTCGCGGAAACCATTTCCGCCCCGGTGACCCATACCCTGATGGGCCTTGGTTGTTTTCCCGGCAGCCACCCTCTCTTCCTGGGCATGCTGGGCCTGCACGGAACACGCTATGCCAACCAGGCGGTAACAGAGTGCGACTGCCTGATTGCCGTGGGAGCCCGTTTTGACGACCGGGTGGTAGCCAAAATAAGCGGGTTTGCCCCAACAGCCAGGATTATCCATGTTGATATAGACCCGGCTGAAATCGGCAAGAACGTCCGCATTCACCTGCCCATTGTAGGGGATGTCAAAAATGTCCTACGGGCGATCCTGCCGCTTTTGGAGATGAAGGACAACACCCCCTGGGTCGGGCGGGTCCAGGAATTGAAAAGAAAATACCCTTTGCAGTACAGCCACGACGGCCTTTTGAAACCACAATTTGTTCTTGAAAAGTTGAATGAACTAAAAGACGACAGCGCCATAGTCGTTACCGATGTGGGGCAGCACCAGATGTGGGCGGCACAGTACCTCCGCTTTACGGAGCCGCGCAGCTTTTTGTCTTCAGGCGGCCTGGGCGCCATGGGCTATTGCCTGCCGGCGGCGGTCGGCGCCAAGCTGGGCGCCCCGGACAGGGATGTCATTGTGGTGATCGGTGACGGCGGCTTTCAGATGACCATGCAGGAACTGGGGACAGCTGCCGAACAACGGCTTAACCTGAAAATTTTCATCCTCAACAACCACAGATTGGGTATGGTGCGCCAACTGCAGGAGTTTTACTGCGACAAAAGGTATATTGCCGTAGACCTGCAATTCAATCCCGATTTTGCCGAACTTGCCAAAATCTACGGGATGGAAGGCTGCACCGTTAACACGCAGGAAGAGCTGGAGGCAATCCTGCCGCGGGTTCTGGCATCTCCTGCTCCGGCAATTATTAACTGCATGATTGACCCGGATGAAAATGTCATGCCAATGGTTCTGAGTGGTTCGACTATCAGTGAAGCCATAGATTGAGTTATAAATAATAAGCAAGAAAACAGTTGCAGGATCAAAAAATATTCCTAAGCGAAAAAGCCTAGG
>DNIT01000056.1:0-16123 GCA_003489345.1 Pelotomaculum sp. | reverse complement strand
TAAGGCGTAAGGCGTAAGGCGTAAAAAGCAAACCTGTTTGAAGGGTTATCCGTAAGGCAGGCATGTACCGACTTAAAAAGACCCGGATGGATTATCCTACGCCCTACAGCCTTACGCCTTACGACATCCAGAAACACTTACTAGCTTAACTGAACGGGGGTTCTTGCATGGGCCAGCGAGTCTACATTTTTGACACCACCTTAAGAGACGGAGAACAATCTCCGGGGGTCAGCCTCAATATTGGTGAAAAAGTTCAGATAGCCAGGCAGCTGGCTAAGCTTGGTGTCGACATCATCGAGGCCGGCTTTCCCATCTCCTCGCCCGGCGACTTTGAGGCGGTCCGCGCCGTAGCGCGGGAAGTAAAGGGCGTGACGGTGGCCGGCCTGGCCAGGTCCAACTTTCAGGATATTGACCGGGCCTGGGAAGCTGTCCGCCACGCCGAACAGGCGCGCATCCATACTTTTATCGCCACTTCGGATATACATATGCAGCATAAGCTGCGCATGAGCCGGGAGCAGGTGCTGGAAGCGGCCGTGGCTGCGGTTAAGCGCGCCAAAGGCTATACGGGCGACGTTGAGTTTTCGGCTGAAGACGCGTCCCGTACCGAACCCGCTTATTTATTCCAGGTTATTGCTGCCGCCATTGAGGCCGGGGCCACGGTAATCAATATCCCGGACACCGTCGGCTATGCCGTCCCCGGGGAGTGGGGCAGCTTTATCGAGACCATCTGCCGCGAGGTTCCCGGCATTGACCGGGTGACCGTCAGCGTGCATTGTCACAATGACCTGGGGTTGGCTGTCGCCAATTCTTTGGCGGCTGTTTTAAACGGCGCCAGACAGGTGGAGGGAGCGATTAACGGTATTGGTGAGAGGGCCGGCAACGCCGCGCTGGAGGAAGTGGTGATGGCGCTTTACACCAGAAAGGACAGGTATAACAATCTTCACACAGGTGTTCATACAGAGGAAATTTACCGTACCAGCAGGCTGGTCAGTACTTTGACCGGCATGAAGGTCCAGTCCAACAAGGCCATTGTCGGCAACAACGCCTTCGCCCACGAGTCAGGCATCCACCAGGCCGGCGTCTTAAAAGAGCGCACTACCTATGAAATCATGAACCCGGCCATGGTCGGCGTCAGCAAAAGCAATCTGGTCATGGGCAAGCATTCCGGCCGGCACGCTTTTCGCCAGAGGCTTGAGGACATGGGCTTCGCCCTTTCCGAGGAAGAGCTGAACAAGTCCTTTGAACGTTTCAAAAAACTGGCCGATAAAAAATCGGACATTACCGATGATGATATAGAGGCTATTGTCGAGGAAGAAATGAAACTGGCGCCGCAGACCTACAACCTCGACTATATGCAGATTTCCAGCGGCACCGCGGTTGTTCCCACCGCCACCATCGGGCTTTTAAAGGATGAGGCGCGGCTGGAGGAAGCCGCCTGCGGCAACGGACCGGTTGACGCCATCTGCCGCGCGGTGGATAAAATTACCGGCATCAACTGCACCATGATCAGCTGGGGCATCAACGCCATCACCGCCGGCAAGGACGCGCTGGGTGACGTGACCTTAAAGATTACCACCGACGGCCAGCGGGTTTACACAGGCCGCGGGATCAGCACCGATATCCTGGAAGCCAGCGCCAAAGCCTATATCAACGCTGTCAACAAGCTGGTATGGGAAGCGGAGCAGGCTAAAGCGACGGAAGGGGAATGATTATTTATCAGTGAACGGAGTGAAAAAGCATGTCAATGACCATCACCGAGAAAATTTTGGCTGCCCATGCAGGCAGGAAGAGGGTCTCTCCCGGAGAGCTGATCAACGCCCGCGTTGACCTGACATTGGGCAATGATATCACAGCGCCGGTTGCTGTCAGGGAGTTTGAAAAAATAGGGGTGGCCGGTGTTTTCGACCGGGAGAGGGTAGCGCTGGTTCCCGACCACTTTACCCCCAATAAGGATATCAAGTCGGCCGGGCAGGTCGCTATACTGAGGGAGTTTGCCAGGAAGCATGATTTACCCAATTTTTTCGAAGTCGGCCGGATGGGTATTGAACACTGCCTGTTGCCGGAGCAAGGTCTGGTGGGCCCCGGCGACCTGATTATCGGCGCTGATTCACACACCTGCACCTACGGCGCGCTGGGCGCTTTTTCCACCGGCGTGGGCAGCACCGACTTGGCCGCGGCCATAGCCCTGGGAGAAATCTGGCTGAAAGTTCCGGAAACAATTCAATTTGTTTTCGAAGGGGAACTGCAGCCCTGGGTGGGCGGCAAGGACCTGATCCTCCATGTTATCGGGGACATCGGTGTCGACGGAGCGCGGTACCAGGCGATGGAATTTGCCGGTCCGGCAATTGAAAACCTGTCCATGGACGGGCGCTTCACCATGTGCAATATGGCCATTGAGGCCGGCGGCAAAAACGGTATTGTGGCGCCCGATGAAAAAACCCGCGCTTTCGTGGAGGGCCGCTGCCGCCGCCCGTACCGGTTTTATCGGAGCGACCCGGACGCGGGCTATAAAGAGGTGCGCCGCTATGACGCCTCCCGCATCGAACCCCAGGTGGCCTTCCCCCATTTGCCGGAGAACAGCCGGCCCATAAGCGATGTGGGGAATGTGGAAATCCAGCAGGTGGTCATCGGTTCCTGCACCAACGGCCGCATGGAAGACCTCAGGGAGGCCGCCATGGTGATCAAAGGTAAAAAGGTGCATAAAAACGTACGCTTAATTATTTTCCCGGGCACCCAGGAAATATACCTGCAGGCCTTACGGGAAGGTTTGATTGAAACCCTGGTCGAAGCCGGCGGCGCTGTCAGCACGCCCACCTGCGGGCCGTGTCTGGGCGGGCATATGGGTATCCTGGCGGCCGGCGAGCGCTGTGTAGCCACCACCAACCGCAACTTTGTCGGCCGGATGGGGCACACAGAGAGTGAAGTCTACCTTTCCAATCCCGCCGTTGCCGCGGCATCAGCAGTACTTGGCCGCATAGCCGGTCCCATGGAGGTGTTATAGATGGAGCTCAAAGGAAAGGTCTGGAAGTTCGGAGCGGATGTTGACACCGACGCCATTATTCCGGCGCGCTACCTGAACACTTCGGATCCGGGCGAACTGGCAAAACACTGTATGGAAGACGCCGACCCCGGCTTTCCTGCCAAGGTGCGGCCCGGTGACATCATTGTAGCCGGGAAAAATTTCGGGTGCGGCAGTTCCAGGGAGCACGCCCCTATCTCGATTAAGGCCGCGGGGGTATCCTGTGTTATTGCCGGCACCTTTGCCAGGATTTTTTACCGCAATGCTTTCAATATCGGCCTACCCATCTTTGAATCGCCCGAGGCGGCGGCTGAGGTGAACGAGGGAGAAGAGCTCGCGGTTGACGCGGACACCGGCGTGATCACCAACCTCACCACCGGCAAACAATACACAGCCACCCCGGTGCCGCCCTTCATGCAGCAGATTATCGCCGCGGGCGGACTGATTAACTACGTTAAAGAAAAAGTGAAGTAGTAATGAAGGAAGCAAGAGAACCGTCCCCTTGCTTCCCAGATAGGAGAAGGGTCATGTCTAAAATAGCTGTATTGCCGGGCGATGGAATCGGCCCGGAAATTATCGACCAGGCGGTCCGTGTTTTGGAAGCGGTTGGCCAACGTTTTGGGCGGCATTATGAGTTTACCCGGGGTTTAGTGGGTGGAGCGGCCTATGACGCGACCGGAGTGCCGCTGCCCGAGGAGACACTGGAACTCTGCTTAAACAGTGAGGCCATCCTCTTCGGCGCCGTGGGCGGTCCCAAATGGGACGATTTGCCGCCGCACCTACGGCCTGAGCTCGGGGCTCTCCTGGCGCTCAGGAAGAAGCTGGGCTTGTACGCCAACTTGCGGCCGGTCAAGGTATTTCCCACACTGGCCAATGCTTCCACGCTGAAACCGGAGGTGGTTGCCGCCGTCGACCTGTTGGTGCTCCGGGAGCTTACCGGCGGCCTTTACTTCGGCAAGAAATACCGGGAGGCGCTGCCTGACGGCGGTACCCGCGTGGTCGACACGCTGGAATACACCACTCCGGAAATTGAGAGGATCATCCGCAAGGCCTTTGAGCTGGCCAGGCTGCGCCGCGGCAAGGTGACTTCGGTGGATAAGGCCAACGTGCTGGAAAGCTCGCGTTACTGGCGGGAGGTGGCCGTGGCGATCGGCCGGGAGTATCCGGACGTGGAACTCAATCATATGTATGTAGACAACTGCGCCATGCAGCTGGTCAGGAACCCGGGGCAGTTTGACGTGCTGGTGACGGAAAATATGTTTGGCGACATCTTAAGCGACCAGGCTTCCGTGCTGGGCGGCTCTTTAGGAATGCTGGCTTCCGCCAGCCTCGGAGGAAAAGTAGGGTTGTACGAGCCTGCGCACGGCACTGCGCCCGAACTGGCCGGCTTAAACTGCGCCAACCCCATTGCCGCCATCCTGTCGGCAGCCATGCTCCTGCGCTTCTCCCTGGAACAAGGCCGGGAAGCGGACTGCATCGAGCAGGCCGTCACCGATGTGCTTGACAAGGGCTACCGTACCGCCGACCTGATGGAAGAAGGCAAACAACTTGTCAATACGGATGAGATTGGAAACCGGATTATAGAGCAAATAGGACGTGGGACGTGAGAAGCCGGACATATCCATTCACCCAACCATTTCCAGCCTCAGAGAAGTAATGAACTTGGCAGTCAACTTCGAAGGGCCTCACTTTCGGTAGCCTTAAATATCGCTGAAGGATATGGTAGAAAAGATTCTTTAAGAGAATTTCAACATTTCTTTAAGGAACGCCTTAGGCTCCTGCAACGAAATTTGTGTCTTACTGGATTTCATTAGAGCGCTTAATTATATTCAGGAAGAGTATTATAAAAAATTGTCTGAGGAGTACGATATCCTTGGAAAACAAATCTTTCCAAACAATGTTTTTCCCACGTCTCACGTCCCATGTCTTACGACCAATTTAGGAGGTTTTTCAATGCCTTCAGTAAAGCTCTACGACACAACGTTACGGGACGGCACGCAGGCTGAGGGCATTTCCTTGTCCTGTGAAGATAAGATAAAAATCGCCCAGCGCCTCGACAGAATGGGCTTCCATTATATTGAGGGCGGCTGGCCGGGGTCAAACCCCAAGGACGTTGATTTCTTCTGGCGGATCCGCAGTTACAGCTTTAAGAATGCCAGGCTGGCAGCTTTTGGCTCCACCCGCCGGGCTAAACTGGCGGCTGAAAATGACGACAACATCAAAGCCCTCCTTGCTTCGGGGGTTAGGTGCGCCACCATTTTCGGCAAGACCTGGGACCTGCACGTAACCAAGTCCCTGGGTACCACGCTGGCAGAAAATCTGGCCATGATCCGTGATACCCTCTCTTACCTCAAAAGCCGCGGGTTGGAAGTGTTCTTCGACGCCGAGCATTTTTTTGACGGCTACAAGGCCAATCCGGCTTATGCTGTGGCAGCGCTTGAAGCAGCCGCGGAGGGCGGGGCCGATACCCTGGTGCTTTGCGATACCAACGGGGGCAGCTTGCCTCTGGAGATTAAAGAAATTGTGGAAGCTGCCGTGCAGCGGCTCAGTATACCCATAGGGATCCACGCCCATAACGACGGTGAACTGGCTGTCGCCAACACGATCATGGCGGTACAGAGCGGCGCGTCGCAGGTGCAGGGGACGGTCAACGGCTACGGCGAGAGGTGCGGCAACGCCAACCTGTGCTCCGTTATTCCCAACCTGTCCCTGAAACTGGGCATCGATACCATCCCCCGCGAGAACCTGGCGCACCTAGTGGAAATGTCCCATTACATCAGCGAGGTAGCCAATGTCAGCCCGGATGCCCGGCAGCCTTACGTGGGGATCAGCGCCTTTGCCCATAAAGGCGGTGTACACGTCAGCGCCCTCTTGAAAGAGCCCAAGACCTACGAGCACATTGAACCGGAACTGGTGGGCAACCACCGCCGCGTGCTGATCTCCGAGCTGTCCGGCATGTCCAACCTGCTTTACAAGTATAAAGAGATGAACCTCGGGTTTGACCGACAGAGCCCTGAAGGCAAGCGTATCCTGGCGGAAATTAAGGAACTGGAAAACCAGGGTTTTCAGTTTGAGGGATCGGAAGGGTCTTTCGAACTCCTTATGCGCAAAGCCCATGACAACTACACCGAGCCGTTTTCCCTGGAGGCTTTGCGTCTCCTGGTTGAAATGAAAGAAAACAACCCCGCCTATGCCGAGGCTATTATTAAAATGCGGGTTGGCGACCAGGTAGTGCACACGGCGGCTGAAGGCAACGGCCCGGTTAACGCCCTGGACCACGCCCTGCGCAAAGCTTTGAAGGATTTCTATCCCAACATCGGCTCGATGCATTTAAACGACTACAAGGTGCGCGTACTGGATGAGAAGGACGGTACCGGTGCCAGTGTACGTGTCCATATCGAGACCGGCGACGGCAAAACTTCCTGGGGTACGGTCGGGGTCTCCCAGAACATTATTGAGGCCAGCTGGCAGGCGCTCGCCGACAGCATCGCCTACGGTCTGCTGAAGGGAGAAAAAGCGAATCTTGAGAGCAGTACTGAAATTTCAGCCGCGGGAGAATAGTAGAGGTGGGTCGTGAGACGTGGGACGTGAGAATATACTGCATTCCTTTGGGGTCTTTAAAACCCTTGAGATCCATGATGCATTCTCACGTCTCACGACTATTTTTATTATTTTCCTGCAGGAAACGACATGCCCGCCACAGAAATAAAACATTTAACTGTGGTGGGTATTTCACCATTCAGGAGAAATACTACTTTCTGTAACCTTTCAAGGGAGGAATACTGGTGGAGCAGTTCTGGCTCCCGAATTTAGACTACCTGAAAGCGGTACTGAAATTTAACCTGAGCAGCGTTATCGATATTGCGATCGTTGCTTTTGTTATGTACAGGTTGATGCTTTTAATCAAGGGGACCAGGGCGGTGCAGTTGATTAAAGGTCTGATCGTACTGCTGGGCCTTACCGCCCTTTCCAGTCTTTTCAACCTCAACACTGCCAACTGGCTGCTGCGGCAGGCCATGACCGCGCTGGTGGTGGCGCTGCCGGTAGTGTTTCAGCCGGAGCTCAGGCGAGCCCTGGAAAAGCTGGGTCGTGGAAGATTTCTCTCGACCAACACCATCAATCATGGTGAAGTCGACCCGTCCGGGGTTATCGCCGAAATCTGCCGGGCGGCCACTTTGCTTTCCAAAAATAAAATGGGGGCGCTGATTGTCCTGCAGCGGGAGACGGGTCTGGAGGAATATATCGACACCGGTGTCAAAATAGACGGCGTGGTTTCCGCCGAATTTCTCGTGAACATATTTATTCCCAAAACGCCGCTACATGACGGGGCGGTAGTCATTCGCGGGGAACGGGTGGCTGCGGCGGCCTGTTTTCTGCCGCTAAGCGAAAATCCCTACCTGACCAGTGACCTCGGCTCCAGGCACCGGGCCGGCATCGGCATCACCGAACATTCCGACGCGGTGGCTGTTATTGTCTCCGAGGAGACCGGCAGCGTTTCCCTGGCGGTTGAAGGTGATCTGACACGATACCTGGACGAAGCAAGCCTGATGGACAGGCTTTCCTCTTTATTAAACCTGAAGACCGGCAGTTCTCTTTCATCACTCTGGTTCAGGAGGTAATGACTTGGGTCGTCTGGACTGGCAAAACAACTCTCTCATACTGCTTGCAATATTTCTGGCTTTTGTCATGTGGATTTACGTAAGCAATGAACAGAACCCAGTCAGGGAAAAGATCCTTACTGTAACTCTGGAGCACACCGGTCCGGCCCAAAACTACATCATTACGGGCGGCCTGCCTGAAAGCGTCCGGGTAAGGGTGCAAGGCAACCGCAATGACCTGGCCAATCTCGCTCCGGCCGACTTCCGGGCAGTTATCAACCTGCCGGAAGGCAAGACGGGAGATGTGCTGCTGCCGGTACAGGTAAGCGCCCCGCCCAACCTGCGGGTGGCTCAGGTCAGCCCGGAAGAGGTTACTGTTGGATTAGACCGCCTGGTGGAAAGGCAAATCGCCGTGGCGGTAAGCCTGAAGGGGACGCCGGCCCAGGGCTATTCCGCGCTGGCGCCCACGTACAATCCGGAAACGGTAACCGTAAGGGGACCCTCACGCGTGGTGAACGATATCGGTCAGGCATCCGCGGCAGTTGATATTCAGAACGCTTCAAGCGATGTTACCCTGACCGTTCCGGTAAATGCGGGAGCCTCGAATGTGACCCTGATTCCGGCATCGGTCCAGGTGGTTGTGCCCGTTGTCAATACCCTGGCTTCCAAGAATGTACCGGTGTCGCCACAGATAACCGGCAGCGCTGCGGCAGGGTTTGCCGTAAAAAGGAGCGCCGGAGATCCGGCTTCGGTCCAAATCTTCGGGCCGGTAGAGGTTATCGACAGCATTGATGAGATCCGCACCGAGCCTGTCGACATCCAGGGCGCCGATAAAAATGTGACCAAAGAAGTGGGCCTGGTAACACCGGCAGGTGTGACCGCCGTACAGCCTGACCGGGTAAAAGTCCTGGTGGAAATCAGTAAGTCGGATGAGACGACTCCTTCACCGGGAGGAGGCAGTGAAGATCCCTCCGAGCCAAAACCATAAATTGTTGGGCTTTCTAACGTTACCATGGACCTATGGCTGACATACAATATCATAGGTCCAGGGAAATTGACAATTCCCCGGCCCAAAAGTTATAATAAGTTGTTGTAATTTGCCCTGGATGAAAGGAGAACCGGTTATATGGCGGGTATGTTTGGTACGGATGGGGTAAGGGGTGTGGCCAACAGTGAGCTGACACCTGAACTTGCCTTTCAGCTGGGCCGGGCCGGGGCCTGTATCCTGGCCGGAAACGGCGCCGGCTCCCGTATAGTAATCGGTAAAGATACCCGCGTCTCGGGAGATATGCTTGAGGCCGCCCTGGCGGCCGGTATTTGTTCTGCGGGCATTGATGTCTTAAAAGTAGGGGTTATGCCCACTCCCGCCATTGCTTTCTTGACCCGTGATTTACAGGCGGCGGCCGGAGTGGTCATCTCGGCTTCTCATAATCCGGTGGAAGACAACGGGATCAAGTTCTTCGGCCCCAGCGGCTACAAACTGCCCGACGAAACCGAGGCTGATATCGAGACGCTGGTGATGGAAGACTGCACCTCCGTGCCGTCTCCGGTGGGAGGCGGGGTGGGACGTGTCTACCGGGTGGCCGACGCCGCCGACCGTTACGTGAACTATGCCTGCAGCACAGTCAGCACTGACCTGAAGGGCTTAAAGTTTGTGGTGGACTGCGCCAACGGAGCGGCTTCTTACGTGGCGCCGCTGATATACAAGAAACTGGGAGCCGAAGTGCTGCCCATCTTCAACTACCCGGATGGGGTCAATATTAACAAAGGGTGCGGTTCGACCCACCCCGAGGACCTGATGGAAGCTGTAATTGAGGCGGGGGCCGACCTGGGCCTGGCCCACGACGGGGACTCCGATCGGGTCCTGGCCGTGGATGCCGACGGCCGGCTGGTCGACGGCGACCAGATTATGGTTTCCTGCGCCGGTCATTTGAAAGCCAAGGGACGGCTGGAAAAGAATACGGTAGTGGTCACGGTTATGAGCAACCTCGGCTTGCACCTGGCTTTACGGAATTGCGGAATTAACGTGATTGAAACCAAAGTCGGCGACCGCTACGTCCTTGAGGAACTCCTGCGTACCGGAGCACGCTTTGGGGGAGAGCAGTCCGGACACATTATTTTTCTGGACTACAACACCACCGGCGACGGCATTATTACCGCATTGCATCTGCTGTCTGTGATGAAGGAAAGCGGCAAGCCGTTGAGCAAGCTGGCGGCACAGATGGAGCGCCTGCCCCAGCTCCTGGTAAATGTGCGGGTAGCCGACAAAAACGCGCTAATGGACAGCCCTGTCCTGTCGGTGGCGATCAGGGAGGAAGAAAAGAAAATGGGCGGCGCCGGCCGCATCCTGGTCCGGCCGTCCGGTACGGAGCCGCTGGTGCGGGTAATGGCCGAAGGAAAAGATATGCTGCAGCTGGAGGGAATAGTTGGCAGGCTGTCGAATATAATTCAAGAGATTGAGTAAGGGGGGTGAAAAATCGAGGACCAGCAAATATCAAACAATAATAAAATATGCAAGCGCCTGAACCCTGCCCGAGTTTTATTTTGTAGTTTTTCGGGTGGTGACGGGATCGGTGAGTTTTCAGAAAAGCCGGCTCCGCTTCACTTGCCAGGGTTGACGAGGAGGGGGTTTATCGAAGTTTTCGGCGGGTGCCCCCCGGTCTAAGCCGGACCGTTAACAGCATGACAAAACCACCGGGTAACCGGTGGAACAAAAGTGCCTACGGCAGCAGCGGCTAAATATGCAAGGGGTAAGTGTCTTCTTTTTGACGCCTTAAATACGCGGGTTTCTATGCCGAGGCTAAGCATGCCCGGTTTTTTTGTTTTTAGCTGCCTATGCATGCGAAAACGCAGCAATTGCACCAATATTTTTGTGGCAGCTCCGTATATGTTTCCGGATAGTTCCTCATGACGCTTTTGAAGCGCACAACGGCGCGTTAGCGCCGCACTTGCACGTCTAGTGTAACTTTGTACCAATGAATTTACACCTGCATGCAAGCAACGTAGTATAGGCCGAGATATTTTTAGGTGGAATATTGACTTTAATCAAACTACTCTTATTGTTACCTATAGTTCAAATAGAGGAGCTTGGGAGGTAAATAAAACATGTGTGGTATTGTAGGATATATCGGTCCCAAAGAGGCCGTTTCTGTTCTGGTTGACGGGCTGGAAAAGCTGGAGTACCGGGGCTACGACTCCGCCGGGGTGGCCATCCCCGGTGAAGAAAACCTGGAAATATTAAAAAAGGTGGGCAAACTGGCCGCCCTTAAGGATACATTAAACGGTGGGGAACACTGCGCCAACGTCGGGATCGGGCACACCCGCTGGGCCACCCACGGCAGGCCTTCGGACGCCAACGCCCACCCGCATACGGACTGCGCCGGGCAGTTTGCCGTGGTGCACAACGGGATCATTGAAAACTACCTCGGCCTGCGGGAATGGCTGGAGTCGGAAGGCCATGTCTTTCGTTCCCAGACCGACACCGAAGTGCTGCCCCATATGATTGAGCACTTTTATAACGGGGATCTGCTGGAAGCTGTGCTGGCGTCGGTGTCGAAGCTGGTGGGCTCTTACGCCATGGCGGTAGTCTCCTCCAAAGAGCCGGATAAGCTGGTGGCGGTTCGCCAGGACAGTCCGCTGGTGGTGGGACTGGGTGAGGGCGAGTACTTCCTGGCTTCGGATATCCCGGCTCTTTTGAAGCACACCAGGTTTACCTATATCCTCAACGACGGTGAAGTGGCAGTGCTGGAAAAGGGCGGGGTCAAGGTTATGGATCTTGACCGCAAAGAAATCCGCAAAAGCATCTTTGAAGTAAAATGGGCTGCCGAGCAGGCTGAAAAAGGCGGCTACGACCACTTCATGCTGAAGGAAATCCATGAGCAGCCCAAAGCCCTCAGGGATACCTTAAGCGGCCGGATTGAGGTGGACAACTCGCGGGTTAACCTGGAAGAGGTAACAATCACCCCGGAAGAAATAAAAGGACTGAAGAAAATCTTTATTACCGCCTGCGGTACGGCCTATCACGCCGGTTTGGTGGGGAAATACATCATTGAAAAGCTGGTGCGGCTGCCGGTGGAGGTGGATATCGCCTCCGAATTCCGCTACCGTCAGCCGATTATTGAACCGGGCACCCTGGTTGTTATCATCAGCCAGTCCGGCGAGACCGCCGACACGCTGGCCGCGCTGCGGGAAGCCAAGCGGCAGGGAGCCAGGATCGTGGCCGTGACCAATGTGGTGGGCAGTTCCGTGGCCCGTGAGGCTGACGACGTCATCTACACCTGGGCCGGCCCCGAGATTGCCGTGGCCTCCACCAAGGCCTATACCACCCAGCTGGTGAGCATGTATCTCCTGGCCCTGCACCTGGCCGGCCTGCGCGGGACGCTGGCGCCTGAGAAAATCAGTGAACTCCTGGCCGAGATGAAGAACCTGGACGAAAAGACCCAGGAAATTCTCAACGATTCTCAAGTGATCAGGGACTTTGCCAGGGAAATCGCCAACAGCGACGATCTGTTCTACCTCGGTCGCGGCCTTGACTACTCCGTGGCCATGGAGGGCTCACTGAAGCTGAAAGAGATCTCCTACATCCACGCTGAAGCCTACGCCGCCGGCGAACTGAAGCACGGCACCCTGGCCCTGATCGAAGAGGGTACGCCGGTGGTGGCTCTGGCCACTCAGGAAGTTCTCTTAGAGAAGATGATCAGCAACATCCAGGAGGTCAACGCCCGCGGCGCCTCCGTTCTTACCTTGGCTATGGATGGCAGGAAGGAAGTCGAGAAGGTGTCCCGCAAGACCGTCTACATCCCCAGGACGCACGAGGTACTGGCCCCGATATTAACCGTGGTTCCGCTGCAGCTATTGGCCTACCATACGGCTGTGGCCAGAAACTGTGATGTCGATAAACCACGAAATTTGGCGAAATCGGTGACGGTGGAGTAAGCGGAGGTAAACTCTGTAAGGTTTTGTTCGCGTAAAATAAAGTTGTATACTAAAAAATAATGTTCGATACTAATAAATAAAGTTGTATAACAAGAGATATAGTTATAGACTTATGTAGCGTTTTGGTTTATAATGGGAATAAATAGAGAACGGGTGTTCCCATATGGCAAAGCGCAATAGAAATATTACAGCTTCCAAAATAGACAAGATGATCAAGGATGGACGCGTTTAGGGGCACGGTGCTGAATACT
Organism: Pelotomaculum sp.; assembly: GCA_003489345.1. Classification (GTDB taxonomy): domain Bacteria; phylum Bacillota; class Desulfotomaculia; order Desulfotomaculales; family Pelotomaculaceae; genus Pelotomaculum_C. Next base: position 3,320 of record DNIT01000056.1, on the reverse strand, counting down.
GTCCGTGGCTAACGATTCGTGATGTACCTTCCCAGGATTTATCCACCCGTGTTGCGGGTTGGAAACCGGGAGGGTACATCATTTTTTATCTCAGGGGGAACTTGATTATTTTTATATCCTGGACTGGTCGGATGTGGTACTGGATATACGTGAACAATACCCTCTTACCCTCGAAGCTACTCAAGAGATTGCAGAAAGACTGGGGATTAAGCATCCTGTAGATTCCAAGACCAGAGAAGCAGTTGTGATGACATCTGATTTCTTGATTGACGTTCAAATAAATCATGTAGAACTAAAGGCTCGGGCAATAAGATCAATAAATGAGCTTAGTTCAAAGAGAAATATTGAAAAGCTGGAAATAGAGCGAACATATTGGAAGGAGCGAGGAGTAGACTGGGGTATTGTCATAGAAAACGAGCTTCCGGAAGCCTTGATAAAGAATGTGAAGTGGGTTCACTCAGCAAGGGCTTTAACAAATTCTCCAGGAATAACTCCGAAATTTCTTACCCAAATTGAGCCGGTACTTCTTGATTATATTACGAATTCCAGGATACCTCTTGCCCATGCTGCACTTGAAGTGGATGCCAAATTGGGATTGAAACCCGGGAGTAGTCTATGGGTAGTGCGGCATTTCATTGCCAACCAGGTGTGGATAGTTGAAATGAATGAGCCTATTGATACCGGCAAGCCGACAAGTCGTTGTTCGTTCAAAACATACTGTCAACCAGGTAGGTGAACATGTATGATTGTAGCAATAGCGATAAATACGATTATTGAGTGGTTGGATGGCTGCGAAGGAACCAATAGACTTGAACGGGTACTTTGGATTGACGCAAAGGGGAAAGAGACTGTTGTTTTAGAGCTTTTTAATCCAAAGGCACTCCCGGTATGGAAGGATGTTGCGGAAATTGAAAAGGCTTTTTCTGACGGGTTAGCGATTAAGCGAATAAGCGAATCCATATATCACCCTAGCTCTGCCTGATTCAGGGATATTACAGAAACACCGTGAACGGCGGGATCATGCATGGGAGATTATTAAGGATCCTGTGGCAGACGAACCGGATATTTATAAATCAGAAGGACGAGGGCGTCTATTACATAACGTATCCGGTCAATTTGGTGTCCATGCGATGACGGTTTATAAATACTTGCGAAAGTACTGGGCTGGGGGTAAGACAAAAAATGCCTTACTGCCTGCATATGATCAATGTGGAGCTCCTGGTAAAAAGCGAAATTCGACGGAAGGAAAGAAAAGAGGAAGGCCCCCAAAGATATCTAAACTGGATAATGAACAAAGGGGTATTAATGTTGATGATGATATCAGGAGAATATTCCGGGTAGCTATTCAGCTTTACTATAACAACAAGGATAAGGCTCCTTTGAAACGAGCCTATGACTTAATGATTCAAAAACACTTTAATAAAGGGTACCGTGAAGAAGGAAATATCAAGATCCCCATTCTTCCCGTTGCATCAGAATTACCAACCTTCGGGCAGTTTCGCTATTGGTATACCAAGGAATTAGACTTGCGTCAATCGATTACTGCCAGGGAAGGTAAACGAGGGTTTGCTTCAAGGCATAGGGCTGTATTGGGAAAATCTACACAGATGGAAATAGGTCCAGGGTCGATCTATCAAATTGATGCTACGATAGCCGATGTATACCTGGTAAGCAGCTTTGATCGTTCCTTGATTATAGGCAGACCCGTAATCTATGTGATGATCGATGTTTTTAGCCGGATGATTACTGGTTTACACGTTAGTCTGGAGGGACCTAGTTGGATTGGAGCAATGGTGGCTATGGCCAATGCAACTATGGACAAGGTTTCCTTTTGTGCCGAGGTAGGGATTGAAATATTCGAACAAGACTGGCCTTGCCATTATCTCCCTGAGACCATCCTGGCAGACCGGGGAGAGTTGGAAGGTGTAAATGCAGATAATCCTGGTGGATTCTCTAAACATTGCGGTAGCAAATACGCCTCCATATCGTGCTGACTGGAAGGGAATTGTTGAGCAGTCATTTCGCCTGGCTAACCTGAAGGCTATTCATTGGCTTCCGGGAGCCATAAAAGAACGTTTTCGCGAAAGGGGAGAGCGGGATCACCGATTAGATGCAACGCTGGATTTGCACCAATTTACGAAAATAGTAGCATTAACTGCTATTAACCATAACTTACACCATCGAATCGAATGGTATTTGCGTGATGAATTTATGATTCAGGAACATGTTGAGCAGATTCCAATTGATCTATGGCGGTGGGGAATAAAAACAGGAGCGGTCATTTGAGGGTGATGTCTCTAGAAATAATCATGCTGAATCTAATGCCCAAAGGAGACGCGACCGTAACTTTTAAGGGAATCCGTTTCAAAGGAATGTATTACAGCTGCGAGCGGGCTATTCAGGAACAGTGGTTGAAAGGGCTAGAGCTTATGGCAGTTGGATAGTGCCAGTATCCTATGATCCCCGAAAGACTGATATTATTTACCTGTGCATGAAGGGCGTACAGGCTTCCGACGAAATACTTATCGAACAATATCATGAATATTTCGCCTGCTAGCTTCTTTGCCTAATTTTGAGAGTGCATACTTTGGTGAAGAAGTTGAAGATGAAAAGCCGTATAATGCTTTAATGAAATTACGTGAAAACGAAGAAGCTTTTCAAAAAATAGTTGACCTCTTAAGCTCTTTGGTCAATTCTTCAATCACCCCACCGAGTGGGTGTTTGGAGTGGAAAACAATTGAACAATTAGAAGAAGCATTAAGAGGATAAAAAGGTTTGGAGAGAAGTCATAGATCACCAAAAACAGGTTTAACTGTTTGAGCAGATAATAAATTAGGGGGTTACAGTATGCAACTTTATTTTATATCGAAGTAATATTTTTTAAGCTGAGTATAAGACTTTATTTTTTATGGTAACGTTATGTGCTGATAGAAACACTATGGAATGTGTGTTGCTAGTATACAATTTTATTTCACGTTAACAGGTGACTTCGTTTCATGAAAGTTTGAGAATGTTGTGTCGGTTCTCATAACAACTGTCAGTTGGTCTCACATAAGTGTCAGTAATGTACCGAAAAATGGAAGGAGCGTTGAGAATAGCTCCTAACGCTCCTTCCAATAATTAGTGGATTCTCCATAATTCAGCTCAACTAATGTTTTGCATTAACTAATTCCCTTCTATCCGCAACCCTTGGCGTCTCCTCAAACCATACTTTTTCTATAACGTCGTAGAATAATTATCATCTACTTTTTAGACTTAGTCAGTTCATTTCGGTCTTCCATCTGTGGAGGTTCTTCAAGCCAATTATGTTTAATCATTAA
>DNIT01000072.1:8188-11374 GCA_003489345.1 Pelotomaculum sp. | reverse complement strand
ACACAACCAAAGGTTTTATGAATAAGAACAGCCTGTTCTTGATTAGGATAGAGGCGGTATTTATAAGCTTTATTCATAGTCTTTCACCTTGACTTTCAATATATCGCTTAATAGCCTCAATTAGGATGCCGCCAGTAGTTAATAGGCAGAAACAGGTTATATTGTAGTTTATATTATCACTGATTATATTTTACCATAAATAATAATGCCTTATAAAGCTTCCAGGTCAAAATAACAGCGGCAATTCATCTCCCACCTACGCTCTCACTATCCTGAGTAAGGTGGCTTAGAGGTGGAAGACTTCTTGCCGCACGGGGTTAAAACTATTCATGACTGCCATGGCATCACGGCTTACGGAAACGGATCAAATACGGTTTATTCCCAAAAAAATCAGGGCGACACCTAGCATAATCAGGCCTATTCCGCCTGGTGAAACCTTGCCGGCCAGGCCCACCAGGCCCAGGCTGGTCACGGTGAGCAGGATCGTCGGGCCGATTAGAGCCAGCAAGGCGTTAATTTTAAAAGCTGTCTCGACCCGGCCAAACTTGAGCATCAACATGGCCGCCGTGAATTCTATAGTAGCGGACAGGATCCTTAACCCCGCCATCCCGAACACTATTTTTTCAATAAACATTGAAAAACCCTCCACCCTGCTTTTTACATTTCATATGCAAGTCCGGGGAGATAAATGCCGGACCTTAATTTACAGCTGATTGATTTTGTGCCAAGCTGTATACGTCTTCAGTAAGGTAACACTTTTGTTTAGCAATGAATATCCTGAACCGAAGGCCTTCCCCTAATATTGCAGCGGGGATGGCAGCCAAACACCTCAAGTCGTGACAGGCTGGGAAAGGAGCGTTGGTATATGAGGGGACAAGCATATTCCAGCATATGGATGGAGCTGCTGGATTTTCCTCTGTCAGGGAGATTAAGCAAACCAAGGACCCAGGGGCTTACCATGGTCATAGATAAGGGCCTGGGCCTGCATGAAACAAAAGATTTATTGCATACGGCCGGTGCATACATAGATTTTATAAAACTCGGCTTCGGGACATCAGGCCTGTACCCCCGGGATCTCCTGGAAGAGAAAATTCATCTGGTCAAGGCTTGCGGAATTGACATCTATCCCGGCGGTACCTTCCTGGAGATCGCTGTGCTGCAGGGAAAGCTTAAAGATTATCTGGCTTACGCCAGGGACCTCGGTTACACCGCCGTGGAAATTTCCGACGGCACCATAAAAATGCCGCCGGAGGTGAGAGAGCAGGCTATAGGTATGGCCCTGGAACATGATTTAAAAGTATTGACCGAGGTTGGCAATAAAGACCCGCGGGACCGGGTCGAAGTAGGCCGCTATATCGAACAAATTCTGAGTGACCTGGAACAGGGCGCCTTCAAGGTCATCCTGGAAGGCCGCGAGTCGGGCAAAGGCGCCGGCTTTTATGACCCGGAGGGACGCTTCCTGGCCGACGATGTGGAACAAGTGCTCGCGGCCGTGGGCGATCCGCAGCCGCTGATTTGGGAGGCCCCGCTGAAACAGCAGCAACTGGAATTAATCCTCCGCTTCGGCCCGAATGTCAACCTGGGAAATATCGCGCCGGCAGAGTTGCTGTCACTGGAAGCCCTGCGGGTTGGGCTGCGGGGAGACACGCTCCGACCGATTTGCCGGGAAAGCGTCTAAAGCTGATCAGATGAATGCCATAAACAGACCGGGGAAGACGAAAACGCCTTCCCCGGTCTGTTTATGGCGGACGCCATTTCAATCGCACCCGCACTGCCCAGCAGTTCAAGAGACTTCAACTTATCCTGCTCATACCGTATCACAGCGTCACGCATCATAAACACCGGTGATGCAGGTGTGATTTCAATCACACAGATGATATAATTTCAATTACTGCTTTTATTTCCCATACTGTTTAGCAAATGGACCCCCCGGTATGATCTTCAATGTTTTTTTGGGATAAAGCTGCAAAAACTATGTGCAGGGAGGTGATTGACATCTATCATGATCGAATGTCCCGTTCAGAAATGACGTTTTTTATTTTGGCTTCGGCAGCTATGACTATCCCTTTTATTCTCCTGGGAAAAGACATGGCCGATTCACTGCGGACCATAGCTAAAACCAAAACAGCTGATTCCGAATAAGAGAAAACCTGTGCTTCAGGCCATATCCTTCTGCAAGTCGAAATTAAAGCAGGCCTTTAACGGGTAGAGCAAGGCCTGCTTTAATAGATACAATCGGGTAAAATACTGGCGTCAATGTAAGGTGTTGGCAATATTAAGCCCGGGTTTTCATATATTACATGAGGAGTGATAGTTGAAAGCCGGGTGGAAGCCGTTGTCCGGGGTGAACATACTTGTAGGCCTGCTTTTAGTCGGAATAATAGCAAAAAGCAACCTGATTGCTACAGCCGCCTGCCTGCTTCTGATTTTAAAATTCACCAACCTGAGAATGATGTTTCCGCTGCTTGAGCGACGCGGCTTGGAACTGGGGCTGCTTTTTTTAATTCTCTCGATCCTGGTGCCTTTGGCTAACGGCCGGATATCCGAACAGGACATCATCTATAATATGACTTCCCTCCCCGGCCTTCTGGCCATCGCCGGGGGGGCGCTGGCTACTTACCTGAACACTCTCGGGATCAGGCTTATGAAAATTGACCCGGAAATAGTATTCGGACTGGTGCTCGGATCGATCTTCGGCATTGTTTTCCTGCACGGAGTGCCGGTCGGGCCGTTGATGGCGGCAGGCATAGCAGCCCTATTCACCGGGTTCACACACTTCCTCAGGCGTTAAGCGCTCAAGAACATCCTGCAAAACTCCAGGCAGGGGGGCTTTGAATTCCAGATACCGTCCACTGCGCGGGTGGCTGAAGCCAAGCAGCCCCGCGTGCAGAAACTGCCCGTCCAGGTTAAAGTGGGCTCTGGACGGACCGTACTTGGGATCCCCCACCACCGGATGTCCAATAAACGACATGTGCACTCTGATCTGGTGGGTACGCCCGGTCTTTAGCTTTAATTCGAGGTAAGTATAACCATGATACCTGCCCAGGACCCTGTAGGTGGTTACAGCCTGCTTGCTGTTTTTCTGCACCACGGCCATCCGCTGTCTGTCACGGGGATCGCGCCCGATGGGGGCGTCCACTTCCCCGGTCTTCTCCTTGACCCGCCCGTGCACCAGCGCCAGGTAGC
>DNIT01000072.1:496-8101 GCA_003489345.1 Pelotomaculum sp. | reverse complement strand
CAGGTAGCGGCGGTTGACCTGCCTGTCTTTAAATTGCCGGGCCAGGGAGGCATGGGCGGCATCGTTTTTAGCCGCCACGATCAGGCCGGAAGTATCCTTATCCAGCCGGTGGACAATTCCCGGACGCATCACGCCGTTGATTCCCGAGAGATCGCGGCACTGGTAAAGAAGGGCGTTCACCAGGGTACCCGAGTAATTCCCTTCAGCCGGGTGCACCACCATGCCGCGGGGTTTATTGACTACAACCACGTCCATATCCTCATAGTAAATGTCAAGAGCTACCGGCTCGGCAACTACCTCAAGGGCCTCCAATTCCGGTATCTGGAGGCCGACCAAATCCCCCGTCTTCAGACGGCAATTGGCGCGCGCCGGTTGTGCGTTGACTGTCGCCATGCTCTCCGCGATCAGCTTTTGGATATAGGAGCGGGTTAGCGCATCCACCTGCTCTGCCAGGTAAACATCCAATCTTTTTCCAGCGTCTTCATCATCAACGGTAAAGGAGTTCTCCATCTACGCTGCTATAACCCACTTTCCTTTTCAGGTTCTTTTTTGGGCCGGTCCTTAACCAGCTCCAGGGCCAGCAAACACGCGCCGATCACTATGGCGGTGTCGGCCAGATTGAATACAGGCCAGACCCGGAAGTCCAAAAAGTCCACTACCTGGCCGTATCGCAGCCGGTCAGCCAGGTTCCCCAGGGCTCCGCCCACGATCAGGCTCAGCCCATAGCGGAGTAAAGGACCCCCCGCGCGAATTCGCCCGTATCCCACAATCACACCGGCCAGCATGATTACCGTAACGGCCACTAAGAGGGGAGTCTGGTAAGCCATCAGACCAAAAGCCGCGCCGGGGTTAAGAATGTAGGTCAAATGAAAAAATTGCGGCGCTACCGGGATCGACTCTCCCTGGTACATCCAAAGCTGCACCACAGCTTTAGAAGCCTGGTCCAACAAAAAGGTTGCCAGTATCATTAAGAAGAACATTTCATCACCGATACTAATTTTACCATTTTTTCAGGCTCTGCGCATCCCGTCAAGGAGATTTGGTCATCAACTTGTTCTCCTGTGACAGTTTCTCCACAAAACTGACTGAAAATAATTGAGAAATTTTTATCCGGTGAAATATTAACAAATAATTATGTAATAATTAATTCCTTTATGGGCATGATACAATCACAAGGGTTCGTAATGGCCGAGCCAAGAGCGTTACAGGGTCAAAGGGCTCTGTAATGGTCGGCCAAAGGTCGGTATCGGGTCATAATGGTTCGATGCCGGCCGGCGGGAAGATCGGTGAATGTTCCGGCAGGTTCTGCAGCAGTCCAAAAACGATTGCTGCAGGGTCGTAAGGGATGTTCATCGGTCGAGCTAAGACTATCATGGGTGTCGGCATGCTTTTACTTCGGTACAGCAAGAGGTTTACAGCAGTCGAAAGATTGCTGTGGGCTTCCTAGGCATGCATGGTAGTCGAGCAAAGGTCATTACGGGTTCCGTAATGGTCTATGGCAGTCGAAAGATTGCCATGGGCTATGTAGGGATGCGTAATGGCTGGAGCGTAGGTCATTGCGGGCTCTTAACATAGAAACCTTCCTCTTCGGAGGAAGGTTTCTTGTTTAAAACTGAGCGATAGCCCGCGAAGCTCTACTCCATCTTCTGCCGTAGAAGTCATCTGTTTAAGGCAGGCGGGATTTAATCTTATCTTAAAGGGTTAGGGATTTAAACAAAAAAATATGGTAAAATATAATAAGAATATTAGTACAGGTTCAACTGCAGAATCCTTAAAGGAGATGAGACAAGTGAGGGCATTGCTGGTGTATCCAAAGTATCCGGACAGCTTCTGGAGCTTCAAATACGCCCTATCGTTCGTCAACAAAAAGGCGGCGTTCCCCCCTCTAGGGCTGCTGACAGTGGCTGCCTTACTGCCCGCAGCATGGGATAAGCGGCTGATCGACATGAACGTTAAAAAAGTTACTGACGACGACCTGCGATGGGCCGACTGTGTGTTCATCAGCGCCATGGTCATTCAAAAAGTCTCGGCCAAGAAGATCCTGAACCGCTGCCAGGCCCTGGGTGTAAAGACCGTGGCCGGAGGGCCGCTGTTCACCATGGAACCGGAGGAGTTTCCCGAAGTCGACCACCTGGTGCTGGGCGAGGCTGAGGCCACTTTGCCACCTTTTCTCAAAGACCTGGAGCAGGGCACAGCCGGACATATTTACAACAGCAGCGAGTGGCCGGCCATGAACAGTACGCCGATACCTGCCTGGGAGCTGATCAACAACAAGGACTATACGTCCATGAGTATCCAGTTCTCCCGGGGCTGCCCTTACGATTGCGAGTTCTGCAATATCACATCCCTCTTTGGTCGCAAACCGCGTCTGAAAAACACCTACCAGTTCATCAGTGAACTCGACACCATCTATAACACCGGCTGGCGGGGCTCGGTCTTCGTGGTAGACGACAACTTCATCGGCAACAAGAACCGACTGAAAACTGAGGTCCTGCCATTGATGATCGATTGGATGGAAAAGCACAAATACCCCTTCAGCTTCTTCACCGAGGCATCCATCAACCTGGCGGATGACCCTGCCCTGATGGTGTTGATGAGGCAGGCAGGGTTCAATCACGTCTTTGTCGGCATCGAGACGCCCAACGAGGAGAGCCTCAAGGAGTGCAACAAGTTCAACAACATCAACCGCAACCTGATTGCCTCCGTGAAGACGATCCAGAACAACGGGATGGAGGTCAGCGCCGGCTTCATCGTCGGATTTGACAGCGACACCCCATCCATTTTCGAACGGCAGATCAACTTCATCAAACAGAGCGGCATCATCAACGCCATGGTGGGGCTATTGAGCGCTCCCAGCGGGACACGGCTATTTGAGCGCCTGAAGCGGGAGAATCGGTTGCTTTCCGATTTTACAGGTAACAACACTGACTTCTCTTCTTTAAACTTCATCCCCAAAATGAACCCCCAGAAGCTGCTGGAGGGCTATCAGAGTATCATCACCGCCATCTATGACCCGGCTGCCTTCTACGATCGGATATATAAGTTTTTCAAGGAGTTCAAGCCGATTAAGCGGAAGCGTGCCGAACGCTTCCAACTGGTCTACATCAAGGCGCTACTGAAGGCGATGTTCTATCTGGGCATACTGGAGAGAGGCCGGCGCCACTACTGGAAGCTTCTGATCAAAACCACCTTCCGCTACCCGCGCTTCCTGCCGGAAGCGGTGAGCTTTTCCATCAAAGGCTTCCACTACCGGAAGATCTTCAGGCAAATGGCGCGTCTGGGAGGAGAGGGCTAAGCATCATGGCACCCGACCCGCCATCAGACGCACAGGGGAACGGTTCTCATGTGCGTCCCGGGCTCTGCTTGCTTACAATATGCAATGGCAGCCCGGTGACTTTGGATAGAAAGCAGGAGAACGATATACCAGGTCAACTGTGTTGGAGCATGATCGCCTTCCAAATAAAGCGGCAGGATGTTTTTCATCAGCAGGGGCCGAATTACAAATTTTCAATAAATAACCGTATCACATCGGCCCCACCTACCAATGTTCCTATTGAGCCTCCTAAGTTTGCTGAAGTAACTATTAGCAGAATCCTGGTTACCTTATTATTCCAGAATCCTTTAATACTAAAAACATCCTCACTGAGATTCTCAAAGTCTCTTACACTCGGTCGACGTATATAGGCTTGCGTAAGTCCGGCAAACCACCCCGCTGCAATCAAAGGATGCAAGGTAGTTATGGGTGCTACAACAAAGGCGGTGAGAATGGAAAGCGGATGTCCAAAAGCAATCGCAGTTCCAAGTGCTGCAAAAGTTCCTGTCCATAACACCCAACTTATTGATTGCTGGGCCCCAACAGAAGGGTTGAGAATAAAGGTATAGACAATAAGTGCAAGAATCAGGATGGGAATTGTCCACCCAAGCATCATAGGAACCTTGGATTTAGCAGGAAGCTGAGATAATGCCGCTAAATCATGTTCTTTGTATATTTCTTCTTTAATACCGGGAACGTGTGCAGCTCCTAAAACAGCAACAATCTTGTTTCCCGGAGCTTCTTTGATTTTCTGGGCCAAATATTGATCGCGCTCATCAATTAAGGGGAGCTTTAACTTGGGAAAGGTTCTTGTAAAATCATTGAGTATGGAGTTAAGCATATCCTGAGATTTCAATTTTTTCAGTTCCTCTTCCGTTATACTCTCATTACTGAAAATACTAAGGATGATCTCGGTAATAAGCCTGACCTTTCCCCAGAGCCCAACACTATGCCAAATACGGGAAAAGGTGATTTGAATGTTTCGATCGGCTAATACCAAGTTGGCGCCTATTGCTTTTGCCGATTCAATTCCCTGAATCATTTCTTGTCCGGCATTAATACCAAATTGTCTGGCTATGCGCTTTTGAAAGGATGAAATCACAAGATTTATTAAAAGCAAAGTGGCTTTCTTTTCTTTAAGAATTTTAAAAATATCGGTATCTTTCCATTTGTTCCCTTCTGTTACTGTTTGATACCTTTGCGCATCCAATTCGATACATACAGAGTCCGGCCTTTCGGACTCAATAACTTCCTTTACCTGTTCTGCGCTGTGTTTTGATACGTGAACAGTCCCAATAAGTATGAATTCTTTACCGTCCAAGTATAATCTCGTAATGTTTTCATTTTCTTCAGACATAAATACCTTCCTTTACGCTTCTCTTATGCAAAACAACTTACTACCAATGCAATCATTATACAATAATAAAGTGCCTCTTGGCTATGCGATTAACGGGATTGTCGTCACCGGCTCCGCTTTAACAGACTGACAGCAGACGGGTGATGCTGTTGCTTTATACATTTATTTCCACCTTTAAACTGTTTATTGTGTTCATAATCAAACCCTTTATGGGCATAATACTCTCACAAGGTTCGTAATGGCCGGGCCAAGAGCGTTACAGGGTCAAAGAGCCCTGGAATGGTCGGCCAAAGGCCGGTATCGGGCTATAATGGTGCGATGCCGGAGCGTAGGTCATTACGGGCTCTTAAATAGAAACCTTCCTCAATAAGAGGAAGGTTTCTTGCTTAAAACAGGCTTTTTTTATATGATTTTATTCTTGTGTTTTAATAGCGGCCAAACACCTGGGGCAAATGGCCGGGTGTTTTGGATCCAGCCCTACTTCTTCGTGATACATCCAGCAGCGTTCGCACTTTTGGCCTGAAGCGGGTTTCACCACAACAGACAAATCCGGCATCACATCAATGACACGGGCTCCCGTCGGGGCTTCCGCCATGGGCCTGAGAGTTGCTTGCGAAACGATAAAAATTGTGGCCAGATCATCTGCGGCGGGTTTCAGGAAATCATACAATTGGGCTCCGGCATATAGTTCCACAACAGCCTCCAGAGAGTTGCCAATCACCTTTTCCCGCCTCGCCTCCTCCAAGGCTCTGGTAATTTCACCGCGCACGGCCAGGAGACGCTCCCACTTTTGTTCCAGTTCCTCGTCAAGATATTCCTCTACGACCTGCGGCATCCCGGCCAGTTGTACGCTGATGGCCTTTCCTTTGTCTCCCGGCACGTAGCGCCAGATTTCTTCAGAGGTAAAGGCAAGCACAGGGGTTAGCAGCCGGACCAGCGCCTGCAGGACTTCGTTGAGGACTGTCTGGGCGGCTCTGCGCTCTGTTGAGCCGGCCGGCATGGTGTAGAGGCGGTCCTTGATGATATCCAGGTAAAGCGCGCTCATATCAATAGCACAGAAGGTGTGGACGGCGTGGTAAACGACATGGTACTCATAGTCCTGATAGCCGCCGGTAACCCTCTTCACCAGGCTCTGCAGCTTGGACAGCGCCCAGCGGTCGATTTCGGGCAGTTGCGCATAGTCCACCTTGTGCACGGCCGGATCGAAATCATGAAGGTTGCCGAGCAGGAAGCGGCAGGTATTTCTGATTTTGCGGTAGGCCTCAGTCATCTGCTTCATGATGCCGGGGGAAGCCGCCAGATCCCCCCGGTAGTCTGCAGAGCTGACCCACAGGCGCAGGATATCGGCGCCCAGTTGTTTAATAACCTTGGCCGGATCAACCACGTTGCCCAGTGATTTGGACATCTTGCGTCCCTTCTCATCTACAACAAACCCGTGGGTCAGAACCGCCCGGTAGGGAGCCTGCCCGGTGACGGCCACCGAGGTGGAAAGGGAAGAATTAAACCAACCCCGGTGCTGGTCGCTGCCTTCAAGATACAGATCTGCCGGGCGGCACAGGTCGGGCCACACCTGCTGTTCATCCAGAACGCCGAAGTGACTGGTGCCGGAGTCAAACCAGACATCCATGATGTCGGTTTCCTTGGTAAAGGCGTCACAACCGCATTGCGCGCATTTCATTCCCTGCGGCAGCAATTCTGAAGCGTCCCGGGCAAACCAGACGTCGGAACCGTGTTCCCGGAAAAGTCCCTGCAGGTGGCTGATCGTCTGGTCGTTGATCAATTCCTTGCCGCAGTCCCGGCAGTAAAAGATGGGAATTGGCACACCCCAGCTGCGCTGGCGTGAAATGCACCAGTCGCCCCGGTTGGCCACCATGTTATAAATCCGCTCCTCACCCCAGGCCGGGATCCAGCGCACCGTCCGGATGGCGTCCAGGGTGGCCTGGCGAAACCCGTCAATGGAGGCGAACCACTGTTCCGTAGCCCTGAAGAAAACAGGCTTCTTGCAACGCCAGCAGTGGGGATACTGGTGCTGGATGGTAGAATGCTCCATCAGATGGCCGCGTTTTTCCAGTTCCTCGATGACGGACTTATTGGCGTCCAGATAAAATTCTCCGGCAAAGATGCCGCCTTCCTCCGTAAAGCGTCCTTTGGCGTCAACCGGTGAGAGGACGGGCAGGCCGTACTTCTTGCCCACGATAAAGTCCTCCATGCCGTGGCCGGGGGCGGTGTGCACACAACCGGTGCCCTGGTCGAGGGTTACATGGTCGCCCAGGATGACCAGGGAGGCCCGGTCGACGAACGGGTGCTTACACACTATTTGCTCCAACTCCGTGCCCTTGTATGTTTTTATGGTTGCAACATCTTCAAGGCCCACCGTCTTAACAAAACTCTCCATCAATTCGGAGGCCACCAGATATTTTTCACCGCCTGCCCGGCATAACACATATTCAAAATCAGGGTGCAGGGTGATGGCCAGGTTGGCCGGCAGGGTCCAGGGGGTGGTGGTCCAGATTACCACGAAGGTGCTGTCTTCGGGAAGCACCCCCTTGCCGTCCTGCACCGGGAACCGCACAAAAATCGAAGCAGACTGTTTGTCGGCATACTCCACTTCGGCTTCAGCCAGGGCGGTTTCACAAGAAGCGCACCAGTAAACCGGTTTTAGTCCCTTGTAGATGTAGCCTTTCTTGGCCATATCGCCGAAAACACCGATCTGGCGGGCTTCGTAATGAGGCATCAAGGTCAGATAAGGATGGTCCCAATCCCCCCGCACCCCCAGGCGTTTGAATTCCTCTTTCTGAATATCGACGTACTTCAGGGCGAACTCCTTGCACTTGCCGCGAAACTCTACCGGGTGGATGTTATTGCGGTTAAGCCCAAAGGCCTTGATGGCCTGTTGTTCGATGGGAAGGCCATGCGTATCCCACCCCGGCACATA
>DNIT01000072.1:0-321 GCA_003489345.1 Pelotomaculum sp. | reverse complement strand
GACATGGAATGGAACTTGACTATGATATCTTTCAATATTTTATTTAAAACATGACCAAGGTGAATGTGACCATTCGCGTAGGGCGGCCCGTCGTGCAGGATGTACTTGGGACAATCACGCTGTTGTTCCTGTATCAGCCGGTAGATGTCAATATCTTCCCAGAATTTTAAGATCTCCGGTTCTCTTTCGGGCAGGTTGCCCCGCATCGGAAAATCTGTTTTAGGCAGGTTTAAAGTCTTACTGTAGTCCATCTTTTTTAATACCCCTCCAAAATCTAAACATATATGCACTTGACTATGATAAACGAATAAATCCCGCCCC
>DNIT01000070.1:1748-4253 GCA_003489345.1 Pelotomaculum sp. | reverse complement strand
GGACGGTTCTTTTGCTTCCTTGAAAATAACTGTACGGCCGCTTAAGCCCACAGAGCGAATCCCCAAAATGCAGGTGTGAATTCATTCGCACAAAGGTTACTTAACCACCCAAGTCCGGCACCAACGCGCCGTGGGCATTGAAATCGCACCTGCATCGCTTGGTGCTTTCATGATACATGGTGCCCTGGCGACGGGGCAACTATCCTGCAGGATTTCAACTGGTGATATTAACATAATCATAGCGGCAAACATATTCTGGCAGGAGGATGAATTTATTTGAAGGAGTGGCCTAACTTGTTGGAACAATTGAAAGCCAGTCAAGGGAAAAAAATTGTTCTTGAACTGGTTAATGGAAGAATAATAGCCGGGACCGTTTTAGCAGTAGATGAAACTTTATTACGTCTGGAAACAGAAGAGGGAGTCGGGATCATCCCGGTCAGCGCTGTTCAAATTATCTGGGACACCTTGAAGCGATCTTTAACCGGGGAGGATATGGAACAATTAGCCCAACAGCTAAAGGATAAATTTCAGGTTCAAATCTCCTGTTCCGGATTTCAGTTCAATTGCCGGCAATCTTACATCTGCAGGCCGCCGGACTACTGTACAGGCGCCTTTGCCTGCCCGGGCGGCTACGCGCCCTCCCAGGGAGGTTCTCAGTGTCCCTTTTCCTTTGGTTGTGGGGGCGCACAGTTTTACGGCTTTGCAGGACCCCAGGGAAGCGGGCAAACGTATGCCGGTGAAACACCTAAAGCTGAGATCGCCTGCACCAGCTTCCCCGGTTTCTCCTGCACCAGGAGCTACATCTGCAGACCCCCGGATACCTGTACTTTTTCGTTTGCCTGCCCGGGCAGCTACGTGCCTGGTTTTCCATCCGGCGGCGGAGCATGTCCCATCTTCTTCTGTGGCCCCTTCCAGTTCGGGCAACCCTGCGGACCCTTCCAATTCGGGCAGCCGTGCAGTCCTTTCGTATTTGGTCAACCCTGTAGTCCCTTTATATTTGGTCAGCCCTGCAGTCCCTTTGTCTTCGGCGGCTCACAATGCGGTGTTCCGGGTGGATTTGTTTGCCCGGGCCAGCAGTTTATAGGCGTGGCGCCAGGAGGCCCTGGTGCTCCTCCTTGCGGACCTTTCCAGTTTGGCGGTTCACAATGCGGTGTTCCAGGCGGATTTGCTTGTCCGGGACAGCAGTTCATCGGCTTGGCGCCAACGGCAGGAACAAAGTCTCAGGAACCGCCCCTGCCGCCTGCCGACTTTGCCGTGCCTAAGCAAAATAAAGATCACAAGGAATAGTTATGAGTAGAAAAAGCCGGGGCGATTGGCTAAACCATATCGTTGCCTTTATCGGAGAGTACACCGGAGCAAATCCGGTTTACTCTCCCCTGGATTTAGCCGGGGTTTTGCAGGAAAAATTTTTTATAGGCCCGGAAGATGCCGGAAAAATCGTCAATATTGCAGAGAAAGAACTGGTCAAGAGAAAACTTGGCCTGGCTGCTGTCGAGCTGAATTTGACCTTTAACTGCAACTTAACCTGCGCCTACTGCTTTATCCATGAAAAAGACCCCCTGGAAAGAATGACCCTGACTACAGCTATAAATGCAATAGACCTCCTGATGGAACGGGCGGCGTTTCCGGCGGTAAACATAACATTGATCGGCGGCGAGCCCCTCCTGGAGTTTGATTTGATTAAACAAATTGTACCCTATGCCCAGGCGGCTGCGGAAAAGCGCAATCTTCCCGTGACCTGGTCCGTTACCACCAACGGGACGCTGATCAATGAAGAAATCCTAAAGTATTTTGCCGTAAATAAAATCAATATGCTTCTAAGCATGGACGGTGGAGAAAAAACGCACGACCGCTACCGCAGGACCAAGAGCGGCCAGGGTACCTGGCACAAAATCGCTGCCATCATACCGCTCATAAAAATGTACCAGCCCTGGCTGGGCGTGCGAATGACTGTCAGCACCGAGGCCGTACGCGATATGAGAGATGATTTCAAGCAGTTGGTGGATCTGGGTGTCAACCAGTTTATTATTGCTCCGGCTCAGGGCGCAATGTGCTGGAGTAAAGAGCAGATCAAGCAGTACGGGCTTAACCTCGTAGATATCCTTAGGGACTACCATGCGTTACAACACAGGGGAATCCCTATATTTATAGAGGAATTTGAAAAGGATGAGAATGCGTACACAGGGTGGGGCTGCCGTGCCGGCAGTACCTCATTGGCCGTGGCCCCCAACGGGGATGTAAGTCCCTGTTCAAAACTGCTGGGATTGACCAGTGCGGAAGGTAAATATATAGCCGGCAATGTCAATACCGGTGTTGATGTTGATATACTGGAACCTTTTCGCAATCCAATCGCCAGGCAGCCGCGGCACTGTAAACAGTGTACCAGGAAATGCAGCGGGGGTTGCTACGCCGTGAACTTTGAGCAGACCGGCGACCATTTTACCGCATCCGAAGAAAACTGTTTGTTCTGGGTGGTTTGCCAGGAAACCAAGAGGCTGTCAAAAA
>DNIT01000070.1:0-1611 GCA_003489345.1 Pelotomaculum sp. | reverse complement strand
CAAGCGCCGGGTTGATGAACCCCGGCGCTTGTTCTTTATAAACGAAAGTTATGCTGTTATTGAATCTCAAGCCGTTTTATCTCCTGCAGATCGTCCAGCCGGTTGGCCACGATATAACTGTTGGACAATGTGTAAAGGTCGTCATCGATATAGAGGATGCGTGCAACGTTCTTGTCGCTGTCATACCAGTAATTGCCTGCTTTCAGGTAATCCTCCTCAGAAAGGTGGGTAATCTTCCCTTTCAGGGAAAAGCCGCCGGTCAAATCCAGGTTGTAGACATACGCCCCCTGGAAGGCGAAGTTTCCGTACTGGGGCATTGTGCCGTCAGGCGTCGTATGGTTGCCTTCAACAACCATCACCCTGACCGGGAAAGCCAGCAGGTTTTTGTCTTTGTCAAACAAAAGGGCTTTATGGTTCTGCAGGAGCTCGGAGTCCGTACCCCTGTCGCCGATTGTTTCTCTGAACATCTCCACCGGATTACCGACATCGGTCACATCAAAGAGCGCCATTTTCATGCCTGTGTAAAACGCCATGCTCTCATCTGCGCTGAAAGCGCTGCCGCCGCTAAGCTCGACCGTGTCCTTGCCGAAGCCGATAACGTGGTTCTCGTCGTACGGGTGGAGGTAGTCGCTATAGCCCGGTATCTTCAAGGCGCCGAGGATAGAGGGGTTGGCTGGATCTTTTAAATCCAGCACAAAGAACGGGTCTACCGTTTTGAAGGTTACCAGGTACCCGCGAGCACCGATAAATCTTGCGGAATAAATTTTTTCACCGGGCGCGATGTTTTCCAGCCTGCCGGTAATGCTAAGGTTTTCATCCAGGATGAAGACGTTGTTGCTGGAGGTGTATTCGTCGGTCCGCCAGATATCACCCTGGGTAGTGGCGATCCTGAAATTGCCGAGGTGTTCATCCATGGAAAACTGGTTCAGAATATGGCCCGGCGCCTCTCCTTTAGCCGCGTAGCTGACCTGGCCTGCACTGAGAGCAAACCTGTAAATTCTGGTGATATTGCTGCTATAGGGCGTCGGCAGCAGTTCCCGGTCTGCTTCTCTAAATTGCCGGTATCCGGTCACCGCCACGTAGAGGTTGGCGGTAGAGGCGTAGATATTATCGCCGGAACCCAGGTAACTGGAAACACTGGCTGCCTTTTCCGGTTGGTCCAAGTTGATTCCGGCCACGATCAGGTAACCCGGCTGGATAAAATCAGGAAAGCATTTTATGTTGGAATAGTCGATTTCGATGAAGCCGTCCTGTACCGCTGTGTCGCGGTATAAAGGTCTGGGGTTTTCAATCTCACTCCCCGGGGAATAATAGAGGTACTGGTTGGCGACCAGGTAAAAGGACGACCCGATCTTGCGCGAGGAAACGTAGCTGCCGTTCAGTTCCAGTTCACGCAGTTGTTTCATACCGGACTTATCCTCGATGTTATAAATAATGGCCTTGACCGTATCCCTCCGGTAAGAAGGGGGCATAATCCCAATTCTTTTCTGGTTTTCAACCGTATATCCGGGCTGGTTCACCTGGCTGTGGGTGGTCCCGATCACCACCAGGTATTTTTCATCCACATACATTTCCAGGGGTGAAAAGTCCTTGCCGGCAAAGTCGAGCGTA
>DNIT01000150.1:38793-39401 GCA_003489345.1 Pelotomaculum sp. | reverse complement strand
TCCTTTCCTTGATGGGTCATCCCTTCCCGTATCATACCACAGCCGCAGGACCAATTAAATCGAATAACGGGCCCGGCAAACTCTTTATATCTACTTTAGCAAGAAAGTCTGAAATTAGTCTGAAGCCGGCATTTCAGAGTAATTTCAGTGCAGGGTAGTACGATCAGGGCGTCAGGAAACACCAAACGGAAGGAGATGTCCTATATGGCACAGTCCCAGGATGTATTCAAGCGGATTGAAAAAAAATACCTGATGAGTTCACAGCAGCATCAGGCTCTGATGCCGCAGCTGCAGGGATATATGAACCAGGACCGGTACGGCCTGCATACCATCTGCAATCTGTATTTTGACACCAAAAGCTACGAGCTGATCCGCCACTCCATTGAAAAGCCTATTTACAAGGAAAAGCTTCGACTGCGCAGCTACGGTGTTCCCAAGCCCGGTGACACCGTGTTCCTGGAGCTTAAAAAGAAATTTGAGGGCGTCGTCTATAAGCGGCGGATACCTCTCGCCCTGGAGGAAGCCCGGCGGTATCTGCTGCGCCATGAAAAGCCCCGCAGGTCCAGTCAGATCCTTTGCGAAATCGACTGGTTTCTGAAGCGATACCA
>DNIT01000150.1:29732-38611 GCA_003489345.1 Pelotomaculum sp. | reverse complement strand
TCGACCAGAACATACTGTTTCGGGATTCTCTCCTGGATCTGTCAAAGGGCAATTGGGGGAAACCCCTGCTGAAGCCGGATAATGTCCTGATGGAGATCAAAATCCCCGGAGCCATGCCCCTGTGGCTGAGCCGGCTCCTGACCGGGCTGGAGATCTACCCGACCTCGTTTTCCAAATACGGCAACATTTATAAGTATCACCTGCTCCACCAGGTGCCCCTCAAGGGAGGAATCTTCTGTGCTTGACAGTCTTTTGGCTCTTACATCGTCCGCTTCCATTTCCATGGGGAACCTGCTGCTCTGCACTCTGGCTTCCCTGGTGTTGGGACTCGGCGTCGCCGGTATCTATATGTACCGGAATAATTACACCAAGAATTTTGTGGTGACCCTGGCCCTGCTGCCGGCCATGGTCCAGCTGGTTATCATGATTGTAAACGGCAACCTGGGAGTCGGCGTGGCTGTGATGGGCGCTTTCAGCCTGGTCCGTTTCCGCTCCATTCCCGGCAGTTCCAGGGAGATCGGCAGCCTCTTTTTCGCGATGGCCGTCGGCCTCGCCACCGGTATGGGATACCTGGCAATCGCGGCCCTGTTCCTGCTCATCGTCGGCCTCATGACGATGCTTTTAAACACCGTCAGCTTTGGAGAGCAGAAAACAACCGCAAAGGAACTGCGCATTACTATCCCGGAAAACCTGGACTATGCGGGGCTCTTTGATGACCTCTTCAGCAAGTACACGCAAAAATCGGAGCTGGTTCGGGTGAAGACCACCAATATGGGCAGCCTGTACGAGCTGCGCTACCATATTGCCCTGAAAGGTACCGAGATTGAAAAAAGCTTCCTGGACGAGCTCCGCTGCCGCAACGGAAACCTGAACATCGCTATCGGCCGGGTAACAACCAGAAGCGATGAATTATAAAAGGATGAGAGGAGAATTGCATCATGCCCAACACCCCCCCGAAATTCACAGTCCTGCTGGCGGCAGCCCTGGTGGCTCTGGCCGGATTAACCGGCTGCAGTTCCAGCACCGGCGCGGCAACCAGTACCGTCGGCGACGCCGGAAGTTCTACGGGAATCGCCGCCATGGCGGTGGAATACAGCAGTGAGGACCTGGACAGCGCCTGGGATCCTGCCGCTGCCACCACCATCACCCTGCAAGGGAGTTCTATTGCAGTAGAAGGCTCCGGCGCTGCCTCTGAAGGAAGCAAGCTCACCATCACTGCCGCCGGGACCTATGTGTTCAGCGGCACCCTGACGGATGGACAGATCGTCGTGGATGCAAAAAAAGACGATGTAGTACGGCTGGTACTGAACGGAGCGTCCATCAGTTGCTCAGACTATGCGGCTATTTACGCTAAAAAAGCCGGGAAGACCATCCTGACCCTGGCTGAAGGCTCCATTAACACGGTGCAGGACGGAACCGCCTACACCCTGGCCGCCGGGGAAGACGAGCCGGACGCGGCTATTTTCAGCAAGGACGACCTGACCATCAACGGCTCGGGGTCCCTGAACGTCAACGGTCAATTCAAGCACGGGATCGCCACGAAGGATAACCTGGTGATTACCGGCGGCCATATCAACGTTATCGCTGCCGGCGACGGACTGCGCGGCAGGGATTCCATTGCCGTCAACAGCGGCGCCGTTACCGTCGAGGCCGGCAGTGACGGGTTCCAGGCGAATAATGACGAAGATGCGGAAAAAGGCTGGATATCTCTGGACGGCGGGGTTTTCAACATCACCGCGGATAGTGACGGCATCCAGGCAGAAACTCTGCTGCAGGTCACAGACGGGCAGATCGCCCTGACCACCGGTGGCGGCAGCGTCAATGCAAGCACCGGCGCCAACGGCAATCCCCGTCCCGAGTGGGGTAAGCGCGAAACTGCCGCTGCTGATCCTACCGCCGAAGAAGACACGGGTTCCGCCAAAGGGCTTAAGGCAGGCGCCGGCATCCTCATCAGCGGCGGCATAATTGCCATCGACTCCTCTGATGATGCGATCCACTCCAACGGTGAGATTCTGATCAAGGCGGGCGAATGTACGATATCCTCCGGAGACGACGGGATCCATGCCGACTCCGCGTTGACGGTGGACGGCGGCAATATCCTCATCTCCCAAAGCTTTGAAGGTCTGGAGAGCGCGGCCATCACCATCAATGGCGGGGCGGTTCGCTTGACTGCTAAAGACGACGGGCTGAACGCCGCGGGCGGCGCCGACGGCTCCTCCCTGGGCGGCAGGCCCGGCGCAAACAGCTTCCGTACCGATGGCTCTTATTTCATCCGCATCACCGGGGGTTATATATCTATCGACGCAGGTGGTGACGGCATCGACGCCAACGGTTCTCTTTATTTCAACGGAGGTACCGTGCTGGTCAGCGGACCCACCAACAACGGCAATGGTCCCATGGACTACGACGGTGACTGTGAGGTCACAGGCGGTACTTTAGCCATAGCCGGCAGTTCCGGCATGGCGCAGGCCCCCGGAGAGACCTCTTCACAGAATTCCATAACTGTCTATTATACCAAGACGCAGGAAGCCGGAACCCTCGCCGCCCTGACAGATGAAAGCGGAAAAACCATCCTGGCCTTTGCGCCCGCCAAAGCGTATCAGTCTATCGTGATCAGCACGCCGGAGTTGGAGCAAGGAAAAACCTATACCCTGATCTCCGGCGGTACTTGCAGCGGCCAACTCACCGACGGGCTGTATACTGGCGGCGATTGTTCCGGAGGCACCATACTGACCGATGTTACCATCTCCGATACGGTTACCCGCATCGCTGACGACGGTTCTGCGGTCAGCGGCGGTATGGGCGGCCCGGGAGGTATGAACGGTCCGGGAGGAACGGGCGGACGCAAGGCTCCGGCCGACAACCCGATGCCTTCCGGCACCCAGCCTCCCACTCCATAAATTACAGGCCTTCCAAGCGAAAAGCGCCAGCTCCCGGCGCTTTTGCTATGTCATTGCTAAGAACCTGGTTATCAAAATAAAAAAAGCAGCAAGTCAAGTGCGTTTCCCTGACTTGCTACCACTGCACTAAAACCGTGCAAAATAAGACTGTCCTAGCAAACCAATCCCAAGAGCTGTTTAGCATTTTCTCCCAGTATTTTTCGAATTGCCTCTTGTGAAATATTTAAGTTCCTGATTATTTCGATGTTCTTTTTTACATCTACACTGGGCCAGTCCGTACCAAAAATAAACTTATGGGCAAACCTTTCAATATCAGGAAAGAATCCTATAAGCTTTTTAGGTGGCAAACCTGAAACTTCGATATAAACATTCTTATGAAGGCGAGCCACGGTCAATGCTTCATTATACCACAGGCCCCGCCCACCGTGTGCCATAATGATTTTCAGGTTAGGAAAGTCAACAGCCACATCATCAAAAAAAATGGGATTCGCATACTTTATACGGACGCCTGAAAAAATTGAAGATCCCGTATGGAAAAGCACGGGTATGCCAAGTCTTTCGGCAACAGCATACAATGGGTAAATGAAATTGTCATTGGGATAAAAATAATTGTATGGGGGAAGAAGCTTGAGCCCTTTGAAGCCGTGATTTAAACATAAATCATCTAACATTTGACCCATATTCGGGTGCAGATAAGGATTTAATGTGCAAAAAGGTATTAATCTCGGACTCACCTTGCAAAAAGCTTCTACCATTTCGTTTGTGCAAATACCGGTTGACAAAGGCGATATTTCTGCTAATATAACCGAATAATCTACTCCATTTTGCTCCATCAACTGCAGAAAAGCATGGGGGTCGCTATGTATTTTGCAAAAATTAACATATTCTTCTCTGGAAGGGAAGGCGCTTGCAAAGAAATTAAAGGCATCTTCACCAAAAGACTCGTATTCTGAGAGGTGAACATGAAAGTCGATTATAGTATTTTTCAATTCTAAATTCACACCAGTCATATTAATTGGTTTTTCCAATCATATTCTACATCTGAAAGCAAATAAATTTAAATATTTGTTTATAATTGTATTAATCATTTCTGATTATTACTCATCTTTTGGCGCTGATAAAAACACCATTGCAGCCACCAACATAAATCCCCCATTGCATACAAAAAAGTCACTGTAAAGTGACTTTATCCGGCAGAAAACTCTATTGCACGCTATAACATATCTTTTACTTGTTTCTCATCTCACAGTATATCCCGTTTCCCTTCAGTCCTTTAACAAAGCACCTGTTATCAGACCTGCATTCCGATTTGCAGCGATCCCCGGATTTCCAGCGGTTAATTAAATTGGGTTCCCTGATCAACGGGCGGCACAGGGAAATATAATCCGCTGCCCCATCTTCCACCAAACGCTCCGCGGTTTGAAAAGACCTGATCCCGCCGACCAAGATCAGGGGAATACGAATAGCATTTTTGAAATAACGGGCCTCATCCCTGTAATATGCTTCTTCTTCCTCAGATTTTATCCCGGGCCGGATCGGAGACAGTTGGCCTCCTGTAAGCAGGCCGCCACTCAATTCAATTGCGTCAAGACCTGCATCAGAAAGCGCGCGGGCGACCTGAAGGGAGTCGTCCAGACTCAGCCCGTTCTCTACGAAATCCCGGCAGTTTAGTTTGATTAATACCGGATAGTCTTTCCCTACGGCTTCCCTGACAGCCTGGAACACCTCGATATGCATCCGGGATCGATTGTGGATTTCTCCTCCGTATGCATCCTGACGCCTGTTAAATACCGGGGAGAGGAACTGGCTGAGCAGGTACCCGTGCGCGGCGTGAATTTGGACTCCGTCAAAACCAGCGAATTTAGCCCTCCGTGCTGCATCGGCAAAGGCAGTAACGATCTCCTGGATATCCTGCCCTGTCATTTCGTGGTACAGCGTTTTGCCTGATTCCTCATCAGCCGAAACGACCAGCGGCGCCCGGCCGATCAATTTTTCAGGAGCAAATCTTCCGGCATGGGAAAGCTGCGCTACGACCTTTCCGCCACAGCTATGGATGGCTGTCGTCATTTCCTTAAGCCCGGGCACAAGTTCATCTTTATAAATGCCAAGCTGCCGGGGACCTGCCTTGCCCTCCGGACAGACATAGGCGTGACCGGTGATGATTAATCCGGCGCCACCCCTGGCGAGAGCAACCATTGTCGCCATCAGTTCCGGGGTAACGGCGCCATCATTGCCGGCCAGCCCTTCCCATGTCGCTGAGCGAACAAAACGATTCTCCAGTACCATGCCGTTTATTTCTGTACGGCCAAACACTTTACTCATTTTTCCCCTCCTTACTCCCATAAAGCATTGCTTTTGATCATATGTACTTCTTTTATTTGGCTTGCCATCATGCTTTACTAAACGTTCGCCTTCGGGTTCTTATCTTCACAAGGCACTGCGGTCTGACATTTGCCGCATCCATATCTGGGTTTATACCGCTCACGCACTTCATCAAGAAAATGCGAACAGATTCCATTATCCTTATCTTTTTCACTTATGGCTTGAGCCGGACAGCGGTCAATACAAACGCCGCATTTGGTACAATATTCATCAAACTCTTTGTACAAACGCTGTGTTGGTTTTAATTCAAAGTCCACGATCACACTGCCAAAGCGTCCGGCAGATCCCAAACTCGTAATCATCGAACGGTTCAAACTGAACGTACCGAGGCCGGCAATAAACGCGACGTGTCGTTCTGACCAGTTGCTCCGTCGATTGACCACCGTCAAGCGCTTATCAATGGACGGAGCTATTGCCCGACCCCCCGCTTTTTCAATCAAATCCACAATAAAACCGCATAGAGCATTGTTCAACATTTCACCTTCGTATCGCCCGTAAAGCCACTCCGTAGAAGGGAACCCCCCGGAGCAATTCGACCGGCGAATACGTCGCGTGTAGGGCAGAAAGTAAGAGACAACCGATTTGGCTCCGAGCAGCCATTCTTGTGGAGACAAATGCCGGGGCCCAACCACATCCGTATCCTTGAGCCTTTTCCAAAGCGTATCCGCAACGCCGGCGACGCCGACCAAAGGCTGATCATATATGCGCATCGTTTCAAGCTCATTGACGATATTCTGTGGACTGCTCAAGATATAATCGTCGAGCTTTTCTTTTATGGTTTGTAAAGAAAGCAACGTTTGTCACCCCGGTTCTTCTTATTGGCATACGATGAGGCAGTTCCACGGGCAAGAACTCAAACAGTTACGGCAACAATATCGCAGTCCGGTATAGCCCTCTGATGCAAGGGCTGTTCGCCGTCAGCGGCTCAGCAATTTCGTCAGTTACAAAGTATCTCGATTCCATATGTGTATATACATATATTAAGGCTAAAAAAGCTATTGCAATAATTGGGCAACATCTTTTAGCGTTTTTAAGAAATCACGGTATCGTTCGGCACCCAGTCCCTGCTCAATTCGCGATTGAGCCTGCTCCCACAACGGCTCAGCCTCTGCAAGCTTTCTTATGCCGCTCTCTGTTATTGAGATGGACTTTTTCCTCCCGTCATTATCTTCTTTTGTAACATTGATGTATCCCAGCTTCCTCAATATCTCGATATTTCGCGTCACCGTGGTTTGGTCCATGAGCAATATAGCTCCAAGCTCGCCGACCGAAATATTGCCATGCAATGAAATATTAAGGAGCAACGAAATTTGGGTGCTGCGTAAACCGCATGGCTGAAGAAGTTGATCATAAAACTGGGTGATCGCCCTCGTCGTCCTTCTCAAATTGCCGCAAGCGCAGCGCCGCATACCGGATAGATCCAAACGAGACATTGTTAACACTCCAAAAAAATATATGTATATACACATATTATTTCATTAAGGCATGCTTGTCAAGAATATGCGCCGCCTACGCTCATTTCTGTTTTCGCCAATCAACCCGTCCCGGAGCGAAGCACCTCCGCAAACTCTTTTGGCAAACCGGATATCTCCACAGCCATCGCCATGCTTTCCACGTTGTAAGCCACTTTTTGGACGCACACTTCCACGGTATTCCCAAATTCAATGATAACGTAAGAAGCATGGGGATCGCCGTGTTTCGGCTTCCCTACGCTTCCCGCGTTGATCACGTGCTTACCGGAGTTGAGGGCCTTGTGATACGGGAACTGGGTGTGTCCGCAGATAAGCACGTCACTTTGAAATATATGCAACAGTTCCGGCAGGTAATCAGGTTTGGTTCCTTGGTCAAGGTACTCATTTAACTGCAGCGGGCTGCCGTGTACTATCATTACGTCAAACTTCCCCGCCCGGAAACAAATCTCTGCCGGTAGATTGCGAAGATATTCCTTGTTTTTTTCCGTCACATTTTCCCTGGTCCAGATGATGGATTTTTTACCGAGAGCCCGGGCCTGCTCATCCTTATAATCACAGCCGCAGATAAAGCGCCGGTTTCCTATAGCATCGTCATAGTTTCCCATCACCACCGGTATTTTGTTTTCTTTAAGCAAGTCGATCACTTCGTTGGGGAAAGGCACATAACCGACCAGGTCCCCGGCGCAGTAGATCATTTCCACCTCTCTTCTGCTTATATGTTTCAAAACTGCCTGCAACGCTGATAGATTCCCATGGATGTCAGAGATCACGGCAATTCGCAATACGAGCACCCCCTATAAGTCACATTTTAATCAATCGATATTAAATTATTGTTAAAGATTGTTTTGCCTTTCAATGGTCTATCATTAAATTAAATTGCATTGTTTGGGCTTGTAATTATCTTAGATTATAAGTTTAAAATATTCTGAAAAAGACCCTGGATATCCGCGTAATGCTCCCTTAACCAAGATTATGTTTCAGACTTTTCTTTATTTTTTGATTAAAGGACTTTACCCAGGTTTACAGAAAATTATTTACATATCACAACATATATGGACAAAACTTTTTTTCTGTCCGGGGGTTCAATATGAAGACTTCTACTAAAGTGGCATACAACAGTGCGGTCAGGCTGCAAAAGGAAGTGCTTGAGCGGGGGCTTTGCACCGTTTGCGGCGGGTGCGTAGGCTACTGCCCATACATCAAGACTTTCGGAGAACAGGTGGCCGTAATCCATGACTGCAAGATCTGCGACGGGGTCTGTTACCGGTTGTGCCCGCGCGGTTTCACAGATTATGAGGGTTTACGGCAAAGCGTTTTCGGCGCTGAGGACTTTGACCCGGTTTTGGGTACCCACACCTCCCTTTACTTTGCCAGGGCGGAAAGCAAAAAAATCCGGGCGCAAGGCCAGTATGGCGGTATTGTAACAGCCCTCTCCCTTTTCGCTATGCAGCAGGGACTGATCGACAGCGCCCTGACGGCAGGCGGCGCTCCCTCCAGCGCACAGCCCTTCCTTTGTTCAACCCCGCAGGATATTTTTCAGACGGCCGGATCAAAATATACCGCCGTACCTACCTTAAGCCTTTTTCAGGAAGCTGTCAAAAACGGTTTTCAGCGTATCGGGATCGTCGGCCGGCCCTGCCAGGTCACCGCCGGCCGCAAAATGCAGCAGGCAGTGGAAATAAGCGGGCAGAATATCGCCCTGGTTATCGGGCTGTTTTGCTTCGGAGCACTGTCTGCAGAGTTTTATTCTTTTCTGAATGAAAGAGGCCTGGCTAACTGCAGCCGTATGGACATTCCCAAAGGCAGTGTTGATTTCCGGCAGGAGGACGGCAGTCAAATCATCATGCCGCTGGAAGAAATCCGCTATTTGATCAAGGACACCTGCCTGGCCTGCTACGATCCTTTGTCTGAACTGGCTGACGTATCGGTAGGTTCCACTGAGCAATATCCCGGTTGGAACACTCTGGTAGTCCGTACCGCCAAGGGGCGGCAGCTGGTGGCAGACGCAAACAAAGCCGGCATCATCGAGCTGCAGCCTTACCCGCATGATCGCCTGCCGATACTCCGCCGGGCGGTTTTTCAAAAGAAGAAAAGGGTCCTGGAACGTCCCGACTTAATCTATATC
>DNIT01000150.1:27807-29677 GCA_003489345.1 Pelotomaculum sp. | reverse complement strand
GAAAAGGGTCCTGGAACGTTCCGACTTAACCTATATCGGCATTCCAACCCGGGAAAAAGAGAGCTTTATCAAAGGGGGCGGGGAAGAATGAGCTGGAAAGACGTTGTTTACGGAACTCCGGGTGATAAGGTCCTTATCAACGGCAACGACGCCATCGCCCGGGGGTGCCTGGAAGCGGGGGTACGCTATGCTTCTTCTTACCCCGGTTCTCCTTCTTCAGAGATCACGGAAACACTGGGCAAGGCGACAGCAGCCTTTGACCTTTACGCGGAGTGGTCAACCAACGAAATCGTAGCCCTGGAAGGGGCGGGGGCAGCTTCTTTTACGGGCTTAAGGGCAGTCTGCACCATGAAGTCGGACGGCCTGAACGTGGCTCTGGATTTTCTCACCAGCATGAACCTCGCAGGCTGCAAGGGCGGACTGGTTCTGGTGGTGGCCGACGATCCCGCGGCGCACTCCAGCCTCAAAGAACACGACTCCCGCAACCTCGCCAGGGCTGCCCAGGTCCCGGTGCTTGAGCCCTCTACCCCGGATGAGGCCAGGCTTATGGCCGGATGGGCTTTTGCGCTTTCCGAAGAGATCGGGGGACCGGTTATCCTGCGCTCGGTTACCAGGGTGTCCCATTCCCGCGGCCTCGTGGAACTAAAAGAGATCGAAGGAACTAAAAAAACAGCAGAAATTCCACCGGGGCAGCGATTTCAGACCTTCTCCATATTTCATATGAAGGCAAGAGACAGGCTGCAGTTGGCCGCTAATATATACGAAACATCCCCTTTTAACTTTTTTGAGGGGCCGCAAGAAGCGAAGACTGTGCTATTTTGCTGCGGGTCCAGTTATCTTTACGCGCGGGAAGCGCTCAAACTGCTGAACTTAACAGGGGAAGTGAAATTGGTCAGGGTGGGTACCACCTACCCCTTGCCTGAAAACTTCATACTGTCCCATTTGCGTGGCGCCGGGCAGGTCATCTTTGCCGAAGAAGTACGCCCGGTGCTGGAAGAAAGCGTCCTGCTTTTATATGCCAGAAAGGCAGCCGGTCTGGGGAACATCACCTTTCACGGCAAGCTGTCCGGTGCGGTGGCCGGTGTGCGCGGCCCTGCCTGCGGCGAGATGAATACGGACATTCTCCTTGAAGCGCTCGTCAAAATAACCGGGGTCCGTTACACCAAACAAGGCTACCCGGCTAAACTGCTGGACCAACTGGTAGAAAAGATTCCGCCTAGGGACTTCGCCATGTGTCCCGGCTGCCCGCACCGGGCGTCTTTCTGGGCAATCAAGACCGCGGTGGCCGTAGACGGACGGGACGGCATTATCAACGGAGATATCGGCTGCTACAGTCTCGGCGCTTTCACTACCGGGTTTGAACTGTTCGACACTCTCCACTGCATGGGCGCAGGACCGGGTATCGCTTGCGGTTTGGGCAAGCTGAAGAAGTTCGGTTTCAACAGGCCCGCCATCGCGGTGGTAGGTGACTCCACCTTCTACCACGCCGTTATCCCCGGTCTGATCAACGCCCGCTACAACGGCTCCGAATTCCTTTGCATCGTTCTGGACAACGGAGCGACCGCCATGACCGGACACCAGCCCCACCCGGGCACGGGCCTCAACGCCGCCGGCGATGCCGCGGAAGCCCTGTCCATTGAGGAAGTGGTACGCGGTCTCGGCATTGCGGTGGACGTAAGCGATCCTTTTCATATAGAAGAAACGGCCGGGAAGATTTTTGCCATGAACCGCCTGCCCGGTGTAAAGGTGCTGATTTTACGGCAGCTTTGTGCCCTGGTGGCTTATCGCAGGGAACGGAAAAAACGGCGTGTTACCGTGGACCCGGAGCGGTGTCGGGGCGAGTCCTGCGGCTGCGGTCGCTTCTGCACCA
>DNIT01000150.1:26275-27640 GCA_003489345.1 Pelotomaculum sp. | reverse complement strand
GGGGAACATTTGGGACACCACGGCCGGCAAGGCCAAAATAGATGAAGCGGTTTGCGCGGGGTGCGGCGTGTGCGCTAAACTTTGCCCCGCCGGAGCAATTACCGTTGAGGAGGTGGATTAAGTGAAAGACCCGTTAAATATTGTGATCACAGGCGTGGGCGGCCAGGGGAACATCCTGGTTTCGGAAATTCTGGCCAAGGCCGCCGCGGCTGAAGACTTCAAAGTTACAGTGGGTGAATCTTACGGACTGTCCCAGCGCGGCGGAGCGGTATCCAGCCACATCCGTCTCTCGCAGGAATTCCAATACGGCGCGGTAATACCGGCCGGCCATGCCGATATCATCGTAGGTTTTGAGCCGGTGGAAGCGGCCCGATCCGCGGCCGCGCTGGGGCACCCGGGTACAAAGATTATTTTAAACCCGCGCCCGGTTTACCCGGTGGGTGTCCTGATCGGCGGGCATGCTTATCCTGACCCTGATGATTTGATTAAGACCCTAAAAGATATGTCCGCGGAGGTTTTACTTATTGCGAGCAGTGAGCTGGCAGCTTTAGCCGGAGATCCCCTGGTCCAGAACATTGTGCTGGTCGGCGCCCTGGCCGGTTCCGGCTTCCTGCCGCTGCCACCGGCAACCTTCACCTCCGTCATGAACGCCGTAGTGCCTGAAAGAGCGCTGGAAATGAACAGGCAGGCCTTTCAACTGGGATTTGACACAGCCTGTGCTATAACTGCTTCATAGAAAAAATAACGAGATTTGGGGGATTATAAATGTCATATTCTTTTGCTCCGCTCAATGATGCATATAGGAAGCCTGTAATTGATATTTTTAATTACTACATTGAAAACAGTTTTGCAGCTTTTCCTGAACAAAAACTAAGTTATGATTTTTTCGACCTGCTCCTCCAGGCTACGGCCGGCTATCCGGCAATTGTTGTTGAAGCTGAGAATGGAGAGGTTATCGGTTTTGCATTACTGCGTCCCTATCACCCTATACCGGTCTTTAAAAGAGTTGCGGAAGTCACTTATTTCATTAAACCCGAACACACCGGGAAAGGGATCGGCCGCTCCATGCTGGAATACTTAGCTGCAGAGGCCCAAAAGATTGGCATTGATTCGATCCTGGCACGCATATCCTCGCTCAATGAAAACAGTTTAAACTTTCATCACCGGAATGGTTTCCAACATTCCG
The DNA here is from genome assembly GCA_003489345.1 of Pelotomaculum sp. Taxonomy (GTDB): domain Bacteria; phylum Bacillota; class Desulfotomaculia; order Desulfotomaculales; family Pelotomaculaceae; genus Pelotomaculum_C. The sequence continues at coordinate 26,454 of DNIT01000150.1, read as the reverse complement.
GCACACTGTATAACATAGGCAGAAAATTCAACCGGGACTTCAGCGTTCATTTCATGCAAAAAACCATTTGACCGGTATGTGTTACCTTATATGTATTGGAATTTCATGCTTCCCGGAAGAATATGATTGTGGCTGCACTGAGCAAAGTCCGCAACGTCCTTTGGTCTTGACGGTACAGC
>DNIT01000150.1:25788-26128 GCA_003489345.1 Pelotomaculum sp. | reverse complement strand
ATTATTATGATTGCCCGTTATTTAACTTGCAAGCGGCCTGCTACAGCACGTCGTTTCTACTAACCCTGACCATTTGACCGCCGTTATTAAATATCTCCATCCTACCGCCTTCCTGTACGGTGCGCCAAAACCCGGAAGGCTCAACTACAACCAACCCGGCCAGCGTCTCAACACCGTACTTGAAGAAGATCGGCGACAATGGCGTACTGGGACCCACCAACACGTTCACAGCCCCGCGGCTTAACTCCAGCAGACGGGGCAGAGTCTTGTTGATGAGAGATGTGGCGGTAATAAAGACAAAGTCCTGTTCACCCAACAGATATTCACAGGCTGGATCCGG
>DNIT01000150.1:24179-25700 GCA_003489345.1 Pelotomaculum sp. | reverse complement strand
TATTCACAGGCTGGATCCGGAAAGTCACCGGGGTTTGGGTTGCGTTCCAAAATAGAAAACTGAGACACCTTGGCCAGCTCTTCCAAGCCGGGGAAGTGTCCGACCACGGCCACTTTTTTACCCCGCACCTGCTCTATGTAATGAGAAAAAGCGTTGGCATGTTCTTGAAAGGTCAAAGGATGGCCAAGCAGCTTGGCAAGTTGCTCGGGCGTATTGAACGCCGCATTGATTGCCGCTAAGCCAACCATCGCCCTCAAGTTGTTCCAGGATTTTATATTTGACGCCAGCTCACGGAGGGAAACACCGGTAATCTTACCCAGGTTCAGGCGACCGGGCTCCTTGCGCATGGTCAGCGACACTCCCACCCCTCCGGAACGGACCAAGGTCCAATACAGGCCGATCATGCATTCAGTTACCACCAGCTCTTCCGGTACGGCGGCAATTAACTCGTCATAGATTCCCCACATTGCAATTCTCCAATCCGACACTTTAAATCCGCTTATAATAGGCCTCTCCGGCACAAGCCCGACACAACACCCTGCCCTTAACCCTTTTTTCTCTTCCGTCCATAATACGCTCACGACAGTTCTCGCACTCGATCTTCAGGAGGGGCTTACCGGGCAAATCTTCCTTCGGTATATCAATAGATACATCCTGCACAGTAAAAACATCCGCATCCGGTATGTTCCCCCAAAACAATAAAGGATCTTCATCGGGCAGTGGGAAATGACTGCCGGTAACAACCACCCTTACGCCCTGTTTTGTGGCCAAATCATAAAAAGCGGCCGCCATCTTGCCGTAGTCAACCCATTTCATGCGCCTCCTTCCCAGAGTACAGCCGGTTACCGCGTAAACAGCATCACTGACACAGCGGTCAACCTCGACATAAACAATTAAGTCCCTATATTCCAAAGGGTTGTCAATTTTCAGCCGGTCAAGGGCCAGGTGGGCCATCCTTACGCCCAGTACGATTCCTGAACAGACATGTCCATGGTAATCAACCGCAGCTTGTATATCTTCTGCCAAAGTGCGCATGCTACTCATCCTTCCTTTCTTTTACTTCCAGGATATCCGCATCGGAAAGCCCCAAGAAATCTTCCTTCTCCAGCCGCTGCCGTGCCGTAATGCTCAGAACTCTTTCCCCGCGGCGCCAGGTCGTGCGTCCCGGTGATGCGGCCGGGCGGTATGTAAAGCGGGGCGGGTTAGCAAGTCTGGCTCTGGACAGTCCCTGGATGGTGTCAGCCAGGCAAGGCGATCCTTCTACCGTAACATAGAGGTCAGGAGAATTCAGTTGCCCCAGCCGTTCTGTTGCAATCAGGGACATGCGCACTGCCAGCAGGAGATCCGTACAATCCTCCTGGTGGTGCGCCAGAGCCTGTTTCAACAATATGCTCCTGTGCATCTCCCTGTTTAACGGATAAATGTGGGGCGTGCGCGGTGAAAAGATAATGTCATCTTCGAAGTACGGCTTGATATCCAGCACCGGTGTCCCGTCCACCGCGTCTAATCCAGTGACGTATC
>DNIT01000150.1:12582-24084 GCA_003489345.1 Pelotomaculum sp. | reverse complement strand
CAGTGACGTATAGTCGCATTCCCTCCACCCGGTCCAGTTTTACCAGGCTCAGGCCAATGGGGTTGGGGCGTGCCGGCGAGCGCAGCCCGAAAACACCGTACTCCGGCAGGTGATGATTTAACCTGCAGGGGGCGGCGGTCAGAGCGTGGCGATCCATTAGGTGGAACCAGCTCAAGATCCAAAAGTGCGAATGTTCTCTAATCCTCAGGAGCGCTTTCTCATATTCCGGGTGGATCTCTATGGCGGCTTTTTCATGCGTATCAGAAGGCCGCTTTGGATCAGAATAACGTGATATCACAATGCCGATAGGCTTAAGGACAATGTTTGCCGGCAAGTCTCGCCCCCCTTTTTTAACATCTCCGGTTGTGTGTCCCACGTAAAGCTGCAGCTGGGCTTGCCAAAGGACAGGTTGGTGTCAGACAGTGAAAACTCCATTCCGTAAAACTTCTCATAGAACACCTTCGCTTCAGCAAGGACATCAAAATGAAATATGGCGGGATGGATGATGTTGGCTATAAACATCAGGCCCAGCACCCACCGGGGGCTGCCGAAGTCCCAGCAGGGCGCCGGTAAATTATATATCCTTTTATTCTTTACCGCCTCCACGTCTAAGCAGGCTTTGAGGCATTCTTCGTAAAAATCATCAACCGGTGAAGACATAAAAGACGAAATGAAAATAATTTCAGGATTGAGCGCTTCCAACTGCGCAAGGGGAATCGACATGCCCGGTCTCCCTTCGCAGTCTATTTCCCTGTTGACACTGGTACCTCCTGCCGTTTCTACCAACTGGTTTTCCAGGCGGCCTCCCTTGATGCAAAAATTGGGTTTTCCCATGGCGTAATACACCCGTGGTTTCCTGTCAACTGTACGCAGGCCGCTCTCAATGAGAAGCAATTTTTCTTCCAAATACTTAGCCAGCGCTTCAGCTTTATCCTCTAACCCAATAAGGCTTCCAAAATGCCGGATGGTTTTGATATAGGCCCGGGGAGTCCGGATGTCATCGTGAAATTTACTCAGGTTGTTGTTGCAAAGCACATCCTCCCAAATTCGCACAACCTTTTGTGGCTCCCTTACCCCCATAGCAATTAGTATAGCTTCCATCATTTCCAAAGCCCTGGTAAAAGGGTATCCCCCCTGAAAATCTCCTTCCCGGTAAACTTTTTTTGCCGCAAATCCCCTAATATTTAACTCCCGTCCGCATTGCGGGCAGCAATTTTCTTCACCCAACCCAAGTCCTGCAGGCTTAAGTTTTGCCCCCATCGGCCCGTAGAAATCCCGTTTTAATATCAACGCCCCGCAGCTGGGACATAACGTGTTGAGATATTCGGTGCCGGGGGAGTTAAATAAATACACATAATTTAGTTTTTCTCTGAGCATGCCCCATAGACCTTCTGCCTTGCATATGGATTCCTCTAAAGCCAGTTCGACCCCCTCCACAGGTATAAACCTCATCACCTGCAATGGTATATCTGCTGAAATATCTGCCAGGTAATCAGCCAGAATAAGTATCTCTTGATTATGCCCCTTGCTGCAAACACAGGCTACTTCCACATGCACACCGCTCTGGCAGAACCTTTCGATGTTCCTCAAAACTGGCTCCGGCGTGTCCCCCCCACATCTGCTATAAGCCTCTCTGGACATCCCCTTCACACCTATGTTGACAAAATCAAGGAGCTCAATGATTTTGTCCAGGGATGCTTCGGTAAAATAACCGTTGGTGGAACAGCCAACCAGAAGGCCGCGCGCTTTGGCAGCTTCAGCAACATTGATAAAGGTTAGAAAGGACGCCAGGGGGTCGTTCATTAAAAAGGTGATTCCGATACAATCGTTTCTGACGGCCTCGTCCACGACCTGTTCCGGGGACAGATGATAAAACGCCCGGCTGGCCGGATCCATTTCCTTGACAATGACTGCTGAAATACAGCCAGCGCAATTAAAATTACAGCCAGCCGTACTAATCTGGAGGAACTTTCCTCCCGGATAAAAGTGCAATAAAGGCATTGTTTCTATGGAAATAGGACATATAATCAGGTACCTGTCCGGATACAGCTCTACGATTTCCCGCCCTATTCTGCTGTACAGCCCGCATGCGCCCGTACCCGCTTCCGGCAGCAGGCAGCCCCTTTCACAAATATTACAACGCATCAGCCTCTCTCCTTATGGTTACCCATAAACCTGTTTCATTTCTGGCCGCATCATAGGAGGGTATGCCCGACTGCCGCAATGCGCTTCTATAACGCATCAGGTTGTCATCGCTATTATGATTTTTCGTCCTGCCCCGCCATTCCAGGTCTCTTCTTTGCATCTCGGCAGCCACCTGCTCTTTGAGTTCATTTGAGCCAAAGCCGCCGCCAATAAAAGCTATGCCACCCGGCTTGAGCACCCGGTATATTTCCCGGAAAGCCTTGCAGTGGTCTTGCCAAAAAAACACCGATCCCCGGCTCATGGCTAAGTCAATCGACCCATCTTCCAAGGGGATTTCATGGACGTCCCCCCAAAGGGTCTCAACCTTGTCTTGCACACCCCGGCTGACAATATTTTGGGAGGCTATTTGCAGCATTTCCTGGGATTGGTCAAACAAATAAACCTTGAAATCCGTAATCCCGGCCATTGCGATGCCCAGATAACCACCGCCACAGCCAATATCCAGGCATGTCCCCCTGTCTTTGCCAGATTTTTCTTTAATTTGAGAGGCAAGAGCCGGATAAACCGGAGCAAACACCTCACGGGCGATTTTATCGAACTCCGGCACATTCATTTCCATTAATCCACACCCCCAAGTACTGCTCTTTTTTCATTCGAGGTTGATTCTTGCGCTGAGCGTCGGACAACAACCGAAGTATGAAGACGGATTACTGGTTAATTTACTTTTAGCCCTGAATTTTTCAGCAATTCCCTGGCGTCAGCATCCGAGAGATCAATATGATAGAACAACGAGTAAAAATTCTTAACTTCACTGATCATATCCACCTTATAAGTATCCGGGTATAAGGTTGCCGCCAGCCATTTCAAGCCCAGGAACCGGTTGACCGAAGGCGGACGATCAAACCAGTTGAACGGGTAATTCGGTATCTCATATACTTTATTGTTTTTGACGGCGTTTATATTTGCCCAATTCTGACTTGTCCGGATCAGATCATAAGCGCCTCCGGCATCCGTGCCCCAGGTCAAAATGACATCAGGATTCCATTTTAGGACTTGTTCCATGGATACACTGCTCATGCCGCTGCCGCCTTTGGCTTCAACTTGAGCAACATTATTTCCATTAACCAGATCAAGAACAAGGGCATGGCTTCCACCCTTAGGCTCTGTGGCAAGTCCTTCGGGCCCTTCGGCATAATAGACTTTTACTCTCTTTTCTGCAGGTATTGCTTGAGTTGCTTCCGTAACCTCAGTCATGGTCTTGGTGCAATAAGCAGCGAGTTCTTCAGCCTTGTCTCCAACTCCGAGCAGCTGTCCGATAAAAGTATAAGCCTTTTCCGTACTCTTGATATCACCGTCCACAACAATCACCGGAATGTTAAGCTGTGCCTGTAGTTTGTCGGCATCGCTTTTTGTGGTATCGGTAAGGGCATCGGGTCCAACTGAGAATATGACATCCGGTTTGGCCTTAAGCAGTTCTTCGGTGTTGATCTTACCGTTCATCTGCAATCCGCCCAGGAAAGGAAGAGAGTGATATTTTTCTGGTATGTATTTCTTTTCTTTATCCGTTAACTGCATGGACCATCCAACCATCTGATCCGGAGCAAGGGAATAGATCATGATCATCCCCAGAGGGCTTGTATAGTAGCACTTATTGATTTGGGCAGGAATGGTTAGCGCCCTTCCGGCATGATCGGTAATGGTTTGGGTCGTCGATTGCTGGGATACGCCCTTGTCGCCACAACCCGCAAAAAGGATACAGAGCATGACTGAAAGGAGCAACAAAAAAGCAATAGCAAAATTCCTGGTCTTTATCATTTCTACTACACCCCTTTAAAGTTTTCTAACAATTAACCCTAAGCTGTTGCCCTGAGGCATGGCAAATATTTTTCTAAGCGCTCATACAGATCTCTGAAGCCCTGGGGACAGGAACGCAAACACAAATTGTTCTCTCATCCGGCAGCTTGAGCTTAGCAATTCTCACCTCCGTATCATACATATCCCGCATCGAGTCTTCAGAGATCACGTCTTGGGGGAGCCCAATCTTTAATAATCTGCCTTTTTTCAGGGTTACCACTTTATCGGCGCAAAAAAGCGCATGTCCCGGATCGTGAGTGACCATCAGGATGCTTATTCCTTTTTGGGAAAGCAGTCGCACATGTTCAAGCACGACATTCTGCTTACCAAAATCCAGGCTTATGGTCGGTTCATCCATAATCAGTATTTTTGGTTGTTGCGCCAAAGCCCGCGCAATCAGGACCAGCTGTCTTTCCCCACCGCTGAGCTTGGTATAAATTTTATCTTTTAAGTGCGTGATGTTTAGTTTGGCTAAAGACTCATAGGCAATTTCTTCGTCTTTTTTATTTGGCAGGGCGAGGCTGGATAAATGAGCCGTCCTTCCCATAAGGACAACGTCGAAAACCTTAAAGGGGAAAGGCGGGTTATGCGCTTGCGGAATATAGCCCATCACTTGAGCCAGTTTCTTAGGAGATAATTTTTGCACGTCTTTACCATCGATCCGAACGAAACCGGAAGAAGGGGTCAACAGTCCGAGGATATTTTTAAGCAGGGTCGTCTTGCCGCAGCCGTTCGGACCCAACACACACACCAGTTCACCTGCTTCAACCATGAAAGAGATCTCATGAAGTATTCTGCTTTGGTCATAGCAATAAGAAACACTCTCAACTTCCAGCACTACTTCCATCCCCTTACATTTTTTTTAAAAATAAAGATAAAGAAGGGCACACCGATTAAGGAGGTGAGAATACCCAAGGGGACCTCGACTGAACCAAGGCAGCGGGCCACATCATCAATCAGCAATAAATAAGTTGCGCCGATAATAAACGTCACCGGCATGAGAATGCTATAGTTGGGACCGACGATTGCACGGGCCAGGTGGGGAATAACCAGGCCGATCCATCCGACCATGCCGCAGATGGAGACTGATGCGGCTGTTACCAAAGTCGAACTGATAATGACAATTAACCTGAGCCTTTTGGTATTAATCCCAAGCGACCGGGCCTCTTCTTCGCCGAACGCAAGCACATTTAATCTCCATCGGACAAGAAAAAGGGAGGTGAAGCCAATCGACATGGGGATTAAAACCATTAAGAGATCCCTTTTATCTACAGAGGATAGACTGCCCATCAGCCAGAAGGTAATGGCCGGGAGCTTATCGTTGGCATCGGCAAAATACTTCAACACCCCTGTACCTGAGGAAAAGAGAGTACTAATGAGGATTCCGCCAAGTACCAGACCGAGTATGGGATCATAATCCAGTTTAACATTGATCAAGTAGGCCAAAAACACAGCGGCAAGTCCGAAAAGAAAGGCCGAAATCTGAATGATCAACCCGGATTGTGAAAGATAAATCGCCAGGCAAGCTCCAAATCCGGCACCCGCTGAAGCGCCTAAAATATCTGGGGAGACCAGAGGATTTTTAAACATCCCCTGATAGGCCGCCCCTGCCGTAGACAAGGCTGCCCCCACCAGCATAGCGGCAAAAATGCGCGGTAACCTGATATTAAAGACGACAGTTTCCAGGTTCGTTTCCATTACGCCGCCAAAATAATGACCGTATAAGGTTGACATGAGCTGCGGGATTGAAACGGCATAACGTCCAATTGCAAACGAAAATAAAAAGGCTGTGACCGGCAGTAGAATCAGGATTAAATTCTTCAGCGATGAATGCATATTATCTGTCCACCATATGGTAATACTTCATCTTAAATTTATGGCTCTAAATTTTTATAGATTTCTGTTACTCATCAACGCACCGGTCCGTTGATATTTTACAGCCTGAATTTCGGCCACCACAGCCAGGGCGATCTCGACCGGCCTTTTGCCCCCAAGACCAGGATCTAATGGGAGAATGTATGCTATCGATAAGTTTCTCTGATATGTTGAGCAGCTCCAAATACAAATATAAAAAGCTGCACTAAGAGAGCGCAGCTAAACGAACTCAATTCGTTTGAGTACTACCCCTCATGAAACGAGGAGGCAACAACAACGTTTTTTGGCATTCTTTCTCTTTTGTTTTCGTTATGCATTCGAGAACTAAATAAACGAAACGAAGTAAAACATAGCACTCTCTTAACCCAATATCATGTTGTATACATTATAGTATAGTAACGAGGCGATCCAGTGTCAAGAAGAAAAATAATAGAAACCATCCAACGTTATAAAACACTATAAAGTGTAATAACGGTTCACAAAAACCACACCGCGGCCTCAAAGCCCAGGTGCTTATTTCTGTGTGTATTGCCTATGGGCAGGCCAGGTTCTGCGTTAAGGGGGAACACTGGAAACCTGTTAATAGAGGCAGTCGCAGTAATTAGTATTGATAAAATAGATGCAAATAGGAGGCCCGGTATGGAAATATCATATGGATTCCAGCCGTTGGTTAGCAACAGAGCAACAAGTGAAGGTGAAGCAATATACAAAAATTAATTAAAACCGGCTCTTGCGCGAAAAGCACGAAGGGGAGGTGATTACAACACCAGCACGACCTGATGGACCTGCCCGTCGTCTCGCAATTCAACGTAACAGCCCTCCTTCAGTTCTTGTTCCTGAAACACGGCTTCTCGCCCGTCAATTTGCAGTGCGGCCGCTCCGCCAGACCGGCGCGACGGGTTTTTAACAGTAATCTGGTAACGTGCGCTGCCATAACGGTAGCTTACGGAGAACTCCGGCCAGGCGCCGGGAATACAGGGGCAAATGTACAGCCGTTGGCCGCGGCGGCGCAGGCCGAGGATCCACTCCAGTCCCGCTTGATACATCCACCCCGCCGCACCGGTATACCACGTCCAGCCGGCACGTCCCCGGTGCGGCTCCATCGTGTAAACATCTGCCGCCATGACGTAGGGTTCGCCGCCATACTGCCGCGCTTCATGAATCGTGCGCGTATGATTGAGCGGGTTTAACAGCTCAATCAATTCAAAAGCCTCTTCTCCCTTGCCCAGCCGGCACCAGGCGATAATACTCCAGATGGCGCCGTGGGTATACTGGGCGCCGTTCTCCCGGATGCCGGGCGGATAACCCTGAATGTAGCCGGGAGCCGGCTCCGTATGATCAAAAGGAGGCGTCAAGAGGCGCGTGACGGAAAGTTCCCGGTCCACCAGTTCGCGGTCGAAGGACTGCATCGCCTGCAGCGCCTTCTCTTGCGGCGCCGCTCCGGAAATTACCGACCAGGACTGGGCAATGGCGTCGATGCGGCATTCCTCATTGTAAATAGAACCCAGCCAAAGGCCTTCGTCGGTGAAGGCCCGCCGGTACCATAGCCCGTCCCAGGCGTGCTTTTCCAGCGAGGAAACCAGCTGGACACATACCTCCCGGTAACGTTCCTGCCGCTCCACATCGCCGCGCTGCCGGCACAAACCTGCAAACCGGGTCAGCACGTCATAGAGGAACCAGCCGAGCCACACGCTTTCACCGCGACCCTTAGCGCCTACACGGCTCAAACCGTCGTTCCAGTCACCGGTTCCGATCAGCGGCAGCCCGTGTTCACCGAAGCATTGCAGCGCCCTGTCCATTGCGCGCAGGCAGTGCTCAAAAACAGAGCCGCTCTGGGTAGAGCCTTGCGTCGGCTCATAGCGTTCGGCTTGACCCTCCGGCAACGGTTCACTATATAGATACTGCGCCTCCTCGTCCAGTATACTGTCGTCCCCCGTATGCTCAACATAACGTCCAACGGTATACGGCAGCCACAGCAAATCATCGGAGAAACGCGTGCGAATGCCGCGCTGCGTCTCTTCATGCCACCAGTGCTGCACGTCTCCCTCCTCATATTGATGGGCGCAGTGCAGCAAAATTTGCTTTCTCGCCAGATCGGGGCGGGTGTGCAGGAGCGCCAGAGCATCCTGCAATTGATCGCGAAAGCCGTACGCACCTCCCGCCTGGTAAAAAGCGGCTCGCGCCCACATTCTGCAGGCCAGGGTCTGGTACAAAAGCCAGCCGTTTAACAATACATCAAGCTCCGGGCTGGGTGTGGCAACCCTAACTTGGTCCAAAACATCTTCCCAGAATCCCCGCACCTGTTCAAAGGCCCGGTCGCAAACACGAGCCTGGCGGTATTTTTGCGCCAGTTGCACGGCTGCCTCCCGGGATTGTTCGCAACCGAGCAGGATGTACAATGTCCGTTCGCCGCCGGGCTCCAGGATGAGCTTGGACTGCACCGCACCACAGGCGTCATAAAGAGCTCCGGTTTGGCCTGACAGGCGCTCCCGGCCCAAAGCCGCAGGATTTTCCAGGGTTCCGTTGCGGCCTAGAAATTCGTTTCGGTCTGCCGTCCAGGACAGATCGTATCCCCCGGTGGAACTCTGATCCTCTTGCAGATAAACGCCTAAAAAGGCATGCGCGCCTCGAAATGTTTCCTGATATGCGTTGCGCGCCAGCATGGTTTGGGACTCTTCATCCCAATCCGTGATGACGAAAGATGCGCCTCCCTGACGACGCACACCCAACACCCACTCCGCGTAATAAGTGACGGAAAGGCTTCTTCGCCCGGCGCTTCTGTTCTGCAAATGCAACTTGACCACCTTGACCGGGTCGTCAAGGGGCACAAAAACGGTCATTTCCTCCCTTACACCGTGTCTCTCGTGATTGAAACAGGTGAAGCCGCGGCCGTGGATAACGTTGTAAGACTGGTCTTTGGCTACGGTAGACGGCGTGGCGGACCATAGTTCGCCGCTCTCTTCATCCCTCAGATAACACGCCTCACCCGGCGGGTCGAGTACAGGATCGTTTGACCACGGAGTCAGCTTAAACTCACGGCTGTTTCGCCACCAGGTGTAACCCGTACCGAGTTCTGAAACCAGACAGCCAAAACGCGGATTGGCGATGACGTTGCTCCATGGCGCAGGCGGGTAATTGCCGTTTTTGAGCAAGATCCGGTACTCCCGGCCGTCGGTCGAGAATCCCCCCCAGCCGTTAAAAAACAGCAGCCGGCGCTCCTCTGCCGGGATAGGCGCGGCAAACCTGTTCGGCGGCGCTGCTGGGGTAAAGAGGGCCGGAAAGAGGGCAGGTCGCCGGGGCAGTCTGGACTGCGCCCTGAGGCTGGGGCCGTCTGCCCGTAAAACAACACGGGCTGTTGCCATGAGAAGGGTTCTGTCCTCGTCCGGAAGTTGGCCGGCGTTGATGATAAAAACGCCGCCTGCTCCGGTCCAATGACGGTCAACACCATGCTCCGCCGCACGCCGCAGAGCTTCCTGCAAATCCTGCTGGTAACCACCCGCCGATTCGTTTAAGATTGCCAGGTCGAAAAACAACCCAAGCCGGCGTAAATACGCATACCCGGTCAGTAGTTTGACTATAAACTGCATATGGGAGCGATCCCGGATTCGCACCAGAAGCACCGGAATATCTCCGGAGATTCCATACGCCCAGAGGCCGGACTGCCCTTTTGCATTGACGGTGATACCAAGCTTTCGCTCCTGCCCCAGCGGAGGGGTATATAATATCCGGCCCGCCAGAGTTTGGAAAACCATGGCTTCGCCAGCTGTCAGGCGCAGGTGCCTGAGCTCGATTTGACTGCGATTCCAGGCCAGTTGAAAGGTACGTTCAACCACCAGCTCTCCCGCGAAACGACTTACAATATCAAGGGCTTCTTCTCTCGTGCCTGCCACGGCTGTGACAGCGAACAGCTGCGCTTGTGCGCCAGGTTCGATGCTTAACCGCCGCCGCATCACAAAAGCGGGATCAGCCACAGAGCCCACCGTGCCATGCAGGCGGGCACGGATGCCCTGCGGCCGGGCCAGCGTATGGCCCCGGCCGATAAAGCAGGACCGGTCGGTCTCGTATTCCACCGGACCAATACTCCGGCCTGTAACCATCAGCGAATGCGCCGCCCATAGCGACTTCTCGTCTTTCCGGCGCGGCCTGCGCCGGGCTAAGAGGCACTGGGGCTCCTCCACATAGGCCGTTTTGATGAACAATTTGCTAAAAGCCGGGTGCGCGTCGTCTGCGTCGGGAGGCGCCAGGGCCAGTTCCTGAAACGTGGTGACTTCGATAATCCGCGCTTCAAGCCCGGTGTTGGTAAGTGTCAGCCTGCGCACTTCCGCATTCCATTCCGGGGACACGCAGATTTCAAGGCTCGTCTGCACATCCCCGTCTACACGCATGAAGGTGGCCCGGTCAAGGGAGAATTGCGCCCGCTGTTGTTCAGAACGCACCCGGCACGGCTGAAACGACGGCGACCATACCTTGTCAAGGGCAACATCACGGATATACAAGTAGCTTCCCCAGTCATCCAGCACTGGATCTTCCTGCCAGCGCGAGACAGCCAAGCCCTCGTACCGGATAAGCCCGCTGCCGCTGTTGGTCAAAATGGTCGTCAAGGTCCCGTTGGACAGGATACAGACCTCCGGCGCGGTCGTGTCCGCGCTGAGGAATTCGCGAACACCGCCTGTCACCGCCGGCCCCGGCTCAGAAGCATGCGCGCAACTTATGGCGGGATGTTTCATGATTGCGGGCCGTGGAGGAATACGTTCCTGCAGCAGCAGTTCCGCCGCCTGCACGCGCCTGTCACGGTGAAAGCGTTCGTATATTTTTTGCGGCGTCAGCAGGTTGGCGAGAGCCAGCAGGCTCATCCCCTGGTGATGGGCCATGAAACTCCGGATGACTACGCTGGCCTGCTCCCTGGGCAGCCGCTCGGAAGTAAAATCTATGGCTTCGAAGTAGCCGTATGTGCCACGAGCGCCCAGTTCCTCCAGTTTGCGCAAATCCTCCAGCCCTTGATGCATATTAAATGGTAAGGCCAGGATGGTCGCATACGGCGCCACAACCAAATCTTGTTCGAGTCCGCGCTTGAAGCCGAGGCCGGGAACACCAAAGGCCCTGTACTGGTAGTTCATCCGGTAATCAAAAGCGTAGTAGCCGGATTCAGAGATGCCAAAGGGGACCCCTCTTTGATGCGCGTATGCGATTTGCCGCCGGACAACGGCACGGTAGGTGCTGTCCCAGACGGTGTTCCGGTAGGTACGCAAGAATAGCCAGGGCATTAAATATTCAAACATGGTGCCGGACCACGAGAGCAGCGTGACTCGCCGTCCTATCCGGGTCATGGTCCGCCCGAGCGCATGCCAGTGAGATACGGGCACTTGACCGAGGGCAATAGCGATAAAGCTTGACAGTCTTGCCTCTGACGCCATCAGATCATAGAGAATCTGGTCGGTTTCACGCAGCCCGGTATGGTAGCCCAGGGAGAACAATTTGGCTTGCTCATTGTAGAGCGGGCGGAAATCCGTCCCGCTTACCAGCGCTTCGATCCGGTCGATCAGCCTTTGTCCGCGCCTGTACCAATCCTTGCCGGCACATTTTGACGTATCTTCCAGGTCAGGCGCCAGCTCTGCAGCGAAGGCAACA
>DNIT01000150.1:7185-12464 GCA_003489345.1 Pelotomaculum sp. | reverse complement strand
TGCAGCGAAGGCAACATCCAACGCTTCCAAATGCTTGCTGCCGGCCCGTTCAGGATCCGGCCGGCCGGAACCGCCAGGATCCGACCGGAGCCATTCCGCCAGCCCCTCTTTGACTGTCATCAAACAGCCGACAAAGTTGCCGGAATCCACCGTTGACACATACTTTGGAGGCAGCGGTGCGAGAGTTGCCGTGTCGTACCAGTTATAAAGATGGCCCCTCCATTGCTCCAGGCGCTCTACCGTGCTGACTGTACGCTCCAAACGCTCCACCAGGCCGGGCGTATCGATAAAGCCGAAATCCCGGGCAGCCAGCACGCAGGCAAGGTAAAGCCCGATGTTGGTGGGCGAAGTGCGGTGGGCGATCCCGTTAGGCGGCTCAAATTGCACGTTATCAGGCGGCAGCCAGTGATCTGTTTCCGTAACGTAGTCCTCGAAGAAAGCCCAAATCTGTTCCGCCAACTTGCGCAGTTTTGACTCTTCAGCCGCCGTCGGCGGGCGCTCCGGCCGCTGCGCGGGCCGTTCCATCCAGCCTACTAAAAGCGGTGCGGCTGCCCAGCCGGCGCAAAGCACCCAAAGCGTCCACCGCAGCGCCGGAACGGCAGCGGTGGCCGCCAGCGCCTGGAGGATGATCAGCGCGTAACCTCCGGACATGCCCAGCAGCGCCGGATAGCGCCCAACACGGCTGCGCCGTTCAACTTCCGCGGCGCTGACCCATTCGAGCAAACGGCGTTTTGATACAAACAAGCGGTACAGGGTCCTGCCGATGGCGTCCAACAACAGAACGCTTTGAAACGGCAGGGTAACAATGGTTACTAAAACTTGTCCGGCTGTCGCCAAAAGGCTCCTGGGACGCCAGAACGTCCTCCTAATCGCCGCCAATTGGCGAAATAGCGGTAAAAACAAGGTAGCCAGCACAACAACAAGCCAGCGCCCGGGAGAACCCGGCAACACGCTCACACCAAACAGCAGCAGTGCCGACAGGACCGGTGGCAGCAAGCTGCGCCGCAGGTTGTCGATCATCTGCCAGCGGGTGAAAAGAGATAAATCAACCGCCCTAAGAATGCCCTTCCGGTCGCGAACACGGCGCAACAGCCATGGAAGCAATTGCCAGTCACCGCGCACCCAGCGGTGCATCCTCTTTTGATAAGCGCTGAAGGTTGCCGGGTGCTCATCGATTAATTCGATATCCGACAAGAGGCCCGCGCGTAAAAATCCGCCTTCCAGCAAATCGTGGCTGAGCACACGGTTTTCCGGGATACGTTCACACAGAACCTTCGCAAAAGCCTCAACATCGAAGATTCCCTTACCTGTAAAAATACCCTGCCCCAAACCATCCTGGTATGGATCGGAGACGGCAAAGGCATACGGGTCGATGCCCGGCTCGGCCGACCAAAGGCTTGCAAATCGCGAGCGTAAAGAAGCTCCGTGGCTAATGCCGATGTGCGGCTGCAGCACGCCGTAGCCCTCCACCACTCGGGTCTGGGTGCGATTTAACCGTGGCCGGTTGTAGGGCAAATGCATGGTACCAATCATCCGCTGCGCACTGCCCAGCGGCAGTTGCGTATCCGCGTCAAGGGTGATGATGTAGCGAATGCCCGGCAAGATAGAGCTGTCCCCTGCTATCAGGTTGTAAGTCGTATCGACCTGTCCTTTAAGCAAATCTACAAATTCCACCAATTTACCGCGCTTACGCTCCCAACCCATCCATACTCCTTCGGACGGGTTCCACAACCTGCGGCGCTGAAAGAGGTGAAAGGTACTCCCGCCGGGGAGGGCGTACCTGCAGTTTAACTCCTCTATGCCGGCCCTGGCGGCGTCAAGAACCTCGGCATCCTCCGGCAGTTTCTCCGATGCCGCGTCAGCCAGATCACCCAGGAGGGCGAAGTGAATATTTACATCGCGGTTGGCCAGATAATGCAGTTCCAGCCTGGCCAACATTTCCTGCACCTCTCTGACTGAGGACCAGATTACAGGTATGACGACCATAGTGGCAGCCTCGGGAGGAACCCCGCGCGCGAAATCGTATCTCAACAGCGGCTGGGGCTGCCTGGTACACCCTATAAGCCAGTGTACCGTCGTTATTGCCCACTCGCTCGCGGGTAACGACAGGGCCATCATGATCAATATCCACTGGGCAATTGAAAAGCCCGCGCCCTCTCCGATCCAAACCGCGAAGACGAGCAGCGCGGCCGCGAACAATACCGTAAGGACGGCAAAATACGTGCCGGTGGCGTGACGCAAAACCCCTATTTCCGGCAAATAACGGGTGCTGCACACTTTCAGCGCACGCTGCAGTTCCCGGATCCCGTCAGGCTCGAGCAGGTAGTATGAGACAAAGGCATGGCGGGGCAATTCCTCTAAATGTGTTGACCCGCAGCCGGCCCCACCCGCCTGCGCCCGATCCGCAGAGACCGGCCCGCACCCCTGGACCGCAAGCTCGACAGCATGCTGCGCGACCAGGTTTTCCGGCACACGCAGGCGGCGGGCCAATTTTTCAACCTTCCTTCGCAATACGTCGCGGCTTGAAAAATCAAGCAGGGGGTAGACCCCGGCGCTTTCTTCGCGGAGTGTCCTCTCGACTATGCAAATCTGCTCGAACCGGTCTTGCCAGTTAAGGCGCGATATTTTCCGCAGGCTGCCGATCAGGTTGCCTGTTGTAACTTGATAGGCAGCCTGCAGTTGAAACTCGTAAGAGACGATTTGCTCAAGGCTCTCGGGACCGTTTTCTAGTTTGCACATCAGCCATTCCCGCACGGTGGCCGAATCCTCCGCCCACTCGCGCAGGCTTCTGATCAGATTAACGACCAGCGGGCCGGAGAGCGGCATCTCCAGCCCGGCTGCTTCAAGCGCTTCATTCAGCAGCTCCGGACTCAACTTCGACGGCTCTATGCGCGACAACAGCCGTTCGACTAATACGCACACCTCCCGTCTTTCGCGGACCAGCTCCATGACTTCGGCCAGACGCCGGATTAAGGCAATGCGTAAGATTAGCGGGATCGCCCATACCTCGGCAATGGTTAAAACAGATACTTCCTGATACGAATTGGTATACGAAACCAGTGCGTCCTCGTCCAGCAGCCCGTCCACATGTTCAAGATAATCGGCACAGATAGACAGCACCCTCGCCTTGCCGGATTTGCGCAGGTGCGGCAAATCCCGTAAAAATTTACCGGAGAGCTGGCGCCGGATGACCAATACCTGTTCTTCGATAAACTCGGCATGGTCAAGCAGCCATTCTTCAGCGGGCTGGGAGCAGCTTGCGGAGCCGTCCTGCAGAGAGCGTATCAAGGCGCGCAATTTTTTTACATCTGCATAAAAATCACGCCAGATGCGATTGGATGGCCTGCGTCTCAGGTATGGATCATGGGTCAAAGCAATTTCATGCGCTTTTTGTTGGAGTTGTTCAGTATTTAAAATCAGAAGGTCCCTCCGAAGAGAATCAAAAATTGCAAGGGAATCCAGGATCATTGCCATTGGAGATGAAACCGGAAACAGTTTAAATATTTCCCTTTTGGAGAATAATTATTTATCTTCAACTAATGAAAAACAAAGAAAGGGACGGACATTCGGCAAAAGCAAGCCGAATACCGTCCCTTTCATAAACAAAGTCCTCGGATTATATGGTTACAAGCTATATGATCTCTGTCGTGTCATTAAATACCCAACACAGCTATAAGAACTATCAAAACTCCAGAAAAAACCCATGACGCTATAGCCACAATTTCCCTATGGGAGCGCCACAAACAAGCCAAGTGCTATGGCTGCGACATTAGGCTCGTGACTATTAGAAACACAGCCCAAGGGCTATAAAAACTCCTTTCAAATGGTAAGCAATGTTGGAATTATTGTAATTCTTTGATAACGTTATCACGGTATTTCTCTACTTCATTTGTTAGCTTATAGTTGTTATCTTTTAGCAAATCCAAATATCCACCTAAAGTCTTGAGATACTCGCTGTTGCCCGCATTGGCGGCCGCATTTTCATAAACCTCCCTGGCCTTGGGATCCAAAGCCTTTGATTCATAGCTGAAAAGCGGCGTATTGTTTAAGCCATACAGGGTGAAAGTAAGGTATTTTTTATATAGTTCCCTGACTTCATCAACTTTCATGGAATCCTTGTATGCGTTCATGAACTCCTCCTGGTTTAGCGCCCTCCGGAGGACCTCATCCCAACCAATAACAAGAGCGGCGTCTTTAGCCGGAACTTGATCGGATTCTTCAGCCATGATATCAATATAGTCTTTCATATCGGGAGTTACAAAGGCGCTGAACTTTTTATGGAAACTGTAATCAATAATTGGGAAGAACATACCTTCGGCAGTTTCCACCTTGTAGCCGCTGTTTTTTGTGCTGGCTAATAGTTCTTTCAGCTCATTGTCTTTAACATCGGCTTGCGCAGTAATCGATTGATACTCCATATTTATTTTGCTTTGCATGGCGTCTTCAGCAAACATGCTTTCAAACTGCGGAAGTTTTTTCTGCTGTATTTTTTCGAACGCATCTACCAGCTTTGAAGCATCTTCTTTTGAGACGCTTGCAATGTTGATGTTTATGAAATTGGCGACTTCTTCCACGCCGGCATCCTCTTGCGTGAGTATTTGGAAGTCATTCATTACCGTATTAGCTTTCGGTTCTGCCGGTGGGTTGGGTTCATTCTGTTTTTTCGCAGTACATCCGGTGGCAACAACAAATAATAAGCAAAGTATGACGGGAGCCAGTTTTTTGAACAATTCAAAGACCTCCTTATTGACGGGAAATAGGTATGCCATCTTTCCTCTTCAAATTAGACGATTGATGAACTGAGGCGGTTCATTTTCAATTTATGGCAATTAAAGTTAGCAGGCGTAAAGTCGGCCAAAAGATATTGGCTGTTTACGCAAAACAAAGAACCTCCCATGCAGAGGTTCTCTCTCCTAAAGCGCCTATTGGTTAAAATATGATTGACAGGCACGTAAGGCCCCCGTTTCCTTTCCTGAACTCTGAAATGTCCACCTCCATCGTGGCAAACCCCTCTTTTCCAATATGCTCTCTGGCACGGGGGTAACCGCCGGGGACCACAACCTTGCCGTTGACTGCCAGACAATTGGCGCTATAGGCTTCTTCCTCGGAGACCATAACTTTTCTGTATTCGGAAAAGATAGTATGGTCAAAGTGGCTGGGGGCCATTATAACACAGCCATCCCCAAGGTAAGTGCAGACTGTTTTAAGATGCAGGGTTCCCTTGATTTCAACCGGTATGACCTCATAGCCATTGTCCGCAACCAGGACTTTAACCTGTG
>DNIT01000150.1:1002-7073 GCA_003489345.1 Pelotomaculum sp. | reverse complement strand
CATGGTCCGCAACCAGGGCTTTAACCTGTGCAACCGCATGCTGGTTGGTGCGTTCGGACAGTCCGATGTATAGTTTGTTGTTAATTCTCAGTACATCCCCCCCATCGATAAAACCGGGAGACATAACTTCTCTTATAGTTTTATAACTTGCAAGCAGCTTCTTGACTGCAGCCGTTTCCAAAACCCTTGATGGAGCTTGCATACAGGTGATAATCGCAGTTTCGCCCGCTACGATGGCTGTGTCTTCCACAAAGCAACAGTCAGGCAATCTATCGTCGGCATCCACTTGCAGCAAGGTCAACCCCAATTGCTGTAAGGTTTGACAGTACCGCCGGTGCTGTTCCCTGGTTAGTTGAATATCGATCCCGCTATTATTGCCCTTTGGCTTGATACACTGGTCATAATTGCCGGATACGCCGCGGACAACGGCAAAATGAACTTCTTTGGCATGAATCAATGTTGCATCTTCCTTTTTATTTGGGTTTAAGATTCAATCTTTATTTGCCCGGTATGGGACCTATCAAGAACTTACCCCTGGGGCTTTTGCTTATCAGCATAACAACTGCAATTGTGCCCAGCGCGCACAGAATGAAGGAGTAAACGCCGGCCAAAAGGTGGTGAGAGGCTAGTGAGAACCTGTCCACCATTCCGACGGCATATATCAACAGGAACGCATGAGCAAGATAAATCCCATAGGAATATTTCCCGGCCAGGTTAAAAAACTTGAATATACTCGAACCGCTATTTGCAATGACCATGGAAACTCCGTAGAGAAATATGATTTCAGACACTGTATAAAAGAACATCGACGGCTTTAATGATGTGGAATAGTTTAGGTCAACCAGCCCGCCTGAAACTCCCTGCATCAACTCGAACCCTATCCATATGAAAAGCGCCGCCAGTACATAGGTGTTCCAGATACAGGACCTTGCTACGAATTCGCGCCAGCGTGGCAATATCAAACCGGCTATCCCGCCAAGCATAAAATAAAAGAAAAAGTAGATAAAATTCCGGTCGCGCAGTTCGATAAGAATGACTTGCACCGCTTTTGAGCCTACATGAAAATTAGCTGACGGAATATAGCTGCTGGAAAACCACATTATGAACGTATAGATGGCCGCAAGAAGGCCCACCGCTGCAGCAAAGCGGGGCTTACTGTCAAGTATAGCCGGGGCTTTTCTAAACAACGATCGAAA
This sequence comes from Pelotomaculum sp., assembly GCA_003489345.1. Classification (GTDB taxonomy): domain Bacteria; phylum Bacillota; class Desulfotomaculia; order Desulfotomaculales; family Pelotomaculaceae; genus Pelotomaculum_C. Next base: position 5,877 of record DNIT01000150.1, on the reverse strand, counting down.
AACAGGATAAACGAGGTAAAATTGAAATATCATCACCACAAACCAGAGGTGGTAAAAGGCGTTCCCATATAAGAGATCTTTGGCTAAACTCCCCAACCATAGATAATTGGTTGCTGGAATACCATTAGAATAGATTTCGTAGGCGATCGACCAGATTAAGTATGGAAGCAGGATATCCTTAACTCTTTTCCATAAGAATTTTGGATAATTTAGGTTATCATAATAGTTATAGACGAGAGCCGCACCTGTCACGAATACAAAAGTCGGCACGGCAAACTTGGTGATATTAAAGAGCATGCCGATCATGGCGGCATCGGCAAATTGTATTTCCGGCCTGCGAATATAAACACCAAGGGCATGCTGAAGTATTACCGACAGGATGGCCATACCCCTCAAAACATCAAGCTCGTCAATTCTCTCTTTTCGCCTGGCTGTCATCAGATGTTTTGAACTGTTGTCAATCGACAGCTTCCCCCAATAACGTTATGAAAGGATTATAACAAAAATACTAATAGTAATACAAATAAAGTATCAAACCACCGGCCTGGCTGCCTTTCACTTCTTGACATGCTATATTTTTAAATTATACTAAAATAGTACCTTATATATCAAATATTGTTTAATGGAGTGTATTAAGGGGGCTGGATATAAATGAAGAAAGAAATGATTGAGGCCTGCGGAAGTATCTCCAATGAGCAGGTAATGGAGGTCCGCTGGGGAGACTGCGATGCTGCGGGGATCGTATATTATGCTAAATACTTTGACCTGTTTACGGACGGCCGGGTGGCACTGCTGCAACAAGTAGGCCTTCCCTATCAACAAACCTTTCATGAACAGGGTATTGTGGTGGTCGCTGTTGAAGCATCCTGCCGTTACCGGAAAAATCTAAAACCTGAAGAAAAATACATACTAAATACAAAGCTTGCCCGTTTAGGCCGTACCCGCATGGTCTTTGAATATGTTATTACCAAGTTTGAAGACCATTCAATAGCTTGTGAGGGAAAGACTGTGCACACCTATGTTGATGATACGGGCAAGCCTTTCGACCTCAAAAAAAGGCGCCCGGATTTATGGGCAAAACTTGAGGAATGTATTAAGTAGTTTTACTGCTTGGGAAATATTTAGTTAAATGATTGGGCCAAGAAACCTTTTAATTCTAATCAGTAAGGTTATAAGGAAAACTATGGTTGAAAAAAAAGTACCAAAAAACCTAACCTGTTCGGCAGTAAATACATTAGTCATGAAGACCCCCCCCCGCAACAATAATTTATATCATTAGCATATGATTCCAGGCAGAGAATGTTCCTTATATAAGGAGCGAACCCAGGCGTTGCCATCTATCGAACCAATTGATTTATTGGTTAAGTAAATCGGAAGAGCTGTTTTTAAACATCCTTTAAAATATGGAGGCATATAAAAATTTTGAGAAAGCCACATGTACTTATTGCAGCGGCGCTTCTCTTCGGCTTGCTGTTTATCTCTAGCCCGGCCATAGCTTCCGATGTTGTTCCAAATGTAACGGCAGAGATGCTTACACCGGACTTCTGGATCGATAAATTGACAGACCCGGATCAGATAATTATGGACAGCGAGGAAATTGAAGCTTTTAACCGTGATATCATCCGTGCTCAGCTGGATGTGGTTTATGATTTGACCAACTACCCTGCTACGCTGGACCACGACCAACTCACCAACCTGGTCACCCGGCGGTCCTTCCCGGACGAAGACCGCTACTCAGGCGGCCTTAAGGTGGACAGCTCCTATTACGAAATCCTCCGCAGTCAGATGAATCTGCCTGGCATCATGGATAAAAACGAGGTCTCCCTTGCCCTGGCGGTGCGAAGAACCAGTATCCGGACCTTTCCGACTGCCGACGAGTCGCTGAGCGAACCGGACGACCATGATTTCGACCTGTTCCAGGAAACGGCGGTGGGTCCAGCTGAGCCTGTCCTGCTCCTGCACCAGAGTCTGGACGGCCAGTGGTACTTTGTGCAGACATGCAACTACAACGGCTGGATGCCGGCCGGAGACGTGGCCATTGCAGGAGCCAGACAGACCTGGCTGGCTTATATCCAACCTGAGACTTTCCTGGTAGTTACGGGCAACCGGCTGAAGCTGGACAACGGTCCGTACCCGGGGCTGGAGCTGACTATGGGCACAAAGGTCCCGCTTGAAACTAACGATGCGGTGACCAGTCAAGCTTATACCATTGAGCTGCCTGCCCGCGGGGCCAGGGGCGAACTGGAATTCAAGACGGTCCTGCTACCTCTTTCCGCCGACGTTTCAGTTGGATACCTGCCCTACACCAGAGCGAATATTATCCGGCAAGCCTTTAAAATCCTGGGTGAGCGGTACGGCTGGGGGGGCCTTTTCAACGGGCGGGATTGTTCGGCCTTTGTCATGGATGTATATAAAAGTTTCGGATTTATGCTGCCGCGCAACGGGGACGAGCAGGAGCAATCGGCAGGCCAAACCGTCCGGTTTGAAGGACAGGACTCAAACCAGCGCTATGCTCTGCTGGATACGCTGCTACCGGGAGCCTCACTGCACACGCCGACCCATGAATTGCTCTACCTGGGCCGTCATGAAGGACGTTACTACGTCATTCATGACGTTACCTCCGTTGGCGACCCCCGCCACCCCAACGCCGACGGGTCACCAGGTATTCTGACACTGAACAGAGTGGTCGTCTCAGATCTCTCCCTGCCGAGAAGAAACGGTCAGCAGTTTATCAACGCCCTAACCGGCGGAAAACAGCTAGAATCCGGGAAGGTTGCAGCTGAGCCAGGCCAAAACTACAACGTGGCTGTTTACGTAAACGGCAGCCCAGTTACATTTCCTGACCAGAAACCCTATCTGGACGAGTCTGCCAGCCGGGTTTTGGTACCGCTTCGCTTTGTTTCGGAGGCGCTGGGCGCCGGGTTGGAATGGGAGGCAAAGGACCAAAAGGTGATCATCCAAAAGGGGGACAAACGAGTCATCCTGACCATCGGCGGCAAGACCTGCAGCGTTAACGGACAGGATTACCCCCTTGACGCACCGGCAATCATTGTGGACAGCAGGACCATGGTCCCCTTGCGCTTCATCAGTGAGGTCCTGGGCGCCAGAGTCACCTGGACACAGGGGGAAAGCGGCGGCAGGGTGGACATCAGCTTGATTAAATAACTCCTTCCTACCTTTAATAAACATCATAAAAAGAAATGTACGCAAACGAATTTAACCTAAAATGCTTATCTCTACTGATGGAAACTTGATTAGAGCAAAATCTTATTAGTCTTGCATAAGCAAGTTATCACCAGGCAATTGGTATACAGGCGTCCTGGGCAGGCCAAGGGCAGGGGTAGACTCGCCTGCGCCCTTCATATTTTTGAATGCAACTGACAGCATCAGTTTAAGGCGATTTAATTGATTCACTTCGCTGGCGCCGGGATCATAGTCCAAGGCGGTTATATTTGCTTGCGGGAAATTCCTTTTTAATTCCTTAATCATCCCTTTGCCGGTAACATGGTTGGGAAGACAGCCAAAAGGCTGCACACACACAATATTGGCAACCCCGCTTTTAATTAGATCAATCATCTCCGCGGTTAAAAACCAGCCTTCGCCGCAATGGTGTCCCAGCGACATGATTTTGCTCGCCAGGGAGGCCTTATGGTAGATGGAGCTGGGCGTATTAAACCTGCGACTTTTCGCCAGCAGCGCATTCATCACCTTGCGGCTGTTTTCTAGGTAATGGATAAAGAACTTCCCGAGGAACAAATGGCTGGGTTTCCCGGATAGATACTGATATTTATAAATTAAATCATAAGCGCAATAGAGGAAGAAATCGAGCAAGTCCGGCAAAAGCACTTCCGCCCCTTCATTTTCTAAGAGCTTCACAATATTGTTATTGGCGGTAGGATGATATTTGACCAATATCTCCCCCACCACGCCCACCCGCGGTTTTCTCGCCGTTGTTATTTCGAGCCGGTCAAACTCTTCCACAATTCCATGCAAGTTGTCTTTATAATCCTTTTTGTTGCCGGTGATAATTTGCGATTTACAGCGTTTAACCCATTTTTCATAGAGCAAGTCGGCCGCACCTGAAACTCTTTCATATGGCCTGACCCGGTGCAATACCCGCATCAGTAGATCACCATAAACAACCGCTTTAATCGCTTTTTTGATGAGGCCGACGGTAATTTTAAACCCGGGATTTTTTTCTGTGCCATAAAGGTTGGCCGATAACACCGGTATGTTTTCAAACCCGGCCTCATTTAACGCTTTTCTTAATAAGCCAATGTAGTTGGTTGCCCGGCACCCGCCACCGGTCTGGCTGATCACTACCGAGGTATGGTTCAGGTCATATTTGCCTGACTGCAGAGCCTCCAGCAATTGTCCGATTACGATGATGGCGGGATAGCACGCGTCGTTGTTAACATATTTGACCCCTTCATCCACCGCGTGCTTTTCTACTGTGGGCAGTAATTCGATATTATAGCCGTCTGTTTTAAACACTTCTTGTAGAAATTCAAAATGCATAGGAGACATCTGCGGACACAGTATGGTATGGTGATTCTTCATTTCCTTGGTGAACACAATTCTCTTGTGAGGAGGCTCCTCTTTCGCTATCCCGTTTTTTTCATTCTCACTCATTACTGCCATAAGGGAGCGGATTCTGATTTTTGCAGCTCCCAGATTGGTCCCCTCATCTATTTTCAGGATGGTATAAATCTTGCCCTTGGAGCTGAGGATCTCTTGCACCTGGTCGCTGGTGATGGCGTCCAGACCGCAGCCAAAGGAATTAAGCTGCACCAGTTCCAGACGGGCTTGGGTGGTTACGAAGCTGGCCGCCGCATATAGCCGCGAATGATACATCCACTGGTCAACTACCCTGAT
>DNIT01000150.1:0-758 GCA_003489345.1 Pelotomaculum sp. | reverse complement strand
CCCCGTTTCCGCAAGATAAGCCAGTACTTCCTCTCCCTTTTTTCTAATATCCTCCTTGAAGCGCTGATCCTCCCGCCAGGCGCTATCGACGGCGCCGACAATTTCCTTTTGGGGAATGCCCCAAGCGCCGAGTTCCTGATATAGCCGCACGGCAAGCTGCTTCTTATTGTCGTAGGGGAGAAACGGGTTAATGAATTGCACATCCTGCTCCCGGAGCATATCCATGTTGTTTTTGATTACATCAGGATAGGAAATGACCATGGGACAATTAAAATGGTGGTTAGCCTCTTTTTGTTCCAGACGCTCATGAATGATTGAGGGATAAAAAATATACTTGACTCCTTGCTTGAGCAGGGAAGCGATATGCCCGTGCACCAGTTTGGCGGGGAAACAGGCTGTGTCGGAAGGGATGGTCTCACTGCCCAGTTCATAGACAGCCCTTGATGAACGGGGGGAAAGCACCACCCTGAACCCCAAAACGGTGAAAAAGGTAAACCAGAAAGGATAATTCTCATACATGTTCAGGACCATAGGGATGCCGATGGTACCCCGCCCGGCCTCTTTTTCCGGCAAAGGTTCGTAGCTGAGGAGGCGCTTATATTTATACGCATACAAATTGGGGAGAGAAGCACGGCTATTGTCTTTCTCTGTGGTTTTTTCACAGCGGTTGCCGGATACAAATCTGCTGCCGTCTTGAAACGTATTGACGGTGAGCAAACAATTGTTGCCGCAGCCGCCGCAGCGGTTTAATCTGGTCG
>DNIT01000042.1 GCA_003489345.1 Pelotomaculum sp. | reverse complement strand
TTATGATTCATACAAATATATGAGTGACAGAATAGAGGACTTATTAGGCATTCATATATTTGTATGAATCATAAACACCTTGATTGTAAAATTCAGGCGCCAATTTATCAATAAAGAAATCCAAAATGATGCCTGCGGCCAAATCCCCCAGGGTTTCATCTCTTTCTTCCAAAAAATAGGCTTTGATCAATGAAATCATATATTGTCTTTTTTCTTTACTTAGTTTTATTTTATATTCCATATTTTTCTCCTCATCATAATACCGACAATTTTTCCGCATGATCCATCAATATAAGACAAGGCGCCCTGAACCCTTCAAACGGGTTTAAAGACGCCATTGTCTACAGATATTTTATTCATTTGGAGCGGCCGCCATAACTACAGGACATGTGTTCCCCTCATTTATTTTAGCATAATCTCCTCAAATGACATACATTTATTGAAGCTTTTCCTTAAGCAGCCTGTTGACAAGGTCGGGATTGGCCTTACCTTTGGTGGCCTTCATAACCTGGCCCACCAGGAAACCCAGCGCCCGTTCCTTGCCGGCCCGGAAGTCCTCCACTGATTTGGGGTTGTCTGCCAGGATTTTGTCCACGACAGCCACAATAGCCCCTTCGTCGCTGATTTGGACCAGTCCTTTTTCCTTAACGATAACCTCGGGCTCCTTGCCGGTGGCAAACATCTCCTCAAAAACTGTTTTTGCTATCTTACCGCTGATGGTACCTTTATCTATAAGCTGCAGCAGAGAGGCGAGCTGTTTCGGCCTGATCCTGCAACCGGTAATATCCACGGCGCCTGCATTCAAGAGCCTGGTCAGGTCACCCATGACCCAGTTGCTGACCACCTTGGGGTTGGGGTAGGCTTTGACACAGTCCTCGAAGTAATCGGCCAATTCCTTGGTATCGGTCAGGATCCCGGCGTCATATGACGGTAGACCGTACTCCCCGATGTATCTCTGCCGGCGGTCATCGGGCAGTTCCGGCAGGGAGCTACGGATATCATCAACCCACTCCCGGTCAATGATCATGGGCACCAGGTCCGGGTCGGGCAAATAACGGTAGTCATGGGCGAACTCCTTGCTGCGCAGGGGGAGCGTTATGCCCTTGCCCTCGTCCCAGGTGCGGGTCTCCTGGACAATCCGGCCGCCTTCCTCCAGCACTTCGGTCTGGCGCTCGATTTCGTAAGCCAGCGCCCGCTGGAGGGCCCTGAAAGAGTTCAGGTTTTTAATCTCGGTCTTGGTGCCGAATTCGGTGCTGCTAGCCGGCCGGAGAGAAATATTGGCGTCACAGCGTAGGCTGCCCTCTTCCATCTTGCAGTCTGAAACACCGGTATATTGCATGATGGCCTTTAACTTTTCCATATAGCGGCGGGCTTCCTCCGGCGAACGCAGGTCAGGCTCGGAGACAATTTCTATCAGGGGGACCCCGGCCCGGTTGTAGTCTACCAGTGAATAAGGGGTGGTCGTAATCGTTCCCTGGTGCACCAGTTTGCCTGTGTCTTCTTCCATGTGCAGCCGGGTAATCCCGATCCGCCTGGTCTCGCCGTCCACCTCGATATCCAGGTGGCCGTTCAGGGCGATCGGCAGGTCGTACTGGGAAATCTGATAGTTTTTCGGCATGTCGGGGTAGTAGTAGTTTTTACGGTCAAACTTGGAAAATTCGGCTATGCTGCAGTTTATAGCAAGACCGGCACGGATGGCGTACTCCACCACGGTCTTGTTGACGACCGGCAGTGTCCCGGGCAGACCGAGGCAGACCGGACATACATGGGTATTGGGGTCGCCGCCGAATTCGGTGGTTGAGTCACAGAAGACTTTTGACCTGGTCTTGAGCTCCACATGAACTTCCAGGCCGATAACAGTTTCGTACTGGGCCAATTTTAAACCCTCCTAGGTCGGTCCTTAAATTCGCCTGAAAACAACGGAAGCACGGAAGCAGGGGGACGGTTCTTTTGCTTCCTTTCCTTAAAAAATAGCTGTACGGCTGTTTAAACCCCAGAGCAAATTCAAAAAGGTCGGGGCCGAATTCACTCGCACAAATGTTATTTTATCCACCCAATTGTGGCGCAGGCGCGTCGTTGGCCGATGGAGCTTGATTTCATGCTACGTGAGCGGCGACAGCGGCCCTGTAAACACATATCTGACCGGCAACCGGGAATTACAAGAACGGCCTAAAGTTCAGGAAACGCTTTATGGTAGTCGGTATTTTGCTCGAAGGTGTAGGCCGCCCGCAGCAGCGTTCCCTCGTCAAAGTGCCGGCCCATAAGCTGGAGCCCGACCGGCATCCCCTGCGCAAAGCCGCCAGGGATGGACATGCCCGGGATCCCGGCCAGGTTAATCGATATGGTGCAGACATCCGACAGGTACATCTCAAGCGGATCTTCTGTTTTTTCCCCAATCCGGAAAGCTGTCGTAGGACAGACCGGTGAAACCAGCAGGTCGTATTTTTCAAAGGCCCGGTCGAAATCCTGTTTAATCAGGGTGCGTACCCGCAGGGCCTTCAGGTAGTAAGCGTCGTAATAACCGGCGGAAAGGGCGTAAGTCCCCAGCATAATCCGCCTTTTGACCTCGGAGCCAAAGCCTTCGCTGCGTGTTTTCATGAACATGTCGATGACATCGTCGGCTTTTTCCGCCCGGTAACCGTAACGGACCCCGTCATAACGGGCCAGGTTCGAGCTGGCCTCAGCCGGCGCAATCAGGTAGTAAGTGGAAAGGGCGTATTCGGTATGGGGCAGAGTGGTGTATTCAACATGCGCGCCGAGCGCTTCCAGGAGTGACAAGGCCTGTTCGATTGCTTCCCGCACCTCCGGGTGAATCCCTTCGACCATGTATTCCCGGGGGACTCCGATCTTTAAGCCCTGCACGTCATTTTTCAGAAAGCCGGTAAAATCCGGCATATTATAATTGGCCGAGGTTGAGTCAAGCGGATCATGTCCGCAAATGACATTCAGCATCGCTGCGCAGTCGGCCACATCTCTGGTGAAAGGACCAATCTGGTCCAGTGAAGAAGCAAAGGCAATTAATCCGTAACGGGAAACAGCTCCGTAAGTCGGCTTTAGCCCAACCACTCCGCAGAAGGAAGCCGGCAGGCGGATGGAGCCGCCCGTGTCGGAACCCAGGGAACAAATAGCCTCGCCGGCTGCAATGACCGCGGCGGACCCCCCGCTGGAGCCGCCGGGCACCCGTTCGGTGTCCCAGGGATTGCGGGTTATAAAGAAGGCCGAGTTTTCCGTGGAAGAGCCCATGGCAAATTCATCACAGTTGGTTTTGCCCACCATGATCGCTCCGGCCCCGTCCAGCCTTTTGACCACCGTGGCGCTGTAAGGAGGGACGAAATTGGCCAGTATTTTTGAGCAGGCCGTGGTTCGGACCCCGTCTATACACATATTGTCCTTAATCGCTACCGGGATCCCGGCCAGCGGTGAGATTTTTTCTCCGTCATTGATCTGCCTGTCCACCGAGCGGGCCTGCTCAAGGGCCCTCTCTTTGGTCATGGTAACGTAGGCCTTAACCCTGTCCTCAACCGCTTCAATCCGGTCAAAAACGGCAAGGTTTAATTCCTCCGCCGATATTTCCTTTTTTATTAGAAGATCGTGCAGTTCATGGGCCGTCAGCCGGAAAAGCTGCAACGCAAATCGCCTCCCTGGTGATGGGTTATCAATAAACCAATCGTCTATACAATTTTAGGCACCTTGAAGCAGTTTTCCTCTACATCGGGGCCGTTCGCCAGGACCTCTTCACGGGAAAGGTGCTGGCCCGCCCAGTCCTCACGGTACACATTCTTGAGCGGCAGGACGTGGGCGGTAGGCAGGACATTCTCGGTATTAAGGCGCTCCAGCGCCTGGAAATGCTCCAGGATATCGTTTAGCTGCCTGGTGTACATCTCCCTTTCTTCCTCGGTTAATTCCAGACGGCCCAGGAGAGCGACATGGTCGACGTCCTCTTTCGTGATCAAAATATCACCTACTCTCTATTTGTCGGCTACGGACAGGAGCCCGCTGTTATCAGGATAATCAAACAAAAACATACAATATTATACCATTACCCAACATATATTTCAAAGTCCTGGCAATGCTGAATAAATTTAAATATAACTGCCAGCGACTCTTTTTGCAATTCCCCCAGACTTTTCATAAAGCAAAAATCACCCGGCTCAACCTCTTCTCCGGGCTATTCAAAGCTGCCTTTATCATAAAACGTCTCAAGGGCTTCCAGTGTTTTTCTAGTGTTATTCATATTTGATATTCCTAAATTCCATTTGCCATGAATATTCCCTGCGTTTTGCATAATAGCCGCATTTTGAACATCACTGCGCAATTTTTCTCTTAAGTAGTTACAATAGCTCTCAATCTGGCTAAGTAAATCTTTTTCACTTCTGCCTTCAAACCCAATGCCTCTGATCAAGAGCGATATATTTCCGTTGGTTCTTTTAATGACAGGCCTAATGAAAGACCAAAAATAATAAATTATCCCAACTATATCACCGCCGTGTATTAATAAGTTATACAAACCCCGGTGTTCTTCTTACGTCCGGATCAAGTAGCGGACACTGGAAAAACCTTCCCTGGGGCTCACCCGGCGCGCCGGGTGAGCGAATAGGGGCATAACTAAAAATGGATGCCGGTTTCCAGGCTCTCCAGTTCCGCAGCAGGTCTTGCGGATACTTTACGTAACAAAGGACTATCTGATGAAAAAATATAATAATGGGGCGGGATATTGCCCGCCCCGGCAGTGTTGGTTAATCTCCGGCAGTCAGCTCTTTAAATTCCTCTTCATT
>DNIT01000126.1:9474-13661 GCA_003489345.1 Pelotomaculum sp. | reverse complement strand
CCTGTAATAAATTTATTACAGGTGAAATATTTTAGTTCTACACCTTTCCGGCAACTATTTTTTAGCAAGCCTGCAACATCCCTGGATGTCGTTACAAAAAGGGGGAATATGGAAATAAATGAAAATCATTTTAAACCAGCACCACCTTCCGGAGACGATCTGATCAAAATGATGGAGGCCCTGGCCAACCCGCACCGGCTACAGATTATTGCTTTGCTGACAGGCAGGCGCGTTCATGTCAGTCAACTCGCCCGGGAGGCTATGATAAGCCGGCCACTGCTGTATATGCATTTGAAACGATTGGAGAGCGCTGGAATGGTGACTAGTAAAATGGAATTGTCGGAGGATGGAAAAGCAATGAATTATTACGAAATAACACCGTTTGCACTCTACTTAAGTCCGGAGAGCATCGCTGAAGCGGTCAAAACGCTCACCATTAAAAAAGCTGCCGGTGCCGCATCAGACGTTAACAATGAGGGGGATAACAAATGAATGAAGAAATTATTTTCGGAATAGGCGGAATGGGATTTGTGCTTTTTATTCTGTCGCTGATTACCATAGTGGCCGTCGTTGTGATATCGCAAGTATTAAAAACCTCACGGGCTAAGGCTGCGAGCATGGCTGAAATTGCCAGGGACGAGGCTTATCGCAAGCTGGCGGAAGAAGCAGTCAAAGTACAGCAGAAGATAGCTGAGGAGCAACAGAAGATAGTCCGGGATCTATCCGAGATGAAGGAGCGAATAAATGCCATGGAAAAGATGCTTCGTGAGGTCGGTTGAAGTTTACCAAGCGACAAAACGGCTTGCATAAACACATATAGAGCAGTCCTCTATAAATCGGGGACTGCATTGAAAACAAAGGAGATAGAAAATGAATGCGGCAGTGTTTATTTGGATATCGCTCACAATGTTTGGCTTGGTATCAATATTGGTACTGGTCGGAAATGCAATTTCCAGAAAAAAATTAAGCAACAAGCAAAAAAACTGCTGGCTTATCGCCCATATCTTTTTTATTATTATTGCTTTCAGCGGGTTAATCGGGCAACTTCTACTTGCCAACGCAACGGCATTTCTTACCGACAGAGAACATCTCTTTGCCGCACATTTATTTATCGTATACTTTGACGATTACTTGATTATTCCCGGAGCATTCGGGTCTTTCATTACAGGTATTTGGCTTGCTGTACGTACCCATTGGGGATTTACGAAACATTATTGGATTATTGCTAAGTGGATCGGTAATATTGCAGCGATCCTTTTGGGTTCTGCGATCATCGGCGGCAGGATTCACCATGCATTCCCGGAAATATTATCCAACTCCATTCATCCCCTGCAGAATCCAGCTTATTTTTACAGCCTTAAGATATTATTCATTGGAATCATAATCAGCTTGGCTATTTTTGTATTCTTAGTAGTTATCTCAATTTTAAAGCCATGGGGGAAAAGAAAGCCCGCACAGGGGGACGGTTCGGTGAATGGATGCCTGCTTTTTGATCAGATGTGACCCCAAAGAGGGGCTCAAAGAAGCAGCAATGCTCTCTTAACTACGTCCGCTCCATATTTATCTTTTAGTTCGTCAACCACCTTACATAATTTTTCATCCTTTTCTTGTATGAGGGACAGCTGCTCGTAAGAATCCAGGTTGGATACCTGTAACCCAACCAGTCTCCAAGGCGGGCGGCCACAGTTATTTACAAAAAGATCACGGGCCGTTTGATATATGGAGCCATCGCCTTCAATGCTATCGTAAAGCGTCCGGGACCGGGTGATTGTATTGAAATCAGCAAAGCGAATTTTTAATGTTACTGTCCTCGCTTTTAATTTTCTCTTCCGAAGTCTATAGCCTACCTGTTCGGCCAATTTCAAAAGCTCAATCAATACTTCTTTCTGCTCATACACATCTTGGGGGAAAGTTGTTTCCTCACCGATTGACTTAATCTTTCGATCGGTTTGAATCTCTCTGTTATCGATACCGTTGGCATACTGGTGCATTATGGGGCCAACGGCGCCAAACATTTTTAATAATTGCTCTTCAGAGAGATTCGCCAGTTGGCCGATTGTTTTTACCCCAATCCGCCCCAGCTTTCTTTCGGTTTGAGAGCCAATTCCATGCAGCTTGCCAACGGGTAGAGGCCAGATCACCCTGGGTACATCCGCTGCCCTCACCTGCTTAATACCAGGCTTGCCTAGTTCGCAGGCCATTTTTGCCAGTATTTTGTTGCTGGACACCCCAATGGATACAGGCAAATCCAGTTCCAGCCGCACCGTACTTTGAATCTCCCGGGCTATTTCTAGTCCATGCCCATCTGGTACGGCAAGATATGCTTCATCAATGGACACCTTTTCCATTTGGTCAGTGAAACTCCCGTAGATGGAGAAAACCTGGGCTGAAACCTTGCGATAATGATCCATACTCACTGGTAGAAGGATTGCTCCCGGGCAGAGTCTTACCGCCTGGACCATCGACATAGCGGAATGAACACCGTATTTCCTGGCTTCATAAGAGCATGTGGCCACCACACCGCGCTCTTCCGGCCGACCACCAATTATAACTGGTTTACCCTGATACTCCGGATGATCGCGTTGCTCAATGGAGGCAAAAAAAGCATCCAGGTCGCAAAGGAGGATGTCACAAGACAAGGGAACCACCACCTTGCAACTTATTTTCTGCAACTAATAGCAAAAAACCTGCATGTTACAGCAGGTTGTTTTTTCTTTGCGTTATTCTTTTGTAACGGTAGTATTTCTTCTTAGCCTATTTTTACGTACAAAGCATTTTCTTCATTATTGAATACGGCAGGGAACTTTCCTTTTGTGGTAATTCCAAAATGGTTGAAAAATCCGCGGGCAAATAATTTTGTTTTTTTGATCGCTTGTCCCTCAGCAGCTGCTTTTATTCTGATAGTTCCTGTGTCACCATCAAACGCCAATTCGACATTTTCTGCTTGCAGTTTCTCCCTGGATAACTTATTTAAAACTATCGAATTCTTTGACAATGAAACAAGCGGAGCCTTTTCCGCTTTTTCTCCTCTCGGTTTATAAACCTCAAATGCCATAATAAAGCCTCCAACTCTATAATGATAATCGCAATTATAGCCAAAAAAACATTTTTTGTCAAATTAACATGTTTCAATAAGTTTAGTTACTTACTAACATAAAAATGTCTATTCATCCCTAATATTTTATCTGTCCAAGTTTCACCGATACGAATTTGCTTAATAGCATTATTGATTTTGTGTAGTTGCACATCTAACATATCTGCTTCGTGCAGCAAAATCGCTTCAATTGTGCTAGGTTCTACAGGACTCCCGTATTCCAGCTTCCCATGATGACTTGCAATCAAATGTAGAAGCAGGGACAATCTCTTCTGGCTCAGGTCCGGACAATTGCGGGCATATTCTTTGATCATCATCATGCCCTGGGTTATGTGCCCAAGAAGTCGCCCATTGTCAGTCATGGAAAACGTTATACCTGACCAGTTATAGTCGTGAATTTTGCCGATGTCGTGTAAAATAGCCCCCGTCACTAGCATATCTCTGTCGGTTTCAGAAGTAGCAATACGTAGACATTGCTCGACTACGTCATCAGTGTGGTGAAGAAGTCCGCCGATGTATACATGATGGTGAAAGAGAGCTGCCGGTGCTTCTATGAATGCTTTTATGGTATCATTGTCATGAGCAAATGTCCCCAGCAGTTGGGATAGCCCACTATCGGTGACGCTCTCGATATATCGATCAAGCCGGCTTTTTAGGGCAATCCTATCCGGGTAAACAGGGAGAAAATCCCCTGGAGAATATTCATCGTCGTTGGCATTACGCCACTTACTTATTGTTATTTGCATCTGTCCATGATACTCATTAATTTGCCCCTGAACCTTAATTACTGTATTGGCTGCCGGGGCAACCCCGGAGTGCTCCCACACCCTTGCGTTTATGGTGCCTGTGCTGTCCGTCAGGAGCATAGCAAGGTAGTTGCTACCACTCGAGGTTGTTCTTACAGAGCAATCTTTGACTGCAAGGAAACCTAGGAATTGTTCGCCGAGTGTCACTTCACTTAACTTTGGCATCCCTTCACCCCACTACCATTCTTGAATATTATCTTAAACCGGAATTGTTCTCTCTCCTTGAATAGTCGAATAGCAAACCTGTCAGTCATGCCGGCTATCCAATCAGCAACCGCCCTTTCCCT
>DNIT01000126.1:8417-9446 GCA_003489345.1 Pelotomaculum sp. | reverse complement strand
CAATATAGTTATAAAAGGCCGGCATTTCATATAATAATTATACAGATAATTGATTATCATTTTCCCCTTTTGCGCTTCCTGGAGCGTTGCATCAGCTAAATATATACGCTCATAGTTGAAACGTCTTTGCTTTAAAAATAGCTCCCAAATCTCATCTGAAAGTCTAATCTCTCCGCTCTCCTGCTGTTGTTAGATCCCTTCTTCTTGCCAAAAAGAAGATTTTTCTAATTTAAAAATATGGTTCAACATATATTTTAAGAAGTTTGTGATATAGTTAAAATAATCAAATATGACTATCAAGTTAACTCAGGCAATAGAGATTGCATACATAGATGCAAAAAAATGGTCTAGTGATGCAATGAATAATCCAACAAACAACATGGAGAATTATCTCCTATAGGAGGGAATTTTGCACGTGTTGATATTGATGAAATAACTGGAAAAATTATTTACGCAGGCGAAAAGACTTATGATGATAAAGGAAATGCTATTTGGACGGAATTTTAATTATCCAACGTAATACTAAACCGGCAGGCTTATAAATAATTTTTTGAGATAGACATATTAAAAAATAGTGTTTGGAGTTGAAACAAACTGATATGAAACCAAAATACTTTTTTCTATTATTTTTTATTCTGGCACTTGTTTTAACAGGGTGCACTAATAAGCAAAACCAACTAAATAATATGGATGGAACTTCTTCAACAGATAATAATTCAAATGAATTTTCTAAAGAAGAGCTCTATCAGGATATTTTTTTAACGATTTTAAATCCGTATATCGATGAGGCTATTAAACAACATTATGGTGACACAATAATCACCGATCCCTTGTACCAAGAAATTATAAGTGCCGAAAGATTACAAGGATATCGTTCATTGGATTTTGAACTAAAAATTAAAGTTAAGCCTTATAAAGGAGCTCATATAGTTGTTGGAGAAGATATTATTACAATAAAAGTAAATACTGGAAAAGTGGAGGTCTTAAATTCTGAGCATATAAAAGATTACCCCCTACCTTCACACTTAC
>DNIT01000126.1:7583-8268 GCA_003489345.1 Pelotomaculum sp. | reverse complement strand
TCCTACATTGGAATAAGAGTATATTAATGGTATCTCCTATTGCATTTTCTCACCAGGTGAATCCTGCTTGGAGAATCTAGCCACGTTACCAATTAGCGTCTTGGTTGTCCAGAGTAATCGTAGGCACTAAGTTATAGACTGCCAAGCGCATCCTCCTACGCTAACGTGCCATATTCAATTGCAATCAAACCGCATTTGCTGACTCTCTCCTCTACTGGTTTTGTTTTAGCGGCATGGGTATTCAAACGCTTTTAGCACATTCTGGATTTTCACCGGCACTTCTCAAGGTCGATTTTTGCTTTTCCAGGTTGATAGCGATTATAACTACAATGATCATCAACCCGCCTAAAAGCTGAACAGGCAGAACAGTCTCTCCCAATACCACGTAACCGCTGACAACACCTACAGCAGGGATGAGGTTTAAGTATAGCGTGGTAATGGCGACGTCCAACCTTTTTAAAGCAAATAGATAAAGGAAATAACAGATTGCGGAGCAGCAAACAGAGAGGAATAAAATATTTAAAAATGCAGTAAAAGAGAATACATGCCATTGTCTAAACTCCAAAAAAGAAGCGGGTACCAAGAGTATTGTGCCAAACAAAGTTTGGTAGGTGGTTAAGAATAAGCCTGAATATTTATCTTGCAAGGCTTTGCTCAGCAAAGTATATAAAGCCCATGCCAGCAT
>DNIT01000126.1:1960-7418 GCA_003489345.1 Pelotomaculum sp. | reverse complement strand
AAATAAGCTCCTGCAACAGCGCAACCCATTCCCACAAACTTCAGGACCGAGGGTTTAGTCTTAAAAATTATCATGTCCAAAGCTATCGCGATAATTGGAGCGATTGAAGTAATCAAAGAGGCATTTGACGCCGTTGTCATATTCACACCGCTGTTTTCAAAATAAAAATATAGCGTTATACCCAGGAAACCAGCCAGCAGCATCTTTATTCTGTCTTCCTTTTGAAGTTTGGAAGCCGGTTCCAATTTCCTGATGATAACCAGAAGTATGGCGCTTGCTATAATAAATCTTATCAAAGCCATCGTAATTGGTGGAACTTCGCTTACCGCTATTTTTATATTAATAAATGAAATACCCCAAAACAAAACAGTAATGAGCATGGCGAGATTAGCCAATAGTTGCTGTTTACTCTGAGCCCCAATAAATATCTTGATTTTCGTTCGTAAAGCCTGCATTGGCTTACCTCCTGTGTTCAAATTAGAAGACACCCGTACCCCTGAAGCGACACCAGTCCAGATAACGATTCACGCTTTCCCCCGGCCAAGCCGCGAAGTTACCCATGCAAAAAAAAGAAGCCGCCCAGTCAGGGACGCCTGCCGGATAGCCGCGGCCAACGCATACACGTTGCCTGCCGCTTTCGGCCGAGACAGCGGTATGCCTCTGAATAACGCTGCAGTGTTTAGGCTACTGGTCATCAATTTTAAACAGGGTCCCGGCGTAGTGCTCTTTTAAAGGGCTGGCCAGGACACTGAAAAACCGTCCGGTATAATGGAAAAGAGGTTCATAGCAGTACCGCCTGAATATACCAGTGTGATTGCATACATAAAGCAAAGACCTGCGTTATACTTCTCGCAGGCACCAACAAATTCCTCTATCTTTCTGCTAAGTCCAAGCTCGTAGTTATCCGATATTTTAGATGTGTCCAGACCAAGGCATTTTATCCAGTGTATCTTTACAAAACCTGACTTAGTCTTAATTTTGTATCAACCTTTTACCATTGAAAAAAGCCGCTAATCGTTTGCGACTTTTGGGTCCCACTAAATCTTCTGCATTCGACGTTTTTTTATTTGTCGGGTTTTGCCTTATCCTGCTTTAAATGTTTAATTAAAGAAGCGTTTCGAAATAAGCCATACATTATCCTTTTATTTCCATAAGAAATGTCTCCAAGTAAGTCCCATGCGCCGCAGTATCACGTGTATTTTTTTACGGTAGTACCGGTGCTTGAACATCTTCCGGCATCTCTCATAACAGGCGTTTATCTCTTTCTGGTGGGCTACCGGATCATTCTCGTACCCTTCTATCTCTTTCCGGGGGCCGGGGAACTGGAGACAGTATATCATGCGATACCAAAGCTGGCTCATAAGCTCGTTCTCCTGTTTCCAATAAGCGCTGAACTGCTCCTGCATGGGAGCATACATGATGGCATCCATCTGCCTGGCTGTCAGCTTTCCTTGATCTATAGCCATACCTACTATGTCGGTGCCCGGCAGAAAATTGAGACCATGGAGCTGCAGTTCAAAAGGAGGAAAAAGCTTCTTCACCAGAAAATAAGTTTCCGTCAAGTCAGATATGGTTTCAAAAGGATGTTGCAGCATGAAGTCGTAGGTAGCCCAGTACACTCCAGATTCGCGGATGACACGAGTGGCATTTATGATGTCCTCCTGGGTTTCGTAGCGGTGGAACACATCCCGTCGCACCCGCTCAGAGCCGGACTGTATGCCCATGATGACTTCTACAAGACCAACGGAAACCAACTTTTTTAATTCATCGCCGTTTATCACCTTGGGATGGGACCAGATGGTAAAGGGCAGATTGATGTGTTTTTGATATTCAACCGCAAATTTGTCTATCCATCCGGGCGAGTTGGGAAATATTTCATCGTAAAAATGTATAAAAACCAGCTTTTTGAATTTCTTCTTGGCAATCATAAGCTCATCTATAACACTCTCGGCGCTGCGCGTGCGAACATATTCTGTGCCTTGGGGAAAAAGCCGGCGCAGGTTTACGCAGCAGCAATAGGAGCAGGTAAATGGACAACCGCGGGAGACTATTACCTCATAACTCATGGCTCCAAGCTGCGGGTCGCCAGCTTGGACTCTGTCATTTTCAATGAAATATGCGTTTTCACAATCAATGGCGGGTAAGCCGTAGTCATCTATTTCCGTAAGTATGTTGCCGATCTCGTTTATGATGTTCTTCCCGTCCTCTTTGTAGCAGAGGGAGGGAATATGGTGCCAGTCACTATCCTTGGTAAGCGCGTCAGCAAGCCGGCAGAGGGATATCTCGCCATCGGTGCGTATCACAAAGTTTACGCCCATGTCTAAAAAACGCTCTGGAAACATGGTGGCGTAGGCTCCGCCGCAGATGGTAAAGGCGTTGGTGCGGGTTCTAATCGCGGCGATGACCTTGTCCACGGTCTCAAGATACATGGAACTCATAACAGAAAAGCCCACCATAAAGGGCTTCTCCTTTGCCACTATATCGCCTATCAGCCCCAGCTCCGTCTCACTGGCAGGCTGAGGATGGATGCTGTTAAAGTCCTTGTAGAACACGGTAACCACCCTATAGCCTGACCTTCTCAACGCGGCTTCCAGATAACGGACTCCAAGCGCTTTTATATTGTAGAACGCAATCAGAATAACGATCTTTTTTTCGCTTGTGTTGCTAAAAATAAAAAATGCTCCTTCTTGTATATCTAATCACAGCAGCTATTACAACCATTAAAATTTTTTTTAAGGATGGCTTTTTTGTATCCTGCCCAGTCTATTGCAGAATAAGCATATCCACAAATCCATCACTTATTTTACAGTTGTAATATATGCATATACTACAACTGTAAAATCGTCTTGTCAAGACTCTTTTGAAAAACATCATTTCTCCAGAAATATTTTCAGTGCTACTATATTCTGATTCTATGAAGGAAAACGGCGGTTTTTAATTCTGAACCGCAAGGGCTAGAATGGCGCCGGCTGCAGACTGCAGCAATAATGTTTTAAATAGTTGTAACAGCATAACAGTCCCCCTTACTTTAGATCAAATAGTTCTCTCAGCTCGGCAATTTCCTCATCCGACAATTCCTGGTTTTCAAATAAACAAGCAACAAGATTTTTTACGGAACCAGCATAGAGCTTATTGACAAATTTTTTTGCCTGAGCTATTTTGTACTCCTTTTCATCCAGCAAGGGGGTATAGTAATATAAGTATCCTTTTTTCTTTCCTGCAATGGCGCCTTTTTTCACCATCCGGCCAAGAAGAGTTGCGACAGTGGAGTACTTCCACTCTCTGTCAATCATTTCATCACAGACATCCTGCACCGACAGCGGCCGCTTTTTTGCCCACAGAACCTTCATGATTTCAAGTTCGGATTCACTGATTTCAGGCCTTTTTCCCATCTTATCACATCCGTTGCTTTTTATTTTACATATGTAATATACATATATACTGCAACTATAAAAGCACTATGTCAAGGCTTTTCTGAGATAGGAATTTGCTTTTAAAAGTAGAAATATGGAGCTATACTCGAGTGCAAACTGGTTAACTCCCCTGCAGTGTTGATTTTTTATCTTCTGCTGATGCCGCGTAAGGGGCATGTAGTTTTTGTCACAAAATGGCCCTGCAAGATGTTTATTGAATGGACGATGAAGTAAAAAACGTGCTTTATTCGTCTAAGTTAGTAGACTCTGAAATATTTTCCAGTGAAAGGGGAGGTGCGTTTTGCAGCTTAATTTGCAGCGTCTGCGGCAAATTTCAGGGAAAAAAACGCTAGCCGGGGTGCTGATCCTCGGCCTTATTGTGTCGGTGGTTGCGCTTAACGTGGCAAAAAGCAAAAAACAGGCCGGCATCCCGGTGAAAACCGCCAAAGCCGAGACCAAGCCCATTCAGGATAACGTCTTTGCTTCCGGGAAGGTGAGGTTAACCCAAAAACAAGAGTTGTACAATTATACCTCTACTACGGTCAGAGAGCTTTTCGTATCTCCCGGCGACCAGGTGCATACAGGGCAGGTGCTGGGTCTGCTCGACCCCGTCGACCTGGAGGATAAGCTAAATGAGGCCAAAGTAAATTTTAACGTCCAGGAGTCCAACTTAAACAAAGTTATTTATCCGCGGGACGAAGAGGTGGCCCAGGAAAGAGCCCATTACCAAAGGGCGGAGGCTGATTACCGCAACGCCCAGAAAGAATATGAGCGTACAAAGGCTTTATTTGAGCAGGGAGCAATCAGCACCAAAGAGCTTGACGAGGCTGAATTGGAGATGACTGTCAAGGAAGCGGAGTACAAGAGCGCCGGAGAAGGGCTGAAAATGAAGGAAACCGGTCCCACCAGTCACGAGCGCAATTCCCTGCAGGCGCAGGTCGAACAAGCCCGCCTCCAGGTGGAGCAGGCGGAAAAAAACCTTAACAGGACGGTACTGCGGGCGGAAATGGACGGGGTGGTAACAGCAGTTGAGGTGATGGCGGGCGACTTTGTCCAAATGGGGACCCGGCTGATGACCATCGGTAATGCCGGTCAGCTGGAAGTAACGGCCGGAGTGAGCGAGGCTGACAGCGGCAGGCTAAAGCCCGGGCAGAAGGTGAAGATCACTGCTGCGGCTCAGCCCAACCGAGAATACGATGGAATGATCCAGAGCGTTTCACCCGCCGCAGTGGCAGCGAAAACCGCGGAGCAGGGCAGCCAGATTGAAGTGCCGGTGATTGTAAAAATGGTAGGTGACATAGAAGGATTACGCCCCGGTTACACGGTCGATCTGAGCATTACCGCGGTAGACAAGGAAAGCGCTCTGGTGGTGCCCTACGAATCCGTTATGGAAAAAGAGGGAGTAAAGCAAGTTTTTGTAGTTGAAAACCAGGTGGCAAAGTTAAGGGATGTTGTCATCGGAGTTGATACGGCATTGTTTACAGAAATACTATCAGGGCTGGCAGAAGGTGACACAGTTGTGCTCAACCCCGGAGAACAGCTGAAGGACGGTGATCGGGTACATGAAACAACAGACCAGCCCCCGGTCCAAGAGGGGGCAAAAACGTTATGATCCGGGTAACAAACCTGAGAAAAGTGTACCGGGCGGGTGAACAGCCGGTCGTGGCCCTGTCTGATGTCAACATGGAAGTAAAACCGGGCGAGTTTGTAGCCGTGATGGGCCCCTCCGGGTCGGGTAAATCCACCCTGATGAACTTGCTGGGCTGCCTGGATATTCCAACGTCAGGCTCCTACCGCCTGGACGGGATAGAGGTCAGCGGCATCAGCGACACCGAACTGTCGCGCATCCGCAACACCAAGATCGGCTTTGTTTTTCAAGCCTTCAACCTGCTGCCCCGGATGAGCGCCATGCGTAATGTCGAACTGCCGATGATCTACGCCGGGGTTGCGCCCCGCGAGCGAGTCAGGCGGGCAGCGCAGGCGCTGGCCCGGGTGGGCCTTGCAGAGAGAATGCGCCACCGGCCCAGTGAACTTTCCGGCGGCCA
>DNIT01000126.1:0-1898 GCA_003489345.1 Pelotomaculum sp. | reverse complement strand
CCAGTGAACTTTCCGGCGGCCAGATCCAGAGGGTGGCGCTGGCCCGGGCCCTGGTCAACAACCCGGCTATCATCCTGGCGGACGAGCCAACGGGCAACCTGGATACCCGCGCGGGTGAGGAAGTAATGGCCATTTTCCAGGAACTGAACCGTAACGGGGCTACCATCGTCCTGGTCACGCACGAACGGGAGATTGCCTTGCACACCTCCAGGATCATCCACTTCCGGGACGGACACCTGGTGGGCGAGGAAGCCGTGGCCAACCAGGTGGATGCCAGAGCATATGTGGGGCAGCCCGGCGGTTGTGCCCAAAGCGGGGAGGGTGTCGTGCAATGAACCTGCTGGAGAGCGTCAGAGTGGCCTTGGAAGGCATCATGGTCAGTAAGCTGCGTTCATTTTTGACCACCCTGGGCATCATGATCGGCATCGCTGCTGTGATTGCGGTGGTGGCCATCGGACAGGGCGGCCGGGCGGTATTGATGTCCGAGATGGAAAAGATAGGCACCAATATATTTGATGTCTACGTGGACTGGCGGAGCAACAAGCAGGTTACCGGCCGTGAGTTTGACTTAAGTGATGTAGCGGTGATCAAGGATAAGGTGCCCGATGTTACCCACCTTTCCCCCATCAACCAAACCATGGGTGACGCAAGGGGTCCTAAAGATATAAAATATGCCAGGATAACAGGCGTTTCTTCTGATTATCCCTATATCCGCAAGCTTACTATGAAGGAAGGCCATTTTTTCACTGAGGAGGATGACACGGGCAAGCGCCGGGTGGCTGTAATCGACGAGGAACTGGCCGGACAGGTATTCGGCAGGGTGCAGCCCCTGGGCAATAAGGTTACGCTTGGCAACACGCCTTTCCTGGTGGTGGGGGTGGTGGCAAAGGGTGAATCCGCCCTGGGGTTTAGTGAAAATCCCAGTGTATATATCCCCATTCGGGTCTGGCAGGGGATGTTCAACAACCAGATTCAGATGCTGGAGGGCAGCGCCGTTTCCAAGGAAAAGGTGGACGGGGCCATGGGTCAAGCTGTGCAAGTACTGGAGCGGCAGCACCGGATGCCCGGTAAGTATGCCAGTGAGAGCATGGAGCAACAAATGCAGACGGCCAACAAGGTAACCGGTATCCTCACCCTGATTATCGGGGCAATTGCCGGGATATCCCTCTTTGTGGGCGGCATTGGCGTAATGAATATCATGCTGGTGTCGGTGACCGAGCGGACCAGGGAAATTGGCATCCGCATGGCCCTGGGCGCCAGGCGCAAGGATATCCTGGTCCAGTTCCTGATCGAGGCGGTGGTTTTGTGCCTGCTGGGCGGCGTTACCGGCATGGCCCTGGGTACCGGCGGGGCTTACCTGATCGCCAGGTTGGCCAAGTGGCCGCCCCTGGTATCCTGGGGGACAGCGCTGCTGGCTTTTGCGTTCTCCGCCGCCATCGGTGTGGTCTTTGGCATCTTGCCCGCCAGCAAGGCGTCCAGGCTAAATCCCATCGAGGCGCTGAGAAGGGAATGACTTTTTTAGAAATGAGGACTATTTGCCGTGCATGGAACCGAACGAAAAAACATCAGGCCTGGCTGCCATGTTAAAGTGATACAAAAGGAGCATCAGCAAACAGGGGAGTTAACCGAAGGAGTGGTAAAAGATATTCTTACCAAAAGCGCCGTCCATCCCCATGGTATTAAAGTCCGTCTGGATAACGGCATTGTAGGTAGAGTTCAAGAAGTGGTGAAGCCTCGCCCGCCTACGCTTTGCTAAGAGGCGGGAGCTTCCTGATTCATTGACCGCAGCCACATGGGTCTTGCGCAATCTCCACAGGCGTAAGTTCGGGGGCTACCAGCCCTACTTAAAATTAAAACCTATACCGCTCTTTGCAGTATAACCATTGCCGAAATCACAT
>DNIT01000143.1:5293-5912 GCA_003489345.1 Pelotomaculum sp. | reverse complement strand
CTCAAATCGATTTTCGTCAATATATTAAGTTGAGCAATCTATCCAACAAGCATTTCAAGCCCATTAAAAAATATCGTAGAATTATCTACAATAAGTTATTACTGGCACTTTTATTTATAGTAGCAGCTTGTTCTCAAGAAAAAAGTTCTATTTCTAGAGAATATCCTCTTAATAACAACTGGAATGTTGTGGTTGAATAAGCATAGGATTCTAGTGAAGTGACTGGTATTATAAAGCCAAAATATATTGGGACAAAGTCACTTGATTATGTTATTGTTGAACCTATTTTTTGGTAGAGGGATGGCCGGAACGTTATATCCCACCTAATCAAGGAAAATATACATGGAGAGCTGAAAAACCAGAAGGAGCTGTTCCAGATATTCAAGACACTTCAACTTGGTCAAATGCACAATTATCCGGAAAGCCCCCTAGAATTATGAGTAAAACCATATAAAATTTTGGAGCGTGTCATAATTAACTTAGAATGGAAAGAAACACATGGGGAAATATATTCAGCAAAGTTATAATAATTTTAAGGTGTTAGTTATTATTTATCACAAAAGGTTATCATTCTTTAACACATGGAACACTTCCTCTCTAAAAAAATTTTTTAAAGGAA
>DNIT01000143.1:4252-5198 GCA_003489345.1 Pelotomaculum sp. | reverse complement strand
TTTTTAAAGGAAAAGTGCTCACAGAAATTAGGGTCGCAACGCCAAGATCATAATTGAGGATACATCAATGGCTTAGACTCACTTTGAAACTTTAAATTTATAAATCCGTCAGTACGAAGGCTTTGAAGGCAATATCGGCAGACGAATAAAAACAAGAGTTATTTTTCGGAGTCAAGTTCATTGCAAGATAGGCAAACTTTTAAGTTGATCATATTTATTCGCCAGCTCCGGTGACAATTTACCAGTCTGCGCAAGGAGCTCTTGCGATTCTTGCACCTGACCCTGCTTGTCCCGCAGGGCGGCTAACCAGAGAGAAGCAGCTCCCTTTGTCTTATTATCGGCAAGAGCAGCCTGCAGGTTGCTGTCGGCTTCAGCCCATTTCCCAAGCAGATACTGAGAAGATCCTAAGTAAAGTTTAACCGTTGGGGTTACCGTCATCGGTGGAGCATCTTTCCATAGGCGTTTTTCCTCTTCGCCGAGGGTTTCTATCTGACTTTGGATTTTGGCCGGCACTCCTGCTACTTGCTCCAAATATTGTTTCGCCGCGTCGCGGTTGTCGCCGGTTAGTTCGTTATATCCGGCTACGAAGTAGGCCTGGGATAGGAGCTCGTACCGCTGAATCTCGAATGGAGCCAGTGAAAGTGCTTTATGGGCGGCCTGCACGGCTTCATCATTTTTCTCTGCTGCCGCATAAATGACGGATAAATCTGCGTAGCGAACATCGTTGTATTGACTCAATTGCACCGCCAGACAGGCCTCAGCAATGCTCTGCTCCATTTTGCCCTGAGCCAGATAAAGATGGGCCAGATCAATCCGGTAAACGGGATCAAGGTGATAAGTGGCGTTACTTGGATTATAGACTGAAGCTTTTTGTAACAGGGCAAGGGCTTGATCATAGCTTTTAGCATACTTTGCGTTTGTGTAACTGTTACTGGAAGCTACTAGA
>DNIT01000143.1:1939-4120 GCA_003489345.1 Pelotomaculum sp. | reverse complement strand
AAACCGTCGCCACCGACGCTCCGACCAGAACGGCATTATTGGGCGGCACATATCTCCTGCTATTCTTCTCTTTGGCCTTGTTTGTTGCATGGTTCAAGATACCCCTTGCCAGACCGAAAAGGGTCCAGAGCACCATGGAGAGAGCAGATAAGGAAAGATCAAAATCAATGGCGGCGTGGGCCCCTACCGAAATCGCTGCTATGGTGATGGTCCAGATCAAGATCCTGGCGGAGACATCCTCCTTTGCCCCATGGTAGAGCCTGTTGGCGGTGTATAAAAAGGTGCCCCATATTCCCAGGATAGTCAGCAACCCAAGAGCACCTGCTTCCACCATAATCTGGAAGTAATTTCCGTGTACCTGGTTGGAAATATAGAAATAGCCCTGGAAGGAGCGGTAGGCATCCTGCCAGCCACCGCCACCCCAGCCGATGATGGGACGCTCCCTGAACATCTTCATGGCATCATGATAGAAGTAAAAACGCTCGATCGCATTCCTGAACTTTACTATTATCTGTTCGGTGATTTTTTTTGCGATATCGGGATGCGTATTCAAATAATAGGCCAGCCCGACAGCAAGTGCAACAACAACCAACAACAAGATACCAATCGCTATTTTCTTATTCCCTGCAATCCGCCAAAAAATGCCCTTTTTTTCTGCAGACAAATATAGAAATTGTCCCATTAGCGCCACTATTAGACCAATAAAAATCCACAACCATGCCAGGACCATCTTTTGAGTGGAAACAGCTGAAAGGAACTGCCAGATGGCAATAGTCGACGACATCCCGATAAGAGCAAAATGTAAGATTACCGGTATCCTGTTACATTTAGACAAACCAATGATGAAAATGATAAAAACAAGTGAAAATACCAGGAGTCCACCATATGACTTAGTACCAAGAAGTACAGCCAAGAGCAAGAAATTCCCGGCAGCATATAGATAATGGCTCATATTGTTTAAATTCAACCATGCCGGAACGCCTTTTGATATTGTTCGTTTAACTGCACCGTCCAATTCTTGTAAACCGGTCTTCCGCCAGAGGTAAAGCCCGATAAATATTACCGCTGCCAGATAGCTTGCCAGGGCGTTGGGGTACTGGAAGAAGGAATAAATCCGCCCGTTCAGAAAGCCGTCATTAATTGTAATGATCCCGGTGGCGGTGGCCAACCCTGCCAAAGCCACGCCGACGGCGCTTATATAGATGACATGTAAAATGGTGACGATATCTTTATGGTTTCTTACGAGCCGTGAGGACAGCCAGTAAACCATGAAATACAGGGTGGTTTTGACCACCTCATCAACTGCCAGTCCATAGTTGGCGGCCTGAAACGCCGAAATAAGGTAGACTATGGGAAAAGCCAGAACGAAGTAGTCCAGCGGGTGGGAAAGGAAGTTGTTGTCACGCTTCAACCACTTCCACAGCCAGGTAATCCAGAAGAGAACGGCGGCGAAAAACAGTGCCCGTTCCTGTTCAGGCTGAAAGAATAATCCTTTGAAGTAAGGTGGCAGGAACAGTAAAACCCCCATTCCCCAAAAGGCAATAGCGTGGCCTAAATCCAATTGGTTGTTTCGGAGATTGCTCTTAACCGCCTCATTTTTCTTTTTATTCTTCGGTTTCGCTGCTACCACAATATTAATCCCTTCTTATTTTTTCAAGGTTATTTTTATTGGAGTCTTACTAAATAGTAATATTGTTTATTTCTGTATTAATTTACAAAACGCCTTCCTCGTCTGACTTTTTTGTCAAGTTGATTGGAAATTTAAATGTATGCAGAGAAAAATCAAATCATTTGCCATCCGAATATAGGTGTAGCGTGCCTGGATAAAATACTTTGTCTGGAAGGTTATCGGATGCTCAATTGCGGCCATTAGGTGTTGTTGAGCAAAACTGTTTTTGTTTACCATATCGTGGACAGCAGAGAGAATTATACCCGGCTGCTTGCGGACTTGCCGGTGCAAGATGAGATAGCGATAAATGATTAGGGTTGCGAAAAACAGAACAATTGAGCCGGTACAGACTTTTAATATATCCTTATAACTTAATCGACGCCTGCTGTTATTTTTTTCTGGAGAGCATCACCGGCGCGTATATAAAAGGCGGCCTCAAAGGTAGACCAGGGATAATCGCGGCCGTTTAAGATATAAGTGTTGCGGCAGTTTTCTAAAAATCGATCCGCATT
>DNIT01000143.1:1291-1732 GCA_003489345.1 Pelotomaculum sp. | reverse complement strand
AATTACTCCATAGGTTGCGGGATATATCTGGGCAAAAAAACCGGGATATGCCTGGCCGGGCTGCGGGAGAAACTTTCCGCCCGCCTGGTCAAGCGCCCAGGCGAAACAAGCTCTATCTTGGTCCCAAAAGCGATTCAGGATACCATCCTTGATGAAACCGGCTTTACTGTCGTATAACCTGCTGCGTTCTTCAAAACCCATTTCTTCCAGCAAAAACGACCAGTCTTTCAATCCACGGTAACATTCACAGTTATCCATCAAATACTTGCTCTGTTGATCCGGTTTGGCCCAGATCAAGCCATCATCATCCTGAAGTGTCACTATTACTTCCGCCACTGCCGCCAGATCACCATAGTGTGCCCGGACAAAGGTTAAATCACCGGTAGAACGGTAATAACCGGCAACCAGTGAAAGCAGGGTGGCCGCATAGCTGTCTGCGGA
>DNIT01000143.1:0-1230 GCA_003489345.1 Pelotomaculum sp. | reverse complement strand
AACCAGTGAAAGCAGGGTGGCAGCATAGCTGTCTGCGGAATCATAAGAATATACGGATTGAAGCACTCCGTCTTCCAGACGGTAATCATAAATTGTACCGTTCAGGCCAAAAAGGTCCGGATAGTTCAGATTAGACAGGTTCCACTCCAGATACTTTTTGACCCCGCTATTGAATACCGGCTGACCCAGTTGAGCCATTTCAGCGAGGTTGCCAAAATAGGGTATAATCTCCCGCCTGCTGCCATCCAAGGGCATATAACCATCGTTGCTCTGGTAAGAGGCTATCCATCGACGCTCCCGCTCAGTCTGCTCTGTCAGGAGCTTATTTTTTATACGCAGAACAATGACGCAGGCCTCAGCCCTGGTTAAGCCGCTTTCTTCCCCCAAAGAACGATCCGGGTAGCCACAAATAATACCCTCTTTCTTCATAGTCGCCACCCAGTTGTTTTGCCGGTCATCTTTTGCTGAGGGAAAATCGAGCAGGTTTTCTTTTGCCATCAACCGCCCGGCCATCGCCGCCACTTCAGCTCTGGTAATAATCCGCTCCGGCTCAAATAATCGTCCGGAGTTTTTTTCCGCCAGGATGCCAATGGCATCAGCCGCTTCAACACAGGTATAGGCCCAATATTCCCGCCCGACATCCACAAAAGCAGGCTGTTCATTTTCTTTAACGGGTTCTACCCAACAAGCTGTGACAAGCATTTTGACAAATTCAGCCCTGGTAACCATTTGCTCCGGCTTAAAGAATCCGTCCGGGTAGCCGCCTGCTATGCCCAGGCTTACAACCGTTTCTATATCTGTTCTCGCCCAATGGTTTTCAATATCTCCGGCGTTTGCTGCCTGGGCGAAGGAAAGCCTGCAACTACAAGAAAAAAGTAAAGCAGCAGCGAGCCAAAGGATATCTCTTCTAATTTTCAAAAACTCAATCCCCTCCCCCAAGTATATTTGGCAGTCCGCTAATGTTATTATTAGCTAAAAACCGGTTTATTCCTGCCATTGACACTCCGGGAACAAACTGGCGCTTTTAAACCATCATTACCAAGCATATAACAGATTGAAAACCTCATAGAATTATCATATAATAATGGTAGAATAATTCTTTAAAGGGGACGAGTTTATGATTATCAAATCCTCTACCAGCTTGCGCAACAATTACGGCAGCATTTCAAACCTTGCCCATGAAAAACAAGAACCTATCTACATTACTAAAAACGGCGAGGGTGATCTCGT
>DNIT01000051.1 GCA_003489345.1 Pelotomaculum sp. | reverse complement strand
GCGCCGGATTTGAGGTTCAGCTTTGCGGTTGAGTAAGCCGACAGAAAGGAGCTTTGCGCAATGAAACGAAAAATATTATCTATTCTGCTTGCAGCCGTCATGCTGTTGTCCTTAATGGCGGGGCTTTCCGGCTGCGGCTCTGGTAATCAGGCTATGACTCCCGGCACACAGAAATCTGAAACCTTTACGGTGGAGGACGGACAGACGGCATTGGCCTCAGAGGACGGTGCGGCGATAGACTTTGGCTGTCTGCTGGAGGCTGGCGAGGAACTCACCATACAAAAGGTATCGCCCGCGTCAATAGACAGCGATGTTGAAATCTACGCCTACGATTTCAAGCTGTCCTCCGGTCAGCCGGAGGGAGTTGTCGAGCTGACCATACCCTATGACGATGCGGGGCTTGAAGCCGACGAGGAAATTCTGTCGGTCCGCGGCAAATATCTAAACGAGGAAACAAAGCAATGGGAGGATGTCCTTTATACGGTGGACGCTGAAGCCAACAAGGTGCATATTCTCACCGACCACCTCTCCACCTATAGCGTGTTTAAGGTCACGAACGCAGGAAAGCGCAGCGAATACATTTCCGATGTCAACGTCTACGCCGCTTACATGACGACAAAGCAAGCGGAGCAGCTGCTCAAAACCTACGCCGAGCAGGGTGTGTCGTGGCAAGAGGATGTTATATCAGCGTTTTTAAATGCAAACAGCTCACTGCCGATGTTCGCTGAAACAAATATCCCCGCTCTCGTATCGCTTGGAGGCGCATACGACGATATGATCACCGAACCGTTCGGCAACGCGTTGACGGTTTTGGGCATCGCGACCTCCTGCACCCAGTTCGCGTATGACGCATACAACAACGGGCTGACAAGCAAGGAAACGTCGATCAGCGGAATGAAAACCGTGTTGAATCTGGGGCTGAATTTGGCATCGTCACAAAAATATCTGTTGGATTCATTTCAGGTGGCCTATGTGGGCGTTGGAGTGATCGACATCGCGCTTACCGATGTGATGAATTTTGCCATCGACACCAAGTATGAAAGCACAAAGAATATGTACGACGCCTATTACGCAAGACCCGAAAACAAGCGCCGTGTCAAGGATTGGTACGATTTATTCAAGAAGATATACGAAGAAAACAAATCCGCCCCGCAGACAGCTCTCGACAAAATGCAGAGCGAGATTGACAACTATGTAAACAAATACTGGGAGGTTGCAGCAAGCGACTGGGATTCATGGATAGACGCATATGAAAAGAACGGCAAGCTGTCCAAGTATCCGTGGCCGTCGGAGAGCGACCGCAAAAAAATATCAAGCAATTACAAAGCTGAGATCTATGATTACCTTCAGGTTATGTTCCAGTCTCTGAGCCGGGATATGTATTTTGATGCCCTAACTCAGCGGGAAAAGGAGTATAAAGAGCTTGCCGCACTGCTAAATAGGGTATACACCTTGAACTTCAGGGAGGATTATGACACTGAGAAGGCAAAATGGGCCAACGCATATGTCAAACTGGCCCCGCTTTCCGATAAAACCACGGCAAAAGAGTGGACCATCCGCCTTGACGACGAAGCAAACGGACAGATGAAGTTCACTTTGGGTGCCCACGAAACGGCGAGATTCCCTATGAAGGTGGAATTCTATAAAACAGAAAAGGACTTGGAAGAGGGTAAGGTTGCCTTGAGTGCCAAGCTCAAACCCTTTGTAAAAACCGAAATGGAGGTCATTTTAAATACAAAAACCAATAAGGTGGACTATTCCGGAACATATGCAGGGGTCATGAATGTTACGGAAACAGGTAAGGATATTGATGTGACAACTGTAGTCACATTTGAAAAGGATTTTGGCGACGGCTCTTACTATAAAATCGTCTGCTCAAATGATGAAACCGGGAGCACCTACATCAACGGCAGCTATTTTGTGCGGTGGTCGACAGGCGAGGCAAATATTGCAGGAGCAAAATTTGTATTCTCCGCTGACGGAACATCGTTCAGCGCCTCAATGCGAGACCACAACGATAAAGAGTGGGGCGTGATTACCTGTCAGAGGTAAAAACGACCCCAAGCACAAGATATGTCGGCCAACATGAGAAAACAGCGCACAATAATCGGATCAAACAAACTGGAGGCATATCCATGAGAGATAATATTCCATCTGCGGGCAGAGGCAATAAAATCTTGCCCGCAATACTGATCGCGGCCAATCTGCTGATGCTTGTGATAGGCGTTCTCACCATACCGCCCAATTTGCCGTCAGCAGCAGTAAAGGAATCTCCTGCGCCGAGGACGGAGCAAACAGCGCTCGTTAC
The DNA here is from genome assembly GCA_003489345.1 of Pelotomaculum sp. Taxonomy (GTDB): domain Bacteria; phylum Bacillota; class Desulfotomaculia; order Desulfotomaculales; family Pelotomaculaceae; genus Pelotomaculum_C. The sequence continues at coordinate 303 of DNIT01000051.1, read as the reverse complement.
ACCGGCATCGGAGAAAGAAACCCCGCCTGCGGCCACGGAAAGCGGCAGTATTCCCGCGCCGGAGGTAACAGGCGTGAGCTTATCCACGGAGGAACGCCCCGATTTGGAGGACTTTCTCTGGTACACAGAGGACGTGGTTTATGACGGAGTTCCATCCGATGCGAATATCATTGATAATATTGACCCGCTGACTGGGAGCTGGAAAGCACTGATTATTTACGACCCCAATAACGAATACGACTCGGGCGCTATGGAGTTTCTCAATGTCGCCCTTGCAGGTGCGGCGGAGAGCCTGAGCCTCAC
>DNIT01000019.1:29490-30992 GCA_003489345.1 Pelotomaculum sp. | reverse complement strand
ATCTCTTTCCGGGCTTAATCCTCCTGCAAGTACTACGACCTTCATAACTTCACCTCAATCACACAATAAATTCCATTTATAAATAGCTAGATCCTCGATGAGCTTTCTAGTTAAAATTTCCTTACCGGACAATTATAAAATTATTCAATAATATCATTGCTTTCCAGGCTGTTTATCGCTATTACAGGATTTTGAAACTTTAGTCAAGGATGTCAATGTCGTACTCCATACGTTTTGCTGTTGTCTGGGCAATAACCGGGCCTAAAAGCAGCCGGACAACGTGAAAGGCCATATTAATTCCAGCTGAAATACCACCCGACGTGATTATGTGGCCCTCGTCAACAAACTTGGTATTCCTCTGAACTATTACCTTCGGGAATTCGCTCTCTAACCAGTCATAACTGGCCCAATGTGTTGTGGCTTTTTTCCCTTGCAGCAAACCGGCTTTCGCCAGCAGAAGGGCCCCGGTGCAAACAGAAGTCATTAGTTGCACGCCCGCCGCCCGTTCCCTAATCCATCCTATAACTGATTCATTATAAATTTCCCTATTGCGGGCGCCGGGACCGCCTGGGATAACCAGGATATCGTAGTACGGCGCATTGTCAAACCCGTAATCAGGCTGAACCTTTAAGTCATTACGGGCGCTAATCAAATTTCCCGTCTCAGAGATGGTATTGACAATAAAAGGTTTGAGATCGGTTTCTGAGTACGCCGTCACGGAAAAAACTTCAAATGGCCCTGCAAAATCAAGCACTTCGACCTCATCAAAAAGCAAAATACCCACTTTCCACTGCCGAACAGTACTCAACATTCCACTCCCTCTATTTAAAATCTGCTTTCAGCCAATCCAACCTTTCTTGTTTCAAAGTCCTATGACCAATCTTGCTCTACCCTGCTTCATACTCGCTTTCCGTTATAAGGTGAAATATTAAATATCCTTTTTTGTCTAATAAGCCTCATCTGATTTTTTCTTCATAGCTTCTCGGGCATAACTTTTGGCCTCGTCAAGTTCCTGATAAGTAAGCATCGAATCCCGTAGCTTACTAAATTTTATTCCGATAAGACCATTGAGAAAGCGAAAAGTTGGTGACTTTTCCTCTAGTTCAGCCTTCATGAAACGGATGCACCCGTAACATTCCGGATTCTGTACAGCATGCCTCCGTGCATCAATTCTGTTCCACCAGGCCAGAATGCGCATACCAAGCACCAGTGGTTCCCGAATCAGCCGGAACCACCAGTGACGTTCATAGCACCACCTGGCGAGGTGTAAAGCACAATTCTTGCAAACAATAGGGGATAACTCTTGTGTCAAATTCAATTGCTCCTTTTTCCTACGTTCCCTTTTGACAAAACAATTCGACAGCCTTCTTGGAACCGTTCCACTTTCCTGAAGCATACTCGATGGACGAATAGCGGGGCATCCCATCCAAATCCGATATATCGCTTCATTTTGAGAACTTAAACCGCGATATAAAAACTTCCTGCTTTTTTATTCATTCATC
>DNIT01000019.1:27879-29292 GCA_003489345.1 Pelotomaculum sp. | reverse complement strand
CGTGAAAATGTCCTCTTGCCGCTGCCGGGCGAGCCTATAACCATGATTTTTTTCCCGGTTTCGCTGCTGCTCATTTCATTAAGTGATTTTTCACAACTGTATCAGCATACTGTTCCTCTGTTTTGGCAAGTTCTGCAAAGCGGCATCCGGAACAGTTCCTTGCGCCACAGTTGTTTGAACTGTTGGCGTAAATGTTATTGATAAGCCGACTTTTCTTGCCGCAGGCAACAAGGGCTTTTGTAATGGGGCCTTCTAAGGCAATGCCTATAAGACCCTTGTTTTTAAGAGCCTGAAAAGCTTTCGGACCAATCCGGCTGGCCAGCACAATATCTACATCAGATAATAAATCGCACACCATGCTGTGCATATCGTCACCGGTATTTTTTAACGCAACATTCCTTATTTCAACAAGACTGAATTCTCCTCCTGCAGTCACTTCAAAAACAAGGAATTTCCTGGTGCGACCGAAGTGTTCATCAATATTTATTTCATCGGTGCTGGCTACGGCAATTCTGGACATGGATTCACCTCCTCCTTCACGGATATTTGGGATCTTGGAAGAATAAAAAGGCGTGTATTTTTTAGCATCCCGGCGATGAAGAGTCCGCTCCACCATGGTTCCCAGTTTCTTAAGGCTGTAAGCTATTTTCGCCTTCTTTCATCCAAAGATACCCTGCTTTAAATTAATACTCGCTGTTTAAAACCTCTTCCAGACCTACCCGGATTATCTTTTTCTCAGCAAACTCCATCGATATGTCCACCGCTAGACCCAAGACGGCTATTACCATAGCGGCGGAAAAAATTCTTAATAGTTCATAGTTTTCCTGGCTGTTGAGGATCAGCCATCCCAGACCTGAACTGCTTCCTATCATCTCCGCAGCAATCAACATGAAGAAAGAGTAGCCGGCGCTGAGTCTCAGCCCGACAAATATGGCCGGCGCAGTACTGGGTAAGACAATTTTATAAAAGAGCTTAAGCCTTCCCAGACCAAATCCTCTTCCGGCTTTTAACAAATAGGGGTTGGCATTTTGTATTCCTGAAATAGTACTAAAAACGATAGGCCAAATACAAGTCCAGGTAATAATTGTCACCTTTGTGGCTTCTCCGATTCCCAAGAACAGCATGATAATATGAAAAAGCACAAAGGGATTTGTCTGGGAGAAGATTTCCAGCAGCGGCCCCAGGGCCAGTTGCAGTTTTTTAAACCATCCGCCCAACAGCAAACCGAGCGGAATACCAATCACCATGGCCGTAAGAAAACCCAGGGAAGCCCTGACCAGACTTATCTCCATGTGCTTCAGCAAGACTCCTTCCATCAACATTTCTCTGGTTTTGCCCAACACCTCTGTAAACGGAGGTATGAAAAGCGGATTTACCAGTTCTAGTCTGCTCACTGTCTCCCAGAGCAGACTA
>DNIT01000019.1:25467-27769 GCA_003489345.1 Pelotomaculum sp. | reverse complement strand
GTTTTTAATATTTTTCGATTTTATACTTACTGAAAATCATCCAGCACCAGTGAATAAATGTCTTCCACCAGCCGCAGTGCGCCATCGTATCCCACATAAGTCCTGTTCAGAATCATCCTGTCGCTGACCGGCATAGCAATGGAAAGATGATAGGCGTTAATCTCCGCCCCCAGCACCCTCTCCCAGGCGCTGCCCAAAATTAAAGGCCGGCCTCTGAACCTGATGCCCCTTATCTCCTCCTGCACCCAGCCGCCGTCACTGGAGAATAAAACCTCCCCGGTTATCCCGTCATTAAAGTTTTGAAATTCCTTCCGGATATCCTCATGGAACTCGGGATTGACCCCATCGGTAATAAATTGCTTTTCCGGCAGCAGGCCCAGGTCATTGACCAGAAACTTTGCTATAGCCAGGGTAAAGATACTATCCGCTACTGTAACAAACCGCCTTGGCAGAAGTCTGGTTTCCAGAAGAATGTCAGCGGTTCTTTCAATGTAGTAGTAATAATCATCCTCGTGCCTTTCTATTATTTTTTCAATTTTTTTCTGATCAAGACCGGCATAATCACCCAATGTCCGCAAAAACCGGCCGGTCTCCGTGGGGCCGATGGGCAGTACCGGATAGTGAAGGTAAGGGGTTGCAAATTTTTCTTTCAAACGCTTTACATTTTTCAGCCCAACCCAGGGTGAAAGCAACAGGTTAAACTGCGCTTTGGGAATGTTATTTATTTCTTTCACTCCCTTGCCGGGACCAAAGATACTATTCGGCTTCAGTCCAATCTCGGCAACCAGCTTCTCAATTGCTTTAAGATTACCCACCCAGAACGGATCTTGAAAGGGTACCACCGACCAGATGTTTACCAGTCCCTGCTCAATTTTTTCTGCCGGCCGGAGATACTGGTCAATGATAGCATCTATTACCAGCTCATGGCCGAAAAAGTTGCTCCCTTTGAAGCCGCCGGTTTCAGCATATACAATAGGCTTGCCCTGTTCCTGAAACTCTCCTACCACCTTACTCACATCATCTCCAATGATGTCGGAAGTGCAGCCGGTCAAAACCACAAAAAAATCCCCGTCGATCACCTTGAAGGTGTTTTCAACTGTACGCCTCAACCTTTCCTCGCCGCCAAATATTACTTCCTTTTCCCCGATATTCGTACATGGCACTGTATGACCGCCGGCATATCCGGACCCCTGACAGCCGTTTTCAACACCAATGGCGCCCCAAAGCTTCTGGCCGCAGCCAGGCCCCGCATGCAGGATTGGAATTGCCCTGTCTATGGCCAATACGGATTGCAAGGCGCCCAAAGAACAGACATGCCTTATCTGTTCCACCAAAGGAGACATTACACGACCTCCTTCTCAAGAAACGTAAAGCTGTCTTGCTTCAACCACCAGTCGGTGTAAGGCAGTTTCACCCTCGCCGCTAGATTCTTGGCCAGACTCCTGTTGGTTACAGCGTCAATAAGCCTGTACCCGAACTCCACCAATCCCTGGTAACCAAAAGCGCTGTATTCATCCGCCACCATGACCGAGGTTATGCCCATTTTCGTGGCCCATACCGCACTCCCGCCATGTCTCGAAATATATAGATCGGGCCTCAGCCTGTTCAAGAGATTCAGCAATTCAAAATTTTGCTGATCTCCAACACTCACGGGCAGGTTTTCTTCCTGCGACGAAATACGTCTGGCGGCTTCAGGGACCACTCCATGATCATACTGCTGGTCAAAATGCCAGGCGGCTCCCCACAGCACCTCTGCTCCAAGCTCCTGTACAATCCGAATATAGTTGTAAGCGAAGCTCGGCCCCATGCCGATAACCACCTTGTATCCCTTGAGTTTTTTTCTTATTTCGGACAACTCGGGCTCAATTTTTTTCCTTTGTTCCTCCAAGTAGGCTTCTGTCTCCCTTTCCCGGCCCGTCGCCTTCCCCAGTTCCCGCAGCCAACTTTCTATTCCCTCTGTACCGTGAGGCTGCAGCGACTTAACATAAGGCACACCATACTGCTCTTCCAGGCCGTTGCCCAGATAGCCGCCCAGGGTGCCGCAAATGCTGATGCTTGCTGCAGATTCAGACATTTCCGCCAACTGTTCAACAGTGCTGAAGGGAGCGACAAAAACCGGCTCCAGGCCTAAGCGTCCTAGTATTTGAATTATTTCGTCCTTGGCGCTTCCCCGGAAATTAATCATATTCACCTTGTTCGTCTTCTTTTTAGGCGGCTTCACAATTTTGGTCAGAATGGCGTGAAAGGCCGCGTCAAAACCAGATGCCCACACTTTGGATTTAAAACCTTCACAATAAACCGG
>DNIT01000019.1:18527-25350 GCA_003489345.1 Pelotomaculum sp. | reverse complement strand
ACAATAAACCGGTGCCAGAGGTATGGGAATTTCCCGCTCCACCTCCCTGACGATACTCTTGAGGTCTTCACCGATAATCCCTGAAACGCAGGATGCGGTGATAAAAATCGCTTTGGGGCTGAATCTCCGGTATGCCTCCCGAATAGCTTCCTTTAGTTTTTCAGCGGCGCCGAAAACCGTATCCTCTTCCGTCATGTTTGTGTTGATAAATCTAACATTCGTTCGGGGCCAGCCACGGACCTTTTCCCCCCATTTGTTCACTGTGTTTCCAGAAACAGCGTCTGAAGCGCATCCGATGGGAGCGTGATTTACAATGGCCGCATCAACGATGCCGGACAGGTAGGTATGGGCACAGCCCGCGCTGCAGGCGCTTGTTTGACTAAAACATCTCTCCCTGTTCATAAGCGATCCGCAGGCGGCTTGGGCAACCAAATCTTTTACCGACCCGTTGTAACCTGTAATGGCTCCCAGTCTATGTTCTCTGATTGCTACTTCATCAGCTTGTATATTAATGGTCATATTTCCCATCCTTTCCTATTCAAATTTTGTCAAGCACTTTCTTAAACTTTTCCTTTGGCGGTGTAGAGAAGAGCTTCTGCTCTGTTCAAAAGAAACAGAACCTCTTTTGTTTATAATAAAAACCTATTGCTATTCATTTCCGTACTGTTCAAAGACATGGACCACCAAATCACTGGGGTTCACCTTGCCCGCCGGAATCACCTTGTTGTCCTCCAATTGTTTAAGCCATGGCACCAGATCATCTTCATAAATTACTGTATCATCGGCGTACCAGTGATTCCCTGTTACAGGAATGCCAATGGCCTCTGAAACCCACTGGGCTACCTGCTCGGGATTTTCGTCGGCATATTTCTGGCCTTTGCTGATCGCTTTTACAAAACGTTTTACCGTGTCAGGATTCTTGGCGATATAATCATCCGTGAAATAGTAACCGGTCAGCCCGGCCAGAGATCCCAGGCCTGTCTCAAAGGAATCGCCAATCTTTCTGGCGCCCGCGTCCTCCATGCCTTTGTAGAAGGGAGGATGCACGGGAGACACATCAACCAGTCCCTGTTTTAAGGCTTGAATGGCCTGAACATCAGGCATGGTCACCCACTCAATCTTATCCTTTGATATTCCGTATTTATCAAACAAAGTGTTTGTCAAAAAGTCGGTGCACGTATTGATTGTAATAATGGAGAACTTGATTTTCCCGGGAAGATTTTTCAAGTCGGCAATGCTTTTGATGTCCGGATGTTTCTCGGGATTCACAAAAAACCACATGTGGCGGAATTTCTCGTCTACACTTTCATCAGGCTCAATAATTCCCCGGCTCACGTACTTCAGCTTTGCTCCCCCTGATACGGCCACGGCCACCGTGTTCGGGTGAGCAGAAGCTACATCATTGTTGCCGTTGATAATGGAAGGGACCTGTTGATTCGGCTGCAACTCACCGGTAAACCGCAGCTGAATGCCCTCCTCTTTAAAATATCCCAGTTTATCTGTGACCAGCCAGGGAGCCAGAGAGCAGTCCTTCCTGCTCCAGGTCCGCACAACCGTTAAACCCTCGTCCGCCCCTTTTGAGTTCGACTGACTGCCGACGGTAGCCGTAACATCAGATGGAGCTTGCTCAATCGTTCTCCCTTTGTACGCCCCCACCGCGATGCCTGCAATAGCAACCAGGGCAACCACACTTATTAAAGCAATTTTTAGCTTTTTCCCCGTTAGAAAAGACATCAATACGCCCCCTTTTCATCTTTTTTATAAACCAACTGCTGTTTTTTGCCTGTTTCAGCAATCTCTTATTGGTGTTGCCATATGATTCCTCCTTTGTATCAACGGCTTTTAAAGAGAAACCGCATCCTTCCAATTTACAAACTTCTTTTCCAAAGACTTGAAAATAGCGCCGATGATCAAACCTAGTAAGGATATTGTTACTGTAGCCGCATAGAGTACGGGAATCTGGTAGTTGGTCTGCGCGTTCCAGATCAACCAGCCCAACCCCCTCCTGGCTCCTATCATTTCAGCGGCTATCAGCATAAAGAAGGCAATATTTGAGCTCATTTTTATTCCCGTGAAAATATAGGGCAGCGCCGACGGGAAAACCACCCTGACAAACAATAACAGCCTGCTGGCGCCCATGGATCGGGAAGCTTTTAACAGAAGAGGGTCAACCTCCTTAACACCCGTAATCGTGTTAAAAAGAATGGGCCAGAGGGATACCCAAAAAATCATAGCGATTTTCGACATCTCGCCTATTCCCAAAAGAAGCATGAATACCGGAAACAGGGAAAAAGGATTAAATTGCCCCCAAAAGTACAAGACCGGCCTTACCAGTCTTTCGAAGGTCTTGAATCCGCCACCCAGGAAAACGCCCAGCGGTATACCGATGATGATAGCAAGCATAAAACCCACCACTGTTCTCTGCAGACTGACCATAATATGGCTCCAAATTCGTCCGTCGGCTGCTAATTCCCAAAAGGTTTTAATTATTACGGAAGGCGCAGCCACAAAGTTTTGATTGATGAGACCTGTTTTGCACCCTACCTCCCAGAGTATTAAAAATAATATTACTGAATAGCTCTTACGCAGCGGCGCTAAAATTTTCTGGAATGAACCGTACTTATTTGCCATTTTTATCTCCTTTTACTTAAACCACATAGATCAAGAATGGAGGAATTTTATATTTTATATATTGACGTTTTCTTTCCACACAATGACATGAGATTCTATTAACACGATTAAATAGTTGATAGCATAGCCCACAACCGCTATGGCGAGAACTCCCACAAAAAGGCGTGGAATAAAAAAATTATTTGACGCGTTATAGATTAACCAGCCCAAACCCGCGCTGGCGCCAAGCATTTCAGCCGCGATGATCATCAGGCAAGAGGTCCTGGCCCCCATCTGCAGCCCGGTAAAAATAGCGCGGGCCGCTCCCGGCAGAATTACCTTGAAAAATAACGTGGACATCCCGGCGCCCATGGATCGGGTGCTTTTTATCAGCAGCGGGTCAACGTTGTTTACCCCTGCCACTGTATTAAAGAAAACCGGCCAGATGGTGGACCAGAAAATGATTGCTATTTTGGCGGTCTCGCCAACTCCGAAAGCAAGAATAAAAATAGGGAAAAGGGAAAACGCATTCACCTGACCGAGGATTTGCAGCAGGGGGCTCAGAAAAGTTGTCAGCCTGGGGAACCATCCGGCCAGTATAAACGCCAGGGGTACCGCCACAACAATGGCCAATAACAGGCCCTCCAGGATTCTCGAAAGAGTTATGGCAACATGTATAAACAAATCGCCGGTTACTGAAATCTTCCAGGCGGCCATAAGAATGTCAGAAGGGGGCGGTATAAACTGGGCGTCAATCCAACCCAGACCGGGCCCTATCTGCCAGACCACAAAAAACAATACAAAACCATAATAATCCATTAATCTTTCATTTATTGCCAATAGCTTGTTCTGAATCATGATCTTTCTCCTCTTGTTTGAGAACTTCACAGTCCAACCCATGGATCTGTTTTACTTTCTTCATAAAACAAAAGGAGGTTAAATGTCTTCACTGAAGACATTTAACCTCCGGTCGATCCAGTCAGTATAATCATTTTACAAACAATTGTCCTTTCAGCATCCATAAGGGAATGAGCAAGGTCTGCTGAAGTATCCCCCTTTAGGCTCTGCTGATTACCTTAAATTCTAAATACAAGCAAACTGATGTGTTTATTATTAAATGTAAATCTATATGTTTATTATAAAATGCCTTTCCTGGTAAGTCAAGAAAAAATTTATATATATTTGGAATTTTTGTTTTAATTTTTAATTTATGCAAGTTATTGAACAGGCATTCCTTCATCAAGACAGAACCCTTCTGTTCAATACAAATATTTTTCGTAACTTACGATCTCGCCCAAACTCTTTCTTGGCCTTGGAAGAACCTCTTCAGACGGATAACCGAGCGGGGTGACGGCAACCACTCTCACGTCTTCGGGTATCTTCAGGAGTTTTTTAACCTTGTCCTCTTCAAACCTGCCCAACCAGCAGGTGCCCAGCCCCAGTTCATAAGCCTCCAGGAGCATATGGGTGACCGCAATGGAAACATTTATATTGTACCTGTGCTGCCCGCAAAGCATAATCCCATCCGGTTCGGTACCGCAAGCCACAATAACAACCGGGGCCTTCGCCACCCAGCTCTGTCCCCCCGCAGCTTCCGCCAGCTTGCGTCTGACAGTTTCATCTCTGACAACAATAAACTTCCAGTTCTGCGTGTTGCTTGCCGACGGCGCCAACCTCGCCGCTTCCAGCACCTTGCTGAGTTTTTCTTCCTCTACAGGCGTAGATTTATACTTTCTGATGCTTCTTCTTCCCTGAATAGCTGTAAATACGTCCATATCAACCTCTCTCCCCTGTAAATAATACCAAATATTTTTTTCAGATTTGAAATCCTGTTTCAATACCGTATCCATAACGATTCTCTTTCGGCTATAAACTGTGCGACGCCTTCTGAATCGTTGTCTGCAATTACGCCGGTGGCCTTTTCTTTTAATTGCTCAATGGCATTGGATACAGCATAGCACTCATCACATGCGTTAAAGAGGGGTATATCGTTCAGGTTATCACCGAATCCTATTATCGTTTCAAACCTGAAACAATTGCGGATATAATTTACCGCATTATACTTGGAAGCATTATGGCTATATGCCTCCAGGTTGTTGATTCGGCTGTCCGGGCGGTTGCTATAGAAAAATGCCCGCCATGGGCTATGAGGGTATTCACGGTGTTCCTTGTATATTCGCTCATCTCTTTATGGCTGTTTAGCAGCGTCCCGTCTAAATCCGATATATATAGCTTCATTTTGAGAATTCGAACCCCAGTCTGTTAATTTACGGCGCCGCTTGGACTTGCGCCGGCGGAGATAGATGTAACCTTGTAGGTTCCCTCTTTTTCCACAGCGGCTTTTAGGGTTTCGTCGGCAACTTCCCTGTCCAGCACCACTGTCGCTCGGCCGATCACAGCTTCGACGCTTTGCACCCCCTCAACGGCTGAGAGCTCATTTTCCATGTATTGCACACACGCCTGACAGATCATGCCGCTAATCAAAATCGTCTTTGTTATAGTTGTGGGTTTAGGGGGTAACGGTAATGTTGATGGTTCTAAAGCGGCGCCCGCCCCCGGCTCTCCCTGCACCATTGTTGTCTGTAAATCCTCCCGGGCGGTTGAGGAGCTTTTGGGGTTCTCCTGTTCTGAAACCCTGAGCCGCTCCTGCGCGACACTCTGCGCTGTTGTCTTTTCAGTGGACGGTTCCGGAGCAGCGCCACCGTTTTCGGCAGGCAATTCGTCCGCCTGGGGCTCTTCCTGCGTTGTATGGTATTTCTCTGTGGATATTTTATCCAAATCCTCCACCACGATAATTTTATCCTTGATCATTCCCATCCAGCAGGTGTAAACAAATTCTCCCTCTTCCCGGGGAGTAAATTCGATCACATTTTCACCTGCCGACAGATCTTGATTAATGTTCAATTTGGAGCTGTGGATGGCCTTGTTGCATTCATTTAAGTCAGCCGGGTCGACCTGAATCATCCAGCGGACCGGAATGTCTTTTTGGACAACAATCGGCGCAAAACTGTCGGGCCCGATGGAGATGGTTACGGTTTGGACGCCCCCGTCCATACGGGAGACAGCGGCCTCTCCCAGGTTATCCCTTGAGGGATGGACCATAGATGGATATATGTTAAAGCCGGATAGCGCCAATCCCCGGGACGTCATTACAAATCCAAGCATAATCACAAGCAGCGCGCTGACTTTCAAAATTTTGTCTATGTTCTTCTTATGGATGAATGTATTTATGGCTCCAAAGGAAAATAACAGCGGTACCGTTCCCAGAGAAAAGACAAACATAGACAGGGCTCCGAAAATTACGCTTCTCGTACCCAGGGCGTATAACTGGACGATCTGCAACGGACCGCAGGGCATGAGTCCGGTCAACAGTCCGATGTAAAACGGGCTGTAGCTGTTGCTGCCAAGAATCTTTTTGGCAAAAAATTTGGGTACCGGAATGCTTGTTCTGCGTAAGAAAGGGAAGATTCCCAATAGGTTTATGCCCATAATAATCATAAACAAGCCGCCAAATATGGGAATGATCCCTTTCCACATGCCGGAAAAGCCGATCACCTGGCCAAGCCCTCCCACAATGGCCCCGACCAGGGTATAGGCGGCCACCCTTCCCGTATTGTAGAGAGTGGCAGGAGCCAGCCAGCCATACAATCTGCTCACGTCATTTTTATTTTGATAACGTATGGTCTGGGAAATAGTGATTCCGCCGCACATACCGACGCAGTGAAAAGAGGTCAGCAATCCCAGTACGAACAGCAAACCATAGCCGGCGTCTTGGCCCAATTGAGAAAAATATTTCAACCTGTACAGATCCTTCATAAGCTGCAGCAGGTCAAAATGCCAAAAAGTCTTTAAACCAAAATAAACAACCAGGACCATGATCATCCCTGCCGACAGCCTGCCGATGGGTCTCCAATTCCTGCCTCGCTTTAAGCCGGCTTTGCCGCCGGCATTTTTTAAAGAAGTGTCTACCAGGTCAGGCATAAAAAACACACTCCATAACTCTTTAAATCACTTATCAGGTTGTAGACAAAGTCGTGCATGATGTTGAACCCGCTTCTCCTCTACTTCGCGTCTAGTAAACTACGAGCTTGCTTCGGGCGAAATTGGACCGCCTTCAACTCACATCCTATTACGGTTCAGGTTTTCGCGGAATGAGTTGGGGACATTCCTCGTCGGTAAAATATTACCAAAAAAGCAGAGGTGTGTCCCCTTT
>DNIT01000019.1:18054-18357 GCA_003489345.1 Pelotomaculum sp. | reverse complement strand
TTACCCGGCCTGAGCCAGTTTAAACCTTTTCAGGCTCAGCGAATTCAGCAATACCGAGATCGAGCTTAAGGCCATGGCGGCCGCGGCTACCACCGGACTTAAATACCCCGCCGCTGCTACCGGAATGCCGATACTATTATAGATAAAGGCCCAGAACAGATTTCTCTTAATGGTCCGCATTGTGGCAAAGGATAGTTTTATGGCGGCGGGCACGGTCATCAGATCGTCTTTCAGCAATACAATGTCGCCGGTCTCTATGGCCACATCGGTGCCTGTCCCCACGGCGAAACCGATATCCGCCGC
>DNIT01000019.1:16817-17894 GCA_003489345.1 Pelotomaculum sp. | reverse complement strand
AGCACTTCCGCCAGTACATTCTTTATGCCCACTTTGGCGGCAATGGCGGCGGCCGTTTTTTTATTGTCACCGGTGAGCATATAGACTTCGACGCCCATTTTATTCAGCAACGCGATGGCTTCCTTCGAATTGGCTTTGACTTCATCTATAAGGGCTATAATCGCCGCCAATTTTCCCCCGATGGAGACAAAAGTCAGGGTCTTCCCTTCGTTCTGCAGCAGGGAGATGGTCTCCCGGTAAGCGCTTGTTTTTATGCCAGATTCAGCCATTAAATTCTCAGTGCCGATCAAAACCCTTCTTTCCCCCACCTGGGCGTAAACCCCTTTACCGGGAATGGCTTCAAAGGATTCGGCGTCTTCCGGTTCATTCTCAGTGGTCTGCCTGTATTTCTTATAGATGGCCGCGCCAAGGGGATGTTCGGATTTTTTCTCAGCAATGGCGGCAATTTTCAATACTTCCGCCGGACTTAACTCTGCACCATCACCATGGACCGGCAAAATATCCGTTACTTCCGGCTGGCCGGTGGTGATGGTCCCTGTTTTATCTAGCAGCACCGCCTTGATCCGGCATACTTTCTCCAGCGCCTGGCCATTTTTTATTAATATGCCGTTTTGGGCCCCCTTCCCCATGCCGACCATAACGGCCGTGGGAGTAGCCAGGCCCAGGGCACAGGGGCACGATACCACCAGCACCGCCACCGCGTATATAATTGCTTTGTCAAGCAAAAATACCTGGCCCTCATAAATGACAAAAAACCAGGTCAAAAAAGTCAGCACAGAGGTTAAAATCACCGCGGGAACAAAATATGAACAGACCGTATCCGCCATTTTTTGTATGGGCGCCTTGCTTGACTGGGCTTCCTCCACCAGGGCGATGATGTGGGCCAGGACTGTTTCGTTACCCACTTTAACAGCTTTTATTTTCAAGGCGCCGTTTTTATTGATGGACGCCCCGGTGACAAGGTCATGGGCCTGTTTATCGATGGGAATGCTTTCTCCGGTCAGCATCGATTCATCAACGCTTGAGTTGCCTTCCAGCACAACCCCGTCAACGGGAATCTTTTCACCGGGCCGGACC
>DNIT01000019.1:13239-16621 GCA_003489345.1 Pelotomaculum sp. | reverse complement strand
CCTGATAATTCTGGCTGTTTTTGGCTTCAGCCCCATCAGGGTCTGGATGGCCGTGGATGTTCTTCCCCGGGCGATGGCTTCCAGATAATTTCCCAACAGGATCAGCGTAATAATTGTGGCCGAAGCTTCAAAATAGATGTCTTTCATGCCGAATTGATAAAGGTAGGTATCAAAAAGCCCGGTGTACAGGCTGTAAAAGTACGCGGCGGTGGTCCCCAGGGCTACCAGCAGGTCCATGGTGGCCTTTCTAAACTTTAATGAATAGAACGCGTTTCTGTAAAATTTGTACCCGATCAGGAATTGGACCGGCGTGGCGCAGGCCAGCTGCAGCCTCCAGTCATGGAGTACGGCCGCCCTGAACCTCAAGTTTTCCACGAACAGGCCCCACCTGGTGGTGGAAGCCGGGTCAAAGGTGTCATGGCAAAATCCCAGGCCGCCCAGGAGCATAGCCAGGAGCAGGGGAGCGCTCAAAACGGCGGAGATGATAAACTGGTTTCTTAACTTGTTCCTTTCTATGACGCTGCGGGGAAGTCCGCCCGCTGCAGCCTCAGACTCATTTTCTTCAACTGAGAACCCCAATTTTTGAATAATTTTTGTGATTTCCTCAAGCTGGATTACCGATGAATCGTATTGCAGCAGGGCTTTTTCGGTGGCATAGCTGACATTTACCTTCTGGATGCCTTTCAGTTTTTCAACACTGGCTTCAATTGTCGCCGAACACAGAGTGCAGGTCATTCCGTATACTTTTATGGTAGCATTCTCCAGCACCTGACCTCACCTACTTTTAAACATCTACGCCAAAAAAGGAGGCTCGTTTGTACTATTTCCATTTAGCTAAAACCACTATATAACTACATCAGTGGAAATTTCTTCAACCAACTGCTTGCCCTGCCAGGCAACATCTTTTCTGCTTTCTTTTTCTCCATTCTGGAGCAGTTCCCATATTTTATGACGCATCCAGCTAAAATCCGTAGATGATTTTACATCGTTTACGCGTCTCGGTCTGGGAAGCTTTACTTCCACAATTTCCTTTATTCTTCCGGGATTTGTCGACATCACCGCAACCCTGTCGGCCAACGCCACCGCTTCATCTATACTGTGGGTAACGAAAATAATTGTCTTGTTGGTCTCCTCCCAAATTCTCAGCAGTTCATCCTGGAGAATTTCTCTGGTCTGCGCGTCAACAGCCGCAAAGGGTTCATCCATAAGCAGCACCTCGGGATCGTAGGCCAGGGCCCGCGCTATGGCCACCCTCTGTTTCATCCCGCCGGACAGCTCGTGCGGATACCGGTCTTCAAATCCCTGCAAGCCTACCAGATCGATATAGGTCTGGCTGATATCTTTTTTTTGGTTTTTGGGAACTTTTTTAATTTCCAGCCCGAATTCAACATTTTTCCTTACTGTTCTCCAGGGGAACAAGGCGTACCCCTGCAAGATGATCCCGCGATCCAGATCAGGTTTCGTGATCAGTTTATTATCAATGTATATCTCGCCGGAATTGGGTTTGGCCAGTCCGGCGATAATATCCAGCAAGGTCGATTTGCCGCAGCCGCTGGGGCCCACAATCGTTAAAAATTCTCCTTGATAGACCGTAAGATTAACATTTTGCAGCGCCGTGAAATCTTCCTTTCCTCCATTGCTGTTCCGTCTGATAGTAAAAGTACGGCTGACATTCTTTATCTCGATTTTCCCCTGCCGTGAGGAAAAAGCATATTTATTTGTTCCCAACGCAATCATACTCTTTTCCGGCATCTTACCACTCCCTTAATAATCATCTATTATTTTAAAATATCTCCTTAATTCTTAGATTTTCATTTTATATCCGGATAACCCTTCTCTTCGGATCATCTTTCATTACATTGCCGCGCCCTTTTCTATATAAATGAACGGGTCCTGGGCATACCAGTCCTTGCGGTACGGAAGCTGCGCGTGTTTCACTATATTTCTGCTGTAACTGGTGTTCTTCAGTAAACGGGTAAGTCTTCTGGCGACCTCAAAAACGCCCACATAGCCCATGTAATTGTACGCCTGCCCGAATAACGGAAACACCGGTATACCCTGTTTATTGGCCCACCCGTTGCCACCCGGATGTCCGACAAACACATCCGGCTGCAGCTTTTCTAAAAGGTTGGCCTGCTCGAAAGGTTGACCGGTTCCAATGTTGATAATAGCCTTTTCGCTTGCGGGAATTTCCTCCAGGAGTTCATCCAGAAGCCCTTCTCCGTAACGGTCAAAGTGGAAACCACGCAGGCCGAGTATTTCCAATCCCAGGCTATGCAGCAGTTCCGCTGTCGTTAAAATGCGTATTTCCCCTCCCCCCAGAAAAGCGGTTTTCCCTTTCAAAAACTCCCGGTATGGCTTCAGGGCGCTGTTTAACTCTTTAACCTCGTAATCGATCAACTTTTGGGCCTGGGCTTCAATACCAAAAAACTTCGCAATATCGAGGAGCCACTTGTTGGTGTTGGATATCCCTATGGGAATTGTCCTTAGAATAAAAGGAATATTATATTTTGATTTCATATGTTCAACAAAGTAGTCATCATGAGTAGCACAGATGCTTACATTCAATGCCGTCTCATAGGAATCCGCAAAATCATCCGGATGCGCGTAGCAGGGCAATATCCTTACGTTAAGTTCCAGCGCCCTCAGCAACTTAACCAATTCTTCTTCATCGATGCGGCTCATGGAGGAAACATTCAAAATGTTTACGGTACGGCTGATTTCGTATTTTCTCTTTATCTCCTCCAATTCATCGGGAATTATGGGTATTTCGTCCTCTTGCTCCTTACCGACCAGAGTTCTTAGAATACCATGATAAACGGCATCATAAGCTGTAGCCTGTATTTTCGTTTTAAACCCTTCGCAGTGTACCGGCACAATTTTAGCCTCAACCTGTTTTTGCACAGTATCTATAAGAGTGTCAATGTCATCACCAATCAGTGCCGGGACACAACTGTTCATGACAATTATCGCGCTGGGCCGGAATTCCTTGTCCGCATACAGGATAGCTGACTTCAGTTTTTCTTCCCCACCGTTGATGACATCCAGATCATCAAGGTTAGTATTAATCCAGCGCAGACCTATGGCGTTGGGATCCCTGAGCTTCTGATACCCCTTGGAAATTCCTGCTTGCGCCAACAGGTTGGCGCCGCAGCCGATGGGACTGTGCACAATGATAACAGAGTTTCTAATTGTATTTAAGATGGCCAGGCTGAGACTCAATTGGCAGCCCTGGCTCTGGGAAAATGTCCTTTTGCTGCCATACAGGCATCCCTTTTTTGATTCCCTGGAAAGGTCGCAGCACGACCCTCCATAAGCTTGACAGGCAGCCAATCTGTCTTCACGAATCGGCGGCGCCTTTTCTTTGATAAAATCCACTTAC
>DNIT01000019.1:12021-13040 GCA_003489345.1 Pelotomaculum sp. | reverse complement strand
CTCCTTTTATCTGTTGCCGACCAGAATACTCAATATATCTTCGGTTAAACGCAACGCCCCCGTATACCCCGCGTATTCCCTGTCCAACACCACCCGGTTTGATATCGGGTAGTTTACTGAAAGCTGCGGTACCCCCAGCTTTTCCGCCACATCTCTCTCCATGGCGCTGCCCAGGATAAACCCGGGGTTGAACCCTTCAAAATATCTTTGACCGCTGCTTTGCCCCCAATGCTTGCTAATGTATTTTCCGACATTGGAAGCATCCGTATCAAAGACCACTTCCGGGTCCAAACCTGACTCAAAGTTTGTAAAACAGCTTCTCACCTTATCTTCCTGCTCTTCAGTCAAAAAATCAGTTATGACTACCAGTTCCGGCAGCCATCCCAAATCATCGGTTAAAAACCTGGTCAAGGCCTGTGCATAATTGGAGTCGGCGACAACCGTCGTATATCGCTGCAAGTCAAGATCACTGTACACATCAGCGATTCTTTCAAAAAAGCTGTAGTAATAAGCCTTTTCTTCCCGGATCACTTTCTCAACAAACGCTTTTTCTATTCCCAACGCATTTCCCACGGTCTTTAAAAAGTTTTCCGTCCCATGATCACCAATTGGGAAAGGTACAGTTATGTATGGAACACCGTGTACTTCTTCAAAGACTTGGGCGGCTTCGACACCAAACGTTTCAGATACGACAATGTTCAGTGAAGCCGCAGCGGAATTTTTCAGATTGTCCAAAGTTTCTCCCGTTCCAAAAAAAGTGTTTACCCTGTAACCCAATTCACCCAACAGCTTTTTTAAAGCAGAGAGATTCCCTTTCCAAAAGACATCCTGAATTGGAACAACACCCCATATGTTTACAATTTTACTATCATTTTCCTCTTTTTTTTCAACAAAATTTCCAAAAAGCGTTTTTAAGACAATTTCATAACCCTTGTAGAAGTTACCGCGAAAGCCGCCAGTTTCCGCTCCAAGCACCCGGACCTCCCTGTCTTGAAATTTCCTGACGGAATTTTTAATGT
>DNIT01000019.1:10397-11865 GCA_003489345.1 Pelotomaculum sp. | reverse complement strand
TTCTCAATTTGTTCTGTAAGCCTGTCTTCACCTCCAAAAACAATTTCTTTTTCATAAACGTTGGTGCTTGGTAAGGCTTGACCGGAACAATACCCACTTCCCAGGTAACCTGCCGCCTGGTTTAGAGAAGTAGCCACATTACCGCCGCAACCTGTTGCAGCATGCAGGATGGGTACTGTCCGCGGCAGTGCTTTGAGCGTACCGATAGCGCCGCCAAGGGCGCATACATACTTCGGTCGTTCAACAAATTTACTCATCTTAATACCTCCAGTAAACCTATAAAGCTAAAATAACTTGAGGCCACATTCATCCCTCTGTGAATATGGCCTCTAGTTTTCCAGTCGGCAATTTGCTATCCAATTACTCAAAGTTTATAGAACAATTTCTTGTACTGCCGCCGGGCCAATCCCCTGGCTATAATCAAGATATTTGATACGCACGGGTTCAACCTTGAAAATGGCTGTCTCATCCAGTTGTCCCTTTTCTGCTCTTTCTTTAAACCTGGGACTGCGATTACTCAACAACGCTATGGCCTTGGCAAGCTCTTGTTCGCTACTAACTTTTTCTGCTTTTCCTGTGTAGGTTACATTGATGAATGTGGCTAGTTCCTGCCCTTCGTGCTGGAAGAGTAAGGTCACAAACGGATTAGATTCAATTTGTGCCACCTTCGCGGTGTTCTTGCCTGTCGAAAAATAGATATTCAGGTCATCATTGACAATTGAGCCCAGTGTCCTGAGCGCCGGCAGATTCTCCTGGGTTACAGTAGATAGAATCACCCATTTTGTTTTTCCGATGTACTCCTTAACGTTGTCTAAGATACCTTTGTTCGAATTTTGATTACTGCTGGCATTACAAGTCATTATAAACCCTCCCGTAAAATTTATTAATTGCTCACATCGCTGCTGCGTTCCATCCAGGGATAATTATCCTGACCCTGAATATACAACATATTTTTATTGCCAGGCTACAGCTGTTAATCTGTAATTTTGATGACCAAAAAGACTGTGAAATAATTGCAGATTACAACTATTCACAGCCTTCAGTTTTCTAATCAGCCTGAATGTAATTAAGCATATTGATTTAGATACATTAGTATATTTATATGTTTTATTGGTTTTATATAATACTATTTGAATATATATTTTTTGTCAATATAATTTTTAAAATTATACATGGATTTTTGATATCGTCTATAGCGGACAATCAGGGTGCTCTACTTCTATCAGCCACCCTTTGCTGGCAGGCGCAACCAGATTATGGTTTTGTCTTGGTAGCAAATGTATGGCTATTTTAATTCTGGGGTTTATCTCTTTGGCCTTGGACACCTCCAGTTAACTAAATACAAATTTAAAAATTTTATTGTTTCTGACTCTGGCAGCCTTTTAATCGCTTTTACCGATTACTCAACAATACACTCAAAATATCTGTGGCCAGGCGAATTCCCCCACGATACCCGGCATAGGCCTGG
>DNIT01000019.1:0-10306 GCA_003489345.1 Pelotomaculum sp. | reverse complement strand
TCGGTAACAACCCGGTTCGTTACAGGATAGGTGACACTGAGAAACCCGGCTTTTAGCTCAAACGCCAAAGGCCTGTCCAGCGTACTGCCCAGTACAAAAGCCGGATTTATCGGTGAACTATAGGGATCGGCATGGCTGGTCAAATCATCCCTTAGCCTGATGGCAATCCGGCTGGTATCAGTTTCGAAAATCACCTTTGGCCGCAGTTCGGGGGCGATATGATCAAACCGGTCTTTGACTTTAAACTGTTCATCTTCATCCAGTTGATCCGTGACCGCAACAAAATAAGGAATCCAGCCCAGGTCGTCGGTGATAAACCTGGTCAGGGCATAGCTATAGTTGCTGTCACCTATAATTACGCCATTTCGCTGTAGGTCCAGATCATTATAAATATCAGCCACATTTTCCATGAAACTGTAATACCAGTTGTTTTCTTTCCTTATAACCTCATCCAGGACTTTCTCACTGATTTCCATCCGGTTAGCCACCTGGACAAGGAAATCACTGGTAGCCGCAGGACCGATAGGCAACGGCGCGGTAATAAATGGTATGCCGTGCACCTCTTCAAAGACCCGTGCAGCCTTTTGCCCATGCACATCGGAAAGGACAATGGTGAGGGCGGCTTGAGACGCATTTCGTAACGAATCCAGCCGGTCAAAAGGGGTCAGGAAAGTATTTGCCTCCAATCCCAAATCCGCAAGGACCCGTTTTAATTCAATTAGATTACCCCTCCAAAAAACATCCTGCGTTGGAACCAGACCAATCAGATTAACCAGCCGGGGGTTTTTCGGCAAATTTTTTTTCACATACTGCGTAATAAAAGCTTCGAGGATGAACTCATACCCCTTGGCTGAATCGCCTTTAAATCCCCCCGTTTCAGCAACCACCACCGGGGCCCCTTTTTTTTGAAAATGCGCAACCACTCCTTTGACATCATCACCGATAATATCCGTCATACAGCCGGTGATAACAGCAAAGAGGCCGGCGTCAATAATTGACAGGGTACTCTCGATCTGTTCTGATAGCCTGTTTTCCCCTCCGAAAATGATTTCCCTTTCCAGAATATTAGAACTGGGTATCGCCCTCCCCCCACAATAGCCTGCGCCCCAGTAACCGCTACCTACGGTGGCCGCGCCATCTGCGCTGGCTGCGCAACCTGGAGCAGCATGCACAATAGCCGCTGCCCGGTTGATGGAATTAATGGTGGCCAGGGCGCCACCCAGGGCACACTGGTAACGCGGTCTTTCAATATAGCTGCTCATTACTGCACCGCTCCTTTATGAAATTCAATTTTAAGCCTGGCCGGCAACTTCCCCGGAAGTCAAAGCTTCTCCGGTTTTGATGTACTTAAAGGGATTTTCATGATACCATTCTTGTTTATAGGGATTGCTTACATTCTTGCTAAGATTACGGTTGAAAGCCGGGTTCAATAAGATTCGGGCAGTTTTCTTGGCCACTTCGTAAAAGCCCCGGTAGCCGATGTAGTAGTCAAATATCCGAAAGATGGTCACCACCGGCAACCCCAGCTTGGCAGCCCAGACATTATCATTTATATGCCCTACAAACAAGTCCGGCTGGATTTTCTGCAACAGGTTCGTTAATTCAAAGGGCTGGAAGTTTGCGATATCAACATGAAAATCCTTGCCTTGCTGGGCTTCGACCAGTTTCCCATAGAACTCCCGGCCAAAATCGTCATGGTGATAGGACCTTACACCAACCACCTCCATCCCCAGTTCTTGAAAAAGAGCGCCCGTAACCAGGGCACGGAATTCGCCGGCACTCAAAAAAACTCTTTTCCCTTCCAGGATCGGCCGGAACCTGGCCACCGCCTTTAATACTTTGGCTGTCTCTTCCTCAATAAAAGCTTCGGCTTTCGCTTCCAGACCGAAATGGCCGGCAATATCCAAAAGCCAGGTTCTGGTATTGGCTAAACCAATCGGCATATCTTTTAAGACGAAGGGAATCCCGTACTCCTGATTGAGATATTCCACGAAGTAGTCGTCATGCGTCGGGCAGACGCTGACCGTAAGATCAGCCTGGGTCATATTGCGGATAGATTCTCTAGTGGCAAAATTCGGCCCGATGTTTACATCAATGCCGATTGCATGAAGCAGCCTTTCTATCTCTTCTTCGTCCGGCTGCCCCACCGAAGCCAAATTGATAATATTTACAAGGGGCCTCTCACCAGCCTTCCGGCCCTGCTTACAGGGTGGCCGGCCTTCCTTGTCGCTTTCTATAAAACCGTGCACAATCGCATGAAAAGCCACATCGTATCCGGTAGCCCATATCTTTGTTTTATACCCTTCGCAGTGGGATGCCAGGATAGGGATATCCAGTTTTTCCCTGACCAAACTGATGACGCTGTCCAGGTCATCTCCGATAATAGAGGGGGCGCAAGTCTGCAGTACAATAATGGACTTGGGGTGAAAACGTTCGTAAGTATCCAGGACCGTCTGTTCCAGCTTTAGTCCGCCACCATGAATGACATCGCTTTCCGTAAGGTTTGTGGATACCCAAATACCGTCGCGGGCATTGAGGTTACCCCTCTGCACGTGGCGTAAACGGATGTTAATATTTGATCCGAACCCGGTCGAACCACAACCGATTGCCCCGTGAACGACCACCGCTGTTTCCGGCAGGGTCAGCAGCATCCCCAGAACAGGTAGTGCCTGACATAGACCTGCCTGGGAAAAACTACGGTTTTGATTTTTCAGGCAAGCTCTATCTGCTTTACCCAAGCCGCAAGCTGTACCACCGTAAGCCATGCAGGCGCCGACACGTTCTTCCCGCCCGGGAACTATTCTATCCTCCAATAAACTCATATACATCACACCTCCATTACCAAAGTATTTGCTATAAGAAAATAAAATGTAGGTGGCGGCATCTCAAGGAGATCGCCTCGGGCCAGGTTGACTGGACCCTGGACAAAGAGGCAGTTCTCAGAGGTGAGAAGCGCGACGGTACTACGGCATCCAGACTAACGGGAGAAATCCGGGATCTGGGGAGTGCTATCACACTCCTTTAGAGGATCGAGGAATTTCACAACCACCTCATTGTTTGGAGAAAAAGCGCAGATGGGATGATATTTTATGAAGTCTCCTCTGCGCACTGGGAAACCATACATGGAATTTGATCTATTAAGAAACACTTCTACTCGTAAGCCCGGTCTCTTCCCGCAGACTTTTTTGGGCCAGTATAGCAGCTCCCAAAGCCCCCGCGTAAATAGTGTCCAGCTTTACCTCAGCAATTGGGTGTCTGAGGAGTTCTTCAAGGGATTTCTTCATGCCCTGGTTTTTAGATACGCCTCCGGTAAAAATAAGATTCGGTTGCAGACCAATACGGTTGAGTAGATTTTTTACGCGGCGAGCAGTGGCCAGATGAATTCCGGCCGCTATGTCCGCCCGCTGGACGCCCTTGGCCTTCAAAGAAATTACTTCCGATTCAGCAAAAACTACGCATTGGCTGCTAACATCGGCAGGTTGGTCAGACTTTAGGGCTTCCGGGCCAAATTGCTCTACACTTAAACCCAGTAGAAGAGCTGCCTTTTCTAAAAATATACCGGTCCCGGCAGCGCATTTGTCATTCATTATGAATTCCACAACTTTACCGTTCCTGGGATTTACTCTGATAGCTTTGGAATCCTGTCCACCAATATCTACAATGGTCTGAACATCAGCATCTAAATAATGAGCGCCCATAGCGTGGCACGATATTTCTGTTATTATTTTAAGGGGCGTTTGACCAAAATTCAGAGCAATACGGCCGTAGCCGGTGCCTACGATATATTTGATTTCCGGCAATTCGATTCCCGATTCTTTAAGCAATTTTTTATACAAGCGGTCAGCGGTTTCTTGCGAATAGACCCCGGTAGGGACAATAGCTGTATAGACCATCCCTTCCGCCAGCAAGACTGCTTTACCTGTCCGCGATCCTATGTCAATACCCAGCACCGCTTCATTTTGCCATTCAGACTTAAGTCCTTCATCAAAAACCTCGGCATATGTTTTCACTTGTTTTCACCTTTCTTTCATTAGTCATTTAGGACAACATTTCTGTGAAAGCCTTGACTCGGGTAAGGACTTGCCCTGTAGGCCCTCCTAACTGAAAGGCGCCTTCAAGGTTGATGCTGGGAATACCTTTCTGGTGGAAGTAATTTCGATGCATTTCCCGCTCAACGCTGTTATAAGAGCAGCCAATAATCCCATACAGGATCATACCTCGAGCATTGATCCGCCCTAATTCCTCATCGAGAAATCTACGCATATAGATCTCGGCACCGGCGCGCTGGTTATCATATAAGTAATAGGCTATCGCTTCTAGCGGAGGCACATCTTCCCGGAATAGCTTATTAGGGGAACTGCGGAACCCCAAAAGGGCCCCCCCGGCCTGATCAATCGCTTCGTAGATGCCAAATTCTTGCGCGGTGGTCCCCACCCAGAGCAGGGGAATAACCTTTTTATTTTCTTCTTCATCCACCGGTATGTTTTCCAGTTCCTCTATTAGCAAATCCAAAGTTGCCTCAAATTCCTCCGGCCTGGCAAAATAATTGGCTACACCACTATTTAATATCAATATGGTAGGCAAGCTACGGATATAATAAGGGCGTTTCAACCTTAGCTCCAAAACCTTGCGCATCTTTTCCAACAATCGGTTTTTGCGCTGGATCTCCAAACGGAGCTTTTCTTCATCGAATTCTCTGCTACCGGATACCCATTCAATGGTTCTATACAACTGTCTAATAAAAAACTTTATCAGGTTCTCCAACCGTTCTCCATCTACGCCCTTTGCCCGGTAAATTACATCGGGATTATGGACGTCAAACCCTTGCATTTTCATGGTCTCCCAAGCCATATTAAAGGGTTCGCAGCCTGAGCTCACTCCCAAGATACGCTTTACCGCCCCAGGATCGTCCTTTCGTATATGCCACTGGCCAACCAGACATTTGACCATGGAGCAAGTTTCAATGGGAAATTGGTAATAATCTTCGGCAATCTGCATAACTCTAAAGTCGCTTAAACGGCCTATCTCCCCAGTGGCATAGGGAATCGTATCCAACGCGTACAGAAGAGGCGCCTCCCAGGTAGTGGGGTAAAGAGCCGAACAAAATATAGCTTTCTTTCCCTCTTGGTGCGCTCTTTCCACATAAGGGACATAAGAAAGATAGAGATCCATCATCTTTGTGATTGCCTTGGAGTAGCTATGCATGCCTTGGCTGTATACGATATAATCGCGCGCATTTTTTACATCTTCAAATTGCACTTGCTTTTACCCCTCTTTCACCTAGCACTTCAATAAATGCTTCTAGCCTGGTTTTTAACTGGCCTTGGTCGCTTCTGGAATAGTCGATGGGAACCTCCAATATTGGCAGACCCAGTTTTTGATAATGCCTGAAAAAATCATGTTTGGTCTGGCCATAGCAAGGACAAAACTTGAGATAGACGAACAAAACCCCATCCACCTTATAATCCAAAGCCAACCGCCCAGATAAGTCCAACCGTTCCTGCAATGGTTTCATTCGTGCGCAGGGTTGTTTCTGGAGATAACCATAAGCCAATGCTTGATAGGGATCTTCCTCTTCGCTGATCAGATAATCAATGCTTCTAAAACCAGTGCAGTGGTCTTCCACCACTACCCGGGCACCAATATCTTGCTCAACCAATTCCAATAACCGGCGGTCGCCATCAGCCACAATCCCGCCTGACATCATCAATCGGATTTTCCTTTCCCCTTGATCCGGGACCTGCGACAGTTTGGCATATATCCCCTGGTACAGTTCCAGCAGTTCTTCCGGCGGCAAGTAATAATAGCCTTTGACCAATTCCAAGAAATCGGCTCCGGTTAATGGCGGGTTGTCTCGCTTTCGTAATTCCGATATTTTTTGCAAAGTCAAACGGATCTGGTTAAACAGCTTTATTTGCTTTCGCACTTCCTCAGTGGTAATCTCACGCCCGCAAAATTTCTCTAAATCTTGCTTATAATAAAGAATCTCATCCCGGTAGAAATCCTGTGAAATTACATTATGGCGGAGCCTAGGCAAATTGAAAACATCCGAGGGGGTAAAAAAGTCCCCAATCGCTTCGCCCACCATTTTGATGCAATCGCAAGTATAAAAGGTATAAACTTTATCTAGCGCGGTGTAGAGGGGATCTTTTTCTGCAAAAGTGCCTAAAATGCTTTTGCTAAAATCGCAATATACGCTCTGCGTTATTTGTTCGCCACTGGCGACCTCCTGGGTACTGCCGGCTTTAAACATCCTGATTGCATCAGCTCCAACTGCGTTTAGCAATTCAGGTGGCGTATAGTTGCAGAGATAGCCTATCTTTTTCTTATCACCGGAGCCATTGATTATTGCCTCCTGACGTTTTGCTATCCGGTTCTCCAAATCGGTCAAGTCAAGAGAAAACAGATCATCCTCCGTTTTCGGCGATTCCGCTGCGGATACATGGAATTCCCGGGCATATATTGCCGCTCCCAGGGCCCCGGCAAAAATAGTATCCAGTTTGACATCGACAATCGGCGCTTCTAATAATTCCTCTAGAGCTTTCTTCATACCCACGTTGTTAGAGACCCCGCCCGAAAAACCAAGATCCGGCTCCAAACCAACCCGTTTGAGCTGGCTGCAGACCCGGCGGGCAGTAGCAAAATGAATGCCGGCGGCAATATCTTCCCGGGCTTCACCTTTCGCCCGCAGGGATATGGCTTCTGATTCGGCAAAAACGACGCACTGGCTGCTTATTAAGATAGGGTCTGTCGATTTCACTGCTTCGCTGCCCAATTCATCAATGCTCAGATCCAGCAAATTTGCTATACGTTCCAGGAAACGACCGGTTCCGGCCGCACATTTGTCATTCATGACAAACTCAACCACTTTACCAGTTTCCGGATCTACTTTGATGGCTTTTGAATCCTGCCCTCCAATATCAATAATAGTTTTGGTTTGAGGATGCAGATAATGATAGCCCATAGAATGGCAAGATATTTCGGTTACAACTCGGGTAGGGATATCATCAAAATTCAATGCTATTCTGCCGTATCCGGTTCCCACCACATAGTCTATATCTGAGCGCTGTAGCCCTGATTTTTCCAAAATTTCATCCAAAAGTTCGTCAGCTGTTTCCTGCATTTCTATCCCCGTAGGGCTCATAGCCGTGAAATACTGTTCGCCATCGATAAGAACTGCTTTTCCCGTCCGGGAACCAATATCGATGCCCAATACTCTGGGGCCCTGTAACCCTGCTACCAGGTTTTGTTCAATAATGTCTCGCAAATACACGTAAAATCACCTCATTTTTCTTCGATATACCTTCTCGACTTTATACCTCAGTAATCTGTTCTTTCCAGTGGTTGATTCTTTTTTCGCAAGCCACCAGAGTATAATTAATTAACACGCCTAAAATGATGAGCATGATTATGGCAGAATACATTTCACTGATCATGTAATGGGCTTCTGTATGGAAGACCAAATACCCCAAACCTTTATTAGCACCAATCATTTCCGCCGCCACTAAGATTATTACTGCACGGGAGGCAGCTAAGCGGATGCCAGTAAACATCAATGGGAATGCCATAGGAAGAATGACTTTTACAAAAAGCGCTAACTTCGATATCCCCATGGATCTAGCAGATTTGACCAGCAAAGGGTCAACAGTCCGCACACCTTCGATAGTATTCAGAAGTATCGGCCATACCGCACCCCAGAAAATAATAGCCACTTTGGCTAATTCCCCCAACCCGAAAATCAGTATGAACAATGGGTACATAGCAAGGGTTGCCGTATTCCGGCAAAGTTGCCCCAGAGGGTCTATGATTCGCTCCGCCCGCTGCGACCATCCTAATAAAAAACCCAAAGGTATAGCTACGATTACAGAAACAATGAACCCGCCAAAAGCCCTTTCCAGACTGATCGCTGTATGGCTCAACAGCTCGCCGGAAATGACCATTTCTATAAATTTACTGAACACGACACTAAAAGGCGGCAGCACTTTAATGCTTACTAAGCCCAGCCTCGGCAATAATTCCCAAAGGAATAATACACCCAAAACCGCGCTTATTGATTCCAAACCTGTTCCCAACTGTTTCATCATGTTCTTTAACATTGATTTAACCTCGTTGTCCCCAAAAAATAAAAGATCGCACTTGTTCAAGACTTTTTGGCTAGTTCATTAAATTCATTGGTATACATTTGCTCTCGGTTTACTGAGCCCGGTTTAATTTCTCCAGCTTCAATCAGCAAATCGATCCATACCTGAATCGTTTCCGGATCTATAACACCATCGGGAGTATAGTATACTTTTCCAATACTTTTAACATCAACATTCGCGATTCTAGCAGTGATTTCTCTTGCTTGATCAAGGTTTTCGTTAATCCAATTGTTCGTTTTGGCCATAACTTTGACGAAACGCCTGACCTCATCGGGATGTTCTTCAATGAATTTTTCTGTAAAGTAAAACGGAGTAGCTCCGCCTAGACTTTCCCATACATCATAGTCTGTAAAAATTATTTTTAAGCCGCCTCGATCCTTTACCCACTCAGGATCTTTATGAAACCCTACTGCATCAACATCTCCTTGTTCAAGTGCTTGCACTGCTTTGGCCTCTGAAGGGAATACAACGACTTCGTAAAAATTTTTGGGGTCGCTTATGCCATTTTTTAACAACCATGCATTGGGTATCCCCTCATGGCATCCGCCATAATTTGTTAATCCTAATTTTATGCCTTTGAAATCCTGAGCAGTATTGATGGGGCTGGTTTCTTTGGTGATAAATACCATATGCGGATACTCTTGCGTGGTCTCCGTATTTGCTACCACGCATTTAACTTTAGCACCTGCAGCAATGCCAGCTACTGTTCTATTAATGTGTAACCCTCCCACATCAATCGTGCCAGCAACTGTGGCTGCTAAAACTTCGGTAGCAGGCAAAGCTCCCACATCTACAAAATTCAAGTTTTCTTCAGCGTCAAAACCCAATTCGTGGGCAATCCAAAAATATTGTGGAGTTGTTTGGCTAGTACTATGCCAGTGCTTTATTACAAACGGGGCGGCATCCGTCCCAGTACCTGCTGTACCTGTCGTCTTGCCATTTGAGCAGCCATTAATAAAAACCAAAACAATAAATATTAAGCATACAGCTACAATTTTAACTACTAACAACTTCTTCAAAACAATCACGCTCCCTAACATTTTTATTTGACAACATCTTCCCGCCAAAACGTAACGCGTTTTTCCAAACGAACCAGCAAATAATTAACAATAGACCCTAATACCGCTATAACAAGAATGCCTCCAAACATCAATGGTATTGCATATTTAGCCTGATAATAAAAAATCATAAAGCCCAGCCCTTTATTGGCGCCAATCATTTCAGCTGCCACCAATATCAATAGAGCAGTAGATGCACTGAGCCTTAATCCTGTTACTATCGGAGGTAAAGCTGCGGGAAAAACAACTTTTAAAAAAAATGCAAATTTTGATATCCCCATTGACCGAGCTTGTTTGACCAAATGGGGGTCAACATTTTTCACGCCACTTATTGTGTTAAGCAACGTAGGCCATATGGTCCCCCATACAATAATAGCTACTTTGGCAACTTCACCTATTCCAAAAATAAGCATAAATACCGGGTAAAGGGCTAAAGTTGAAGTATTTCGCCCTGCCTGGAGTAATGGGTCTGCTATGTGTTCGCAACGTTTAAACCAACCCATCAAAAAACCCATGGGAATAGAAAACCCTATGGCAATAGTGAACCCAATGCAAGAACGCGTAAGGCTAGCGGCTAAATGTTCGAACATTTCACCGGTTAAAAATAGCTGCCAAGTTTCCTCAAGCACTGTAATAAAAGGCGGCAATAGAAAAGTATCAACAAAACCATAACTAGGCAATAATTGCCATAAAAAAACGACGGACAATATCGCTATAGATTTTTCAAATACACTAATTATCCTTTTTTTGGCAGTTCCAGCTATCCCATTTACTGGCAATAAGCTAATCTCCGACATATCATTTGCTGAAAAACGACTTGCCTCTCTTGGAATAATGTTCTTCACCTCCTCTGTTAAAAGCTTTTTATGAAAAGAAACTATCACTATTTGAAATTTTAAGTAAAAAAATGGCCAAGATAGTTTCCTTGCGGAATACCTCAGCCTCCAGTTGACCAGTAAGCTTATTATTTAAAATACATAACGAATATCAAATTGGGGACAAGAACACTTCTAATAAAAAAAGGCCCGGGAGTTCCTTCCGGAGCTTTCCCTTGGCCTCTAGTTCTCTAGTCAGCTTTAATCCCTTTGGTTTCTTATACTATACTAG
>DNIT01000117.1:4869-7668 GCA_003489345.1 Pelotomaculum sp. | reverse complement strand
TTTTAGAAAGCGTTATTTATATGCGATGATTGAACGGCTTACCGATGATACCGGTATTTTCCAGCACACCAAGTATGGCATTCCCGACTTCAAGCACGGCTATTCTGCAGATGATGTGGGGCGGGCGCTGGGGATCATTATGAAGCTGGCCCGCTATGAACAGGAGCCCCGCTATTATCAACTGGCCAAGAAATACCTGGCGTTCCTTCTTTATGTGCAGAAAGAGAACGGGCGGTTCCACAATTTTGTGGGTTATGACCGGCGTATTTTGGACGAAGACGGCGGTGATGATACCTTTGGCCGCGTATTAACCGGTCTGGGTAGTGCTGTTGCCCTGAGCAATGACCCGCCTGTAACCATTTTGGCAAAGGAAATATTCGACCGGGCCATTGCGGATCTGCAGCCGGGACTGCCTCTGTCCACCTACCCCAAAGCGCTGGCTTACAGCGTTTGCGGCCTATCCGACTACCTGAAAAGATTTCCCGGGGCAGTGCAGGCGGGCGCATTGCTCAGGGCAGGGGCGGATTACCTGGTCAAACTCTACGAAGACAATAAAAGCACTGACTGGGCATGGTTTGAGCCCTCTGTTACCTACGCCAATGCCAAGGTCCCCTATGCTTTGATGATGGCGTACGGTATTTTGAAAGACGAAATGTATCTGCAAACAGCATTGGAGGCCCTAAACTTTCTCACCGGCATACAATATGACGGAACCCACTTTCATGTTGTGGGAAATAAGAACTGGTTTGCGAAGGGCGATGAGAAGGCTTCTTTTGATCAGCAGCCCATAGAGATTGCTTGTCTGGTGGAAGCATATTGCGAAGCGCTGCGGCTGACCCGTAACGAAAACTACCATGTGCTGGCTAAGAAGGCCTTCGGCTGGTTTTTCGGCAGCAACTGTTTGGGGATACCGGTTTATAATTTCGAGGAGGATTATCCTCTGGACGGTTTGACCGAGACGGGAAGCAACGCCAACAGCGGCGCTGAATCGGTCTTATCGTTCGCTCTGGCCATAACATGCTTGAAAGATGTCAGCAAGCGCAAGAGCCTGGGGCGGAAAAACAGATTTGCTTAAACAAAATGAGCTGAAGCATGTTGCCAACGGGGGTGTATGTTTATGCATATAGACCAGATTAAAGAATCAGAAAAGCTTTTTTATGATCATATCAAAAATGTTGTTGAACAGGCAAAAGCTTTTAATGAAATAAATCTGGTCGTCGGATTCCCTTTTAACCGGCATCAGAAAAACCTGCCGGCAGCGCTGAAAATCTTGGACGAGGGTCTGGCTAACCTGCAGGAACTGAGCCATTGCCTGGTAATCTGCACGAGCGACGCCCTGGCGGCAGGCATGCTGGAAGATATCAAACAGCTTGATTTGCAGACTCCCCACCTTGAATTTCAAGTGACGCCCGGCAGCTATGGCAGGAGCGACAGCATTAGGGCGATGTTGGAGATAGCGAGTGCGCTTGAAGCCGACCTGGTGATTTGTGCGGCCGATCTGGCGGAAGACAAAGAGCGTGTGCCGCAGCCTGACTGGATCAGTCGTTTGGTCGAGCCCATCCGGAAAGAGTATGACTTTGTTTTGACGTCTTTCCACGGTGACCACATTGAGGATCTCCTGGGGAGTCTTTTCATGAGCCCGCTCCTGGAGGTATTTTACGGGTATCGTCTTAAAGGGTTTTTAAGCGGGATTTATGCCTTATCGCACGACACTGTCGAGGACTTTTGCATTGAAATTAAATTTTGGACCGGGGCCATACGAGAATATGGAATCGATCCCTGGATGGTAAGCCGGGCCATACTTTGGAATAAAAAAATTTGCGAAGTAGAACTGGACGTCAGGCTGGAAGTAATTACGCTCGAAAAACTGAGCGATGCTTTTAGGGACAGCGCCAGAGCGTTGTTTGAATGTATCAAAAAGGATGAGGACCACTGGATTTGCAGCAATGTCGTCATCAAAATGCCCGACATCTGCAGCCACAAGATTATTGATGTACTCCCGCAGCCTGCCTATTCACTCCTTGATCCGGATTATCTTGAAAAATACAGCCTCCACCTTTATAACCCGATCTATGACGACTACCTCTATACGGGTATCGGGGACATTGCGTTCGCGTCTCCTAAAGATTATAACAAGGATTATCCTGTCGCGGGGAAAGCCTGGACCGGGATGGTTTACCGCCTGCTGTATGAATATTGGTTTGTCGCCGGCGTATGTAAGGAGGACATTATGAACGCACTCACGTATGCTTTCATCGGGCGGGTGACAAGTTTTATTGAACATATTCAGGTTCTAACGAGAGAATTGGATAGCATTAATATTTATCAGGATCATTTAGAGCACAAAGAGTCCGTCGTCTCCAGTGAAATTGATGCGGCCAAAGAAGTGCAAAGAAGAGATTTTCTAAGGTTGCGGGAGCAGTTTAAGAGCTTGTGGGAAAAGAAGAAGCTGGAAACAAAACCGCCCATTATCCCTTTCGACTACCTGGAATTCATACCGGGCATACCCGTCATTTTGCCGAAAAAAATAGAGGGACAGCGAGATCGGGTGGTCTTTTCAGAGGAATTGTTCAACCGTCTTCAGTCCCGCTACCACGACGCATTCAGCCGTTTCATCCACGATGGTTTGGGAGCGCCGGAAAATGCCGGTTCGCAAACGATCATCCATTTCATGAACGGGTTTGTCGGCGAACTGGAAAAAACGATGGAATCCCTGCTGCCGGGGAACCTGTACACCGAAGAAGGCGCCAGGCAGGTCATAGACGGACTTTTCCGCCTGTTTCATCATCCCAAAACTTT
>DNIT01000117.1:3194-4793 GCA_003489345.1 Pelotomaculum sp. | reverse complement strand
CAAAACTTTTTCCGTCAAAGATGAGGTCTTACGGGAAATGCTGCTCCGGTTCCCGCCGCTCAATGTCATGCTCCCGGCCGGCTACAAGACCCCCCGGGAACTCATTAACAACATGGATGTAAGAGATGCCGTGAGTCTGGCCAACCTGCTGGAGACCAGGAAGTACGGGGATACTGCGGCTATTATGTGGATGCTGGACAATTTGCGTACGGACGGCATGGCTGAGGTGGAGATCAAGCCCCTTGTACTTGGCGGGAAAGTGCTTGGCGGCACGGCGAAACTGGGGAACATCTCCGATCTCAACAAGCTTGCTTCCAGGATTGTGGTCAGACCCCTGGACAAGGATACGAAAGGGGAGTTCTTGAAGCTGCGCTTCGTGCTCTTTGTAGTCAGACATATTATCATCGCTGAAAACTATGGGCGCCTTTGGAAGACTTATGCCAAAGAAAGAAAGAAGCTGGGTGTTAAAATCCGCAACTCCTTGATCGGGCGTTACGAAACCAATGCCTTATCCGCGCACAACATATTTGAAAGCATTCACCATCGGGCGCTGGTCGGCAGGTTCCGGGCGTTGGCGCAGAGACTCCTGGAAGACGGTCGCAGCGAGCAGGCCCGGATGATCAATATGATGTGTGACGGTTACGGCTTGAGCCAGGTGCTGGCTGACGGAACGTTTCTGCCGTGTTCGGTTTGGAGTTGGGCCAGCTACAGCTATAAGGGCGGCAAGGGCGCCCCGACCCCGCTTTTCAGTCATGTGGAAGAGAAGTGGTTTAACCATGATTTGCTGGAAGCGATCTATCAAGAATTGGGCTATGATCCCGGCGAGATCGTGGAAACGGTGACCCAACTCATCGGTGAAGGCCGGGCCAGTGAAAACCTTCTTGATGTCCTGCTGGACATCAAGCCCAGGGACGTGACGGTGGTAGTACAAGAGACCAAAAATTACCCTCTGGCCGGGCCCCTTATCCGGCACCCCGGCAATCCGCTGCTGAGTCCCATCAAAGAGCATTACTGGGAAAGCAGGTATGTTTTAAATACGGCCGCTTTCCGGGTCAAAGACAGGGTCTACCTGCTTTACCGGGCTTATGGGGATGACGAGATTTCGCGGATCGGGCTGGCTGTAACGGATGGCTATAACGTACTGGCAAGGCTTCCGGAGCCTGTGTTCGTACCACAGGACAAAGAAGAAAAAAAAGGGGTGGAAGACCCACGGGTAATCATTATCAATAACAAAATATATATGCTTTATACGGCCTACGACGGAGTTATCGCACAGATTTCGGCTGCCGCCATCGGTTTGGATGATTTCTTAAACAATAGATTTGATCAGTGGGAAAGAAAAGGCCTGGCTTTCCAGGATATCTGGAACAAAGATGCCATCATGTTCCCGGACAAAATAAAGGGGAAATATGTTATCTATCACCGGATCGAGCCGAGCATCTGGGTATCGCACCTGGATACGCTCGAGTTCCCGGCTCCCAAAGAAAATCACTCAATCATTTTGGGACCGCGCTCGGGACAGATGTGGGATTCTTTGAAGATAGGAGCAGGCTCCCAGCCCATCAAGACCATCTATGGATGGCTGCTGATTTACCACGG
>DNIT01000117.1:2750-3084 GCA_003489345.1 Pelotomaculum sp. | reverse complement strand
GACCGGAACAAGGTGTACCGCCTGGGCGTTGTCCTGGCCGACCTGGAAAATCCTGAGCGCCTGCTTTACCGTTCACCCAATCCGGTCCTTTCTCCCGAAACCGAGTATGAGATTGGGAAAAAAGGGGAGAGCTGGGTGCCAAACGTTGTTTTCACCTGCGGCGCGGTGCCCGCACAGGATAAGGAAGTGCTGGACGCCACGGATGAAATTCTCGTTTATTACGGTGCTGCGGATACCCATATTTGTCTTGCTACCGGCCGGGTGGGCGAGCTTCTTCCGGAATCCGTCAGGCAGGAGGTTATGGGGAAGAACCTTTGCCATCTCTGATAAAGAA
>DNIT01000117.1:0-2681 GCA_003489345.1 Pelotomaculum sp. | reverse complement strand
CCTTTGCCATCTCTGATAAAGAACCGCGATAAAGGAACGCCCGGTTTGGAGGTCCTCCAAGCCGGGCGTTCCTTTGTGCTAAAGCGGATTGATAACCAGACCTGTAATAAATTTCGGGTAAAAAAAGGTGCTTTTCTGCGGCATCTTTTCTCCCTGGGCAGCTACTTCGGTAACTTCTTCAACCAGGGTCGGGTTCAGGAAAAAGACCAATTGGTATTCACCCCGGTCAACCGCCGCCAGCGCTCCTTCTTCTTCCTGGGTGTAGGTAATATGTTCGGCCCTGGCCCGCAGTTTGCCGCAGATGCCCAAATATTTTTCTATGATCAGGGTGTGCAGCACCGCGACATCCAGCCTCTGCCAGCTGGGGGGTTTGTCCTGCGGCATGATGCCGGCCAGGTCCCTTTCATCAATCAGGGAAAGCAAATAAAGCTTGTTGTCCCCGGTATAGAGACCAAAGACGTTTTTCTTCCTATCGCCGGGGTGCGGCTTCCCGCGCTTGCACATGACACTTAAAAAATCCTGGAGGTTGCTTCTGTCCGCCGTCAGGGGATACTCTTCAACCGAGAAGTTCTCTTTCAACTGTTCAATCAGCCTGTTTCTGTCAAAGCCGGCAACATTTTTGACCAGCCGGTGCGTTGGCAAAATGACCAGACCCGGGTCGTACAGGTTGACCAGCGTCATCATGACGTAATTGTAGGCCGGATCGGCGCCGGAGGAACAGCAGGAATCACCTTGCGGGGTGGTGGAGCAGGAACTGGAGGCGCTGACCAATCTGTCTGCCGGGCTTTGCCCTGAAAGCTCGCGCTCCCTTTTATAATTCAAGGCGGTTTCGTAACGGTGGTGGCCGTCGGCAATAAAAATACGCCTGCCGGCCATCGCTTCCTGGACCTTGCCGATGGCGCCGGCATCCTGTACAACCCACATCCGGTGCGTCTCACCGTTCCTGTCGGTGAAATGAATATCCGGCTCACGGTCTCCAGCAGCCTGCCTTAAGATACGGTCCACCCTTTTTTCCTGGTCGGCGTACAAGCTAAAAACAGGGCTGAAATTGGCCGTGCAGGCCCTCATCAGCGCCAGCCGGTCGGCCTTATGTTTGGGCATGGTCTCTTCATGGGGCAGTACGACGCCTTTTTCGTATGGTTCCAGCCTCACTCCGCAGATACAGCAGCTGCGCACGACCCTTTCGCCGGCCCGGCTGAACTCCTGCTCGTAATAGTAAAGGGCCGGGGCTGTTTCGGAGACCAGCACCTCCTCTTTCAGCCAGGTGCAGAGATCGGCTGATGCCCGGGTGTAGCGGTTGTTGTTTTCATCGTCTCCCGGCAAGATCTTGCCGTATTCCAGGCGGATGATGTTATAGGGATGGCGCCGGTAGAGTCCCTCCTGGGCAGCGGCGTCAATGACATCGTAGGGCGGTGTGACCACCTCATCCAGTTTGGCCGCTTTGGCCGGATTGTAGCGTAAACCCTGAATCGGTATAATAATTGCCATTCAATAGTTCCTCCATAGCTGCTCTGAAAATAATGGAAGCAGGGGGACGGTTCTTTTGCTTCCCTGGAAATGACCGTACGGCTGTTCAACTTACAGAGCGAATCAAAAAAACGCAGGTGCGAATTCGTTCGCACGGAAGTCGCAATCATTTGCTGCAAGTCCGGTGCAGGCGTGCCCCATATTGCTATACGTTTTCCTTCCTGGTATATCTGTCACTGTCGCGGTAGCGATACTTGGCCATCACCCTTTTGAAAGCGTCTTCCAGGTTTATATTGAGGGAATTGGCGTAACAAAGCAGGATGAACAAAATATCCGCAATTTCCAGCGCCAGGTCACCGATGGGCTCGTCCTGTTTTTTGGGCTTTTCCCCGTACTGGTGGTTAATCTCCCGCGCCAGTTCTCCCACTTCTTCCGTCAAACACGCCATCATCGAGAGGGGGCTCCAGTACCCCTCTTCAAATTGGCTGATCCAATTATCTACTTCTGCCTGCATATCTTTGATTTCCAAATATATTTCCTCCGTAAAGTCCGCTTGGAACTGGTATGAGTAAATTTTACCCTTTTTCTCTCACACGCGCAAGTTTAGGATGTTTTAACTAATTATTAGCCCGGGCTTCTTGAGTGTCATATTTACCGCACAATACCAGTAAAATAGGATAAGTTTTAATTTTCTAAGGAAACGGGGGATGGCCGTGCGGCGTCCGCGTTGGTTGGTTCTGAACAGGAGAGCGGTTGTTCCTTCACTGGCGCTGGCTCTGGTATTATTTCTGGTGATTTGGGGTGTCGGGCAGCTGATTTCTCGCGGAGCCGGCAAAGTTCCACCCCAGGAAATGCTCAAAACCGGGTTGGAAAAGACGAAAGCCAGCGTGAGTTTCCGCTACCAGGCTGAAACCAGGCTGACATCGGAAGGTAAGAGCGACATGGAGTTCTTTAGCAAGGTGGAAGGAGAAATGGTTGCCCCGGCCAATATCCACATGCAGGGGACCATGATGAATACGCCCATTGAGTTTATTCAAGTGGGCGACAGCGCCTATTTTAAGGACCAGCCAAGCGGCAGGTGGGTGACTCTCACCGGCAACAGGCTGGCTGATTCCGAGCTTTTTTATGCCGAACTGAACCCCCTGGCCTATTTTAATTTCAAGGACGTCCCCGAACTAAAATTTGCGGGGACCGAGAAAGTCAACGGGGAGACG
>DNIT01000009.1:15981-19619 GCA_003489345.1 Pelotomaculum sp. | reverse complement strand
AGCCAAAGGAACGGGGGAATAAAATCCTCCGCTTTTTTCTTGTAAGAAATTAGCAAAGTAAATCTTGCGCTACACACTTTGATGATAGCCTTTGAGGAAAGGGATTATCTTACCAAAGGACACGTCGACCGGATGCAGGACCTGGTTGTGAAAATAGGTGAGAACCTTGGTATGAGTGAACGAAACCTTTCAGACCTGCGCCTTTTTGCAAAGTTTCACGATATCGGCAAATCGGTTGTACCTGATCGCATTTTATTTAAACAAAACACTCTTACTGAAGAGGAAAAAGAGGTTATGCGCTGCCACTGTGAAATCGGGCATCGTATCGCACAGTCTGCCCCGGACCTTGTTCCGATTTCCGATTGGATCCTTAAACATCATGAGTGGTGGAATGGTGCAGGCTATCCTCTTGGTCTGAAAGAAGAGCAAATTCCAATTGAATGCCGTATCCTGGCGATTGCGGACGCTTTCGATGCGATGACCAGCAACCGTCCTTACCGTGCGGCTATGTCAATTGAAGCGGCTAAAAAAGAACTTGTAAAAAATGCAGGGACCCAATTTGACCCCGCACTGGTATCTGAGACTATTGATCTTTTTACCTGAAACTATCCTGCCTGAAAATGCCTTATAGGCAGGCACCCTCATAACTGCCAATGCCCTTTTCATAAATGTGGCGGATCATTACCTCAATCTCCGGGTCTTTGATGGTCAAGTCCCTTATTTCGTAATGTTCCGAAATATGGTTGATCAATTGTGAGGCAGTTACCGCCTCCCTGTTAAACCGCAGCCACTTGCGGTTCCCCTCCTGTTTGATCACTTCCGCCCCCGCTATGGAAAAACCATTTACTTCTCCTTCCAGGTCAACGATTAGAACTCTTTCTTTCCCGAACATCTCTTTAATCCTGGCTAATTCCCCGTCATACATCACGCGCCCGTTATCAATTAAAATCATCCGCCGGCAGAGTTTTTCAATATCATTCATATCATGGGTGGTCAGGATCACGGTGACACCCCGCTCCCGGTTAATTTCCCTGATGAACTTTCGCATTCGCTCCTTGGCCAGCACATCCAGGCCGATGGTGGGTTCGTCCAGAAAAAGGATCACCGGGTCGTGCAGGAGGGAGGCGGCAATGTCGGCCCGCATCCGCTGACCCAGGGACAATTGGCGCACGGGGGTGTCCAGGAACTCCTCCAGTCCCAAGATATCGGAAAAGGTGGCCATGTTTTGCCGGTAACGCGCATCGGGAATTTGAAACACCTGCTTTAACAGTTCAAAGGACTCGATGGCGGGCAGATCCCACCAGAGTTGTGTCCGCTGCCCAAAGACCACCCCAATTTGCCGGGCATTTTTCTGCCGTTCCTGAAATGGTACCAAACCATTGACCCGGACCTCGCCGGAGGTAGGGACCAGAATACCTGTCAGCATTTTAATGGTAGTGGATTTTCCCGCGCCGTTGGGCCCGATGTAGCCCACCATTTCCCCCCGGCCCACGGCAAAGGAAATGTCCTGCACGGCCATCCGGGTGGAGTATTCCCGGTGGAAAAGGCTCCGCAGGGCTCCCCCCAGGCCCTCTTGCCGCCTGGCTATTTTAAACTCTTTGTAAAGATGGTTAACCTCTATTAAACTCATCCGTTGCCTCCCGTTATCTTTCCGTTACTAAGAACCCGTACTCTTATACCGGTCTAAACCCAGCATCCAAAAACGCAAACACAGCCAAAAGAAAAGCACCCCTACCAAGGGGCTTAAACAACCCCAAAAGGGCGAGAAGTTGTTACTGGTCTTGTCCAATAAAAGCAGGGCCGGCAGGTAATTGACAAAGGCAAAGGGCAAAACGAAGGTGACCAGCACCTGGATCACCCGGGGGTAAATGGACAGCGGGTAGTTCATCAGGCTCTTGAAGGGCCA
Organism: Pelotomaculum sp.; assembly: GCA_003489345.1. Lineage (GTDB taxonomy): Bacteria > Bacillota > Desulfotomaculia > Desulfotomaculales > Pelotomaculaceae > Pelotomaculum_C. The sequence goes on along the minus strand of DNIT01000009.1, from coordinate 17,713 downwards.
CATGACCACCCAGTACAACCGCTCCGAGCGGGTGGTCCAGAAAGCCATGGCGGATATGACCACCAAAAGCCCCCCCTGGATGAGGGTTCCGCCAATTACCGCTCCCAAAAAGACCAGCCACTGCCAGGTCCAGTGCAAATGCAGGCTGCTGTAGGCCAGGCTCACCGCCACGATACTGAACAGGAACTGACCGAAGGCGCCCACATCAAACTTCATGGCCATAAAATGAAAAAAAGGGTGAACGGGCCGTACCAGGAAACGGTCAAAGGTTCCGTTGACAATGTATTGATCCAGGCTGCGAAAATGAAAGAAAAAAACCATGCACACGCCCCAGGACAACACCGCCAGGGCAAACAAGAAGATCAGCTCCCAAAAGGTCCATCCCTCCAGGGCGCCGAAGGAATAGAGCAATACCCACATGGTAATGGCGGTTCCGGCATAGGTCATGGCCCAGCCCAAGATGTTCATGACAAAGGCATAGCGGTACTGAAGCTGGGCGCGGATGCTGGCGCCTGCCATATACAAATACATGTCAATGCCTCGCAGTAAAGACTGTACCATGGTCTACCCACCTTGAATGACAATTTTCATGGACGCCCTGTTCCACACTAGGCGTAAAATCAAATAGCATACCAGAAGCCAGATCACCTGGTTCATGAAGGCGTACCAAATGGCCGGCCCGGTTAGCTGCCCCACAAAAATGGAGTTGGGTATAAAAAAGATCGCCTGAAAGGGCAGGTAACGCGCCACCTGCTCCAGCCAGCCGGGAAAAAACCACAGGGGGATCACCGAGCCGGAGAAGAGCGAAATGGAAAAATAAAAAATATCCTCCACGCCCCCGGTTTCCACGAGCCAGAAAGTAAACAAACCAAAGGTAAGCTCAATGCAGTAGCGAATGAAATACCCCAGGATTACCGAGACCACAAACAGGCCCAGCTGGACGAGAGACGTGGGCACCACCGGATTTAAAACCAGAAAAAGCACTGTGTACAGGGGGACAATGGCGGTGATGAAATAAAAGGCGATGCCGCCGAAATCCGAAAAAAGCATGCGGGTGGTGTAATCATAGGGCCGCAGCATTTCCATGGCAATATCACCGGTACGCACCCGCTCCTGAATTTCCCAAAGGGGCGTACCTGCCCCATGGATCCCCTGCAGGGCCTGGCTGACCAGGATATAGCCAAGCATGGCCTGAAAAGATACGCCTTCGACCGAACTTTTCCCGTGATACAGCCCGTACCAAATAAATCCCCACATGAAGAGAAATAAAACATTGCCGACGATCCTTGTCCAGACGTCAAAACGGTAGGCCGCCGCCCGCTGAAAGGATTTGCGAGAAAACTCCAAGTACATTTTAAAAGTTCCCATGATCATTGCCCTCGGGATCGCTATAAGACGGCACCACCCTGAAAATCAATTAAAAGTGTGGTTGAAAATCCTGCGAAACTTTTTCTTTTGGCTTTTTTGTAAATGATATACTAAAATGCGCAAAAGGTGAAGCCATTCGTCATCGGCCCTATCACCCGGCAATTATCATCCATCCGCTAATCTCATAATACAATTGTTTGTTGCAGCGTTAAAGTTATCACATCCCGGCGAGCCAGTTTTTTAAAATTTGATTGGCCAGTTGGCGATATGTACTCCATATGCTCCCGGTTTTTTGAATTACATTTTCTACGGCGCCAAAACCGTTTTCTTCCTGCAGCTCATCACTCCATGCATGTATCCATTT
>DNIT01000009.1:4551-15905 GCA_003489345.1 Pelotomaculum sp. | reverse complement strand
CACTCCATGCATGTATCCATTTTTTAATGATTTCCGGCGTGATTTCCAGGTGAAACTGCAATGCATAGGAGTTGGAGCCCAAAGAACAGGCTTGATGTGCGCAGGATGGGGTCGATGCCAGCAGGGTGGAGCAAGGCGGCAGCGCAAAAGTGTCCTTGTGCCAATGGAAAACCAGGAATTCTTCCGGTATACCGCCAAACAACCGTGATTTGAGCCCGTCTGCGCTCAGGCGCAGTTTAAACCAACCGATCTCTTTTACCGGGTTGCGCATAACGGACGCACCCAGTGCCTTGGCCATCAACTGTCCGCCCAGGCAGCTGCCTAAGGTGGGCAAATCCTTTTCATAAGCTTCTTGCAACAACCCGCACACTTTCTTCAGGTGCGGGTAAACCCCTTCGTCGTTGGCGCTCATGGAGCCCCCCAGGATAACCAGGGCCCGGTAAGGGTTTAGAGTATCGGGTAAAACCGAACCGGGTTTATCCATGACCCGAATATCAAGCTCCCATCCTGCCGTTTCCATAGCACTCTGAATCAGTCCCGGTCCTACGATTGACTCATTTTGTACAATTAATGATTTCATAACAAGAGCTCCTTTCCATTCTCCTCCGTAAAAAATGAGAACGCCGGTGATCAGCTCACCGGCGTCTTTGCCCGTTCATAAAGGTCATACAACAACGTATGTATATTTTTTGCATGCATTTATCTTATAGCAAGGCTTTGCAACATGTCAACGTATTCGTGGAAGAAGCACAAGCATGAATGCCCTGCGAACAGGAAAACGCTCCCATGGCGCTCCAAAGCAGTCCCTTGCGCCGGTAACAGCCGCGGGCCCGGACGGGAAACAAAAACCCCGCCGCAAGGGCGGGAAAGTCTCATAAGAATCCTGTTTACAGGCTTTGTATATCTAAATGGGGAGTTCAAGTAAGGAGGGTGTCATGCATTGTTTACTTTAAAATCATGTACCAGGGTTTGACCGGTGTTGGAGTCAGGTCCAGGTAAATATGCTTGGTCTTTGTATATTCATGCAGAACCATCGTGGAAAGGTCTTTGCCCCAGCCGGATTCCTTGCATCCACCCCATGGGGTTTCACAAAAAATCATGAGATGCTCGTTTACCCAAACAGTACCGGCCTGAATTTGTGAAGCTAGTTTTCTAAATCCTTTGTCCACACCGACGCACTAAGACCGTATTTTGTGTCATTGGTAAGGGCAACCGCTTCTTCATTCGTCTTGAACTTGCAAAGTGCAATAACCGGCCCAAAAATTTCATCACGCATGATCTCCATATCGTTGCTGCAGCTGCCAAAAACCGTTGGAGCAACAAAGAAGCCATCCTTTGTGTCAGGCGTATCAGGCCGCTCGCCGCCAAGCAGGAGATCTGCCCCGGCCTTTTTTGCTCTTTCGATATACCCTTCGATCTTGTCGCGATGCGCGGCATAGGCAACAGGCCCGAGTACGGTTTCCATATTCATGGGATCGCCGTATTTGAGATGACTTGAAGCTTCTACGAATTTTTCTGTAAACCGATCATAAAGGGATTCATGAATGTAAAACCGGCTCGCCGCCGCACATACCTGGCCGGTGTTGAAAAATGCGCCAAAGACCGCGCCCTCAACAGCGGAATCCACATCGGCGTCCGCAAGCACTATGAACGCATTCTTTCCCCCAAGCTCCAGCCCGACCTGCTTTACCGAACTGCTTGCCAGGCTCATGATCCGCTTTCCGGTGACGGTGTCGCCAGTGAAGCCTATCTTGGTCACATCAGGATGCTGTACCAGGGCTTCCCCGACTGTTTCACCAGGACCTGTAACCACATTCACCACTCCGGGCGGCGCGCCTGCTTCCAAAGCGAGCTCAGCCAAGCGGATGGTGGTCAAAGGAGTGATTGACGGTGGCTTGACGACAACGGTGTTGCCTGTGATCAGGGCCGCCCCTAGTTTCCACACCACCATCAACGCCGGAAAGTTCCACGGGGTGATCAGCCCGACAACCCCCAGGGGTTCCCGTATGGTCATGGAAGTGCACCAGGGACCGACAGGCAGGGTCTCCCCTGTCAGGGCCCTGCCTACGCCGGCAAAGTACTCGAGCTGCTCGGCGCAAAGCGGGACATCAAAATTCATTGTTTTTCTGATGGGAGATCCGTGTTCCATGGTCTCCAGCCTGGCAAGCTCATTGAGGTTGGCCATAATTAACTGGGACAGCTTGAGAAGGACTTTGGAGCGTTCGCCCACAGTTTTGGAGGCCCATTCGGGCGCTGCTTTTAATGCCGCGGCAACAGCCAGGTTTACCTCGTTGCTCCCGCACTTCGGCGCCCTTGCTATGACCGTCCCGTTGGCCGGGTTGATGATAGGCATGGTTGCACCGTCCGACGCGCTCATTCTTTCCCCGGCAATGACTGTCTTATATTCTATAATTTGAGCGGACATATCTTGTCCCCTTTCTTTGTATTTTAATAAGCTTTTTTGTACAGTTCCAAAATCTCTGCCAGGGTTGGTTTGCGGGGGTTGAACAGTGTGCTTACTTCATTTAAAGCGTCTTCCGAAAGGCGCTGGAACAGTTCTTCAGACACTCCGCACTCGCTAAGTCTGGGAATTTTCAGCTCGGCGCACATGTCACGGACAATCCGCACGCCCCGCTGCGCCACCTCTTCGTCCGTCCCGCCCGGCGCCGCACCCATGGCCAGAGCTATGTCGGCAATTTTTTTGGTTGCGGCAGGGATATTATATTCTAAAACATAAGGAAGACAGATGGCATTGGCAACACCGTGCGGGATGCCGCAGTGCGCACTCAACGGGTGGGCCATCGAGTGGGCCAGGCCTAACACTGCGTTGTTAAAAGCGTACCCGGCGATCATGCTCCCCAGAATCATCGCTTCCCTGGCTTCCAGATTCACTCCGTTATTGGTTGCCTCCTTGATGTTTCTGCTGATGATTCTGACCGCTTCGAGAGCCAGAATATCAGATGGTATCGACGCTGCCACTGAAACATAAGCCTCAATGGCATGCGTCAGCGCATCCAAACCGGTAGCGGCTGTAACCGCAGGCGGAAGCCCGACGGTCAGGTCTGGATCCACAAGGGCGAGGGTAGCGCCGGTGTTGGGGCCGATGACCATTTTTTTAATCCTTTTTGTATCGGTTATGACACAGAATTCGGTTACTTCACTGCCGGTGCCGGCTGTGGTAGGAATTGCAATCATCGGGCCCGGAGGGTTCTGCAGCAGACCCAGGCCGTCATACTGGTTAATGGGCGAAGGGTTCGTAAGCAGAACGTTTATGGCTTTCCCTACGTCCATCGCACTGCCGCCGCCGACGCCGATGACCCCGTCGACCTTTTCCTTTCTGGCCAGAATCGCCCCCTGTTCCACTATGCTGTCGCTGGGATTTGGTTCAACTCTGTCAAAAACAACATATGCAACAGACTCCCTGGATAAGGCCGACTCTATTTTATCTGCAATCCCCGCTGCTTTAAGGCCGGGGTCGATAACAACAAGCGCTTTTTTCATTCCCAGCTTTTTTGCCTCTTCACCCACTGTCTGGGAAACTCCGCTGCCAAACAAAACCGTACTCGGCACGCTAAAACGAAAATTCATTATTTTTCCTCCTTGGCCCTCGCTTTTTTCGTACGCATCGCTCTTTGCATGAAGCCTCAAAATCGCCGCTGACGTAAGCCTACCGGTTCGTTATCCAAATCCTCGAAAAGCATAATTTTTACAGTAAAAACTAAAAAAACCAAGCGCATGTCGCTTGGCCAGAAAAATTTTCAGATGGCTTAGCTCATCTCCACTCACCTCATCTCATCTCATATGCGATTGTCCGGCAAATATCAGGCTCCGCTCGTCTTGGCTCCATCATGATTTCTCGATAAGTATTAAAATTCCTTCTTTTTTTTATATGTAGCCGCACAAAAATTTTCGGCATGCCCCTGTCCCCGAATTTTTCATGTCCCATTGTACCTTATTTTTTATCAGACCAATTCATAAAGTCTTGAAAGTACTCCATTGCGAGAAACGTATTTGCTCTTCTATGTGCTCGTATGCCACCATCCGCAAAGCGGAAAACAAGGGCATATTTTCTTTTCTTCACCTTCTGTCCTCATTATTACCGATTATGCACAACATCGTCGGCATCGGTGGAATAAGCCAATTCTTTTTGTGCCTCTAATTCTGCCAGCCTTGACGTTAAGGCCGCTTTTATTTCCTCATAAGCATCGCTGCCCAGTGCTAGACGTAACGGGCCGTTTCCCTCGTCAACACGCTGAATAATTGCTTTTGCCATTTTCTGCGAATCGCCGGGGATCACATCCCGATCTACAACTTCTTTGGTATGGATGTTCTGATAAAGTTTCTTAAAATCTCTGGCGGGTTGATCGTCGTATGCATCCAATTCTGGTCCAAACACACCATGATTGGCAAAAAATCCAGTACGGATTCCGCCAGGCTCTACCAGCGTGAGCTTGATATGAAACGGAGCGGCTTCTTTCGCCAACGTTTCAAAAGCTCCTTCAACCGCCCATTTAGAAGCACTATACAATCCTTGTCCCGGATTGGAGAGGTGTCCTACCATACTGGAAATTTGAACAATATGCCCTTTACCTTGCCTTCTGAAGTACGGCATAAAGGCACGTGCAACGCGCAGCGAGCCAAAAAAATTCGTTTGAAATACGTGCTCAATTTGCTCGTCACTCACTTCTTCCACAGCCCCAAACAGTCCATATCCTGCATTGTTTACCAATATATCAATGGCTCCGAGATCTTCTATCGCTTGGTTGACTATCTGCTGAATAGCGTGTGAATCAGTTAAATCAAGATTTGCCCGCCATAAGCTTGAACCATATTTTTTCTGCAATTCATCGAGTGCTTGTGGTTTGCGCACTGTGGCAGCAACACGATCCCCTCTCTCCAGCAATATCTCAAGCATTGAATATGCCAATCCGCCATTTGCTCCTGTAATAAACCATGTTTTCAAGAGAACTCCTCCTTTTTATACAGTTTTTCTAAATTATAGTACTTAGTAATGATCGTTAGCCACAGTATGTTTATGCTAGTAATAGGATTACCAGCTTATAAGCGGGATTTATATAAAATATACAAAAAATCCATGAAACCATGCCAAAGCTAGATTATAGCTTGTTGCGTTTCATGGACTTTATAAAAATAGCATCACAAATTTTTAATGCTTAGGCCAGTAATGATAATAACTTTTCCTCTGTTTCCATAGTATAAGGCGTATAGATGCTCCAGTGTAAGGTTGGATTGCCATCAATTGATAAAGAATGTGCTTGAAATTCCAGCAAACCGACCTCCGGGTGTTGAAAAATTCCGCAGGTAATCCTCTTTTGCCGTACGTCATGCTGCTCCCATAAAGATTTAAATGCTGCGTATTTTTCGCAAAGCCATTCAGCTCTCTCCAGATATTCCGGATGCTCCGGATGACGACCGCATACCCCGCGAAATACCGCTACGCTATATGAGATAAATTCATCGCGGTTCACCATTTGCTCTTTGATTTTTTCATCGGAAAAAATAATGTTCAACATAAAACGTTCTTCTTTCGGCCAGGCATTGAAGTCAGAGATAATCAACTCCGCCGCCCTGTTCCAAGCGAGTACCTCTGTACTATCATTAATAATAAAAGAAGGATAGTTTAATTGTTCAACAGCTGCATACAAAGAAGTGCTGTCTTCTTCTTCATCCTCATCAATATCTTCTTGGGAGCGTAAGCTGCCTATCTCCGATAAATCAATTAAGTGCATGAGCTCATCTTTATCCAATTGTAAGGCTGTTCCAATATTCTGTAAAATTTCTTGGGAAGGCTTAACATCCCGGCCCTGTTCCAACCATGTATAATACGTGACGCTTATATTAGCCATATAAGCAACTTCTTCTCTACGCAATCCAGGCGTCCTTCGTCTTGACGTATCTGTGATGCCAACTTTTTCTGGCTGCAGGCGTTCTCTTCGTGACTTCAAAAATTGACCAAGTGCTTTTGATGAGTCGCTATTATTCAAACTTTTCTCTCCTGTTTACTTGTTTTATATCTTCCATCTTTCGGCTTCACAGCGTCTTTTGGTATCGCCCAAGTATTCCCGAATCGAACAGCTCCGCGTACCTTGCCTTGGTTACAGAGTACCTGTACGCGGCGCTGGGTAATGTCCCATTTTTTAGATGCTTCTCTTGCGGTCATATAATCCATTTTCATAACCTCTCTAACCCTATGCTGTTAGCATACATCCATATCGCGAACAGTGCAAGCGGCTTAGCTTGAAGTGTATATTTCTATACTCTATTCTGGCGTATACCAGTCTCTAAAGATAAGCTGCTTTTCTTCGCTCAATATTTTAATCCTACAACATAGGCAAACAAAAAACGGTGGGTCACGCACTTACCTTGAAAACAACGAATAGTTGACTATAATACAACTAAATATAGTCAAAAAACAACTAATGGTTTTATGTTTAATGTTGAAATGCAATATCAATATGGATAAAATAACAACGTCGACAAAATCCCATAAGGAGAGGGTACCCGCCATGTTAACTTCAATCATGATCGGAAACAAAATTTCAGAAGCTCGCAAAGAGAAGAATTTATCTCAAGCCCAGCTTGCGCAACGGTTATCCGTCAGTTCACAAGCAGTCGGAAAGTGGGAACGCGGAGAATCCATGCCGGATATCATTACGTTTAACCGGCTCGCGGAAATTCTGGGTGTTGACCTTAACTATTTTTCAGAGAGCTTCCAATCGGCAAGCAGCGAAAAATCATCCAGCAATTCTCCGGTTGCGCCATCAGCCGAATTGCCATCCGCAAAGCAGGAGAAAAGGCTTGGCTGGGACATGTCATGCGGAAACTGGGTGGACGCGGACTTTTCCGGATTGAAAAATCTACAGGAAAAATTCAGCTCTTCCAACATGCAGCGCTGCCTTTTTATCGGTGCGGAGATGTCGGGACTTCTGCTCAAAAGCAACAATGTGGATAGTTGTGATTTCTCAAATTCCGACATCAGTAATAGCCGCATTCAAAGTTCCAATTTAGTAAACAGTCTATTTAGAGGCTGTTCGCTAAAGGAAGTTGAATTTTCATCAAGCCATATCAAAGGCTGCGATTTCTCCGGCGCTGATTTTACGGGAGCGGTCATCAAATCCAGTGCCTTGCTGAAAAATACAATGACAGGCGCGGTGTGGAACCGTACCGCCTTTTATACCACACAGTTTGCCGATATCGTTTTCGACGGCACATGGAAAGGCTGCTCTTTTGAAAACTGTGAATTTTCCAGGGTGACATTCCAGAATGCAACGCTTATTGACACTTTCTTCAAAAATAAGAACCTGAAGCGGATTCGGTTTATTGACTGCCAAGCGGATAAGATGACCTGTGCGTTTTTGAAAAACGGAAAAGCGGATTTGACCGGTATCACATTGTTCACACCATAGAGGAGAAAAGCTTATGTCACAAAATAAAATCACCATTTCGGTACAACGGTTGAAAAAATCCTATAAAAACACCCCTGTGTTGACAGGCGTAGATTTTCAGCGGTTTTTCCGCGGCAGTCCTCTCTGCCAAACGATCCCCGGGCTGATCAATCGGTGCTGGGCTTCGGCCTGCAAAACATCAGCGCGGTGCTGGGACTGATTTATGGGGACGCAGCCACCATGCAGGCCGAGAACATTCCCGGAAGCGGGGCAAAAGTCGTAATTACGCTCTTTTCTTTAACATGAAGCTGAGAGATACACACTTTTTTATGGGATGCCTAATCCTCTAATTTTTTTAACTCGTGTTCTGCCGGGATGACGGCCTGTTCATATCTTTCAATTTTATAATTCAGGCGCTCCAGTGTTTCCCGCATATCTTCTATTCTTGCGACCAGCTGATTACGCTGCTCGATTAAAAGTTCTTTTCTGGCCTCAACGGTTTCATCACCCTGTTGAAACAGGCCAACATACTCAATCAATATTTCAATCGGAAGACCTGCGTTGCGCATACATTTGATGAATTCTATCCACCTGCAGTCTTCTTCCGTATAGTCCCTGATCCCGCTTTTATTGCGATTTACCCCGGGAATCAGTCCGATGCGTTCATAATAGCGGAGTGTATCCTGAGAAAGATTAAATTTTTTGCTCACTTCAGCAATCATCATCCAATCTCACCCCCTGACATTTGACATTGTAACACTTGGAGTCAACTCCAAGTCAAGAATTTTTAAATAATGCCACTGAAAAAATATGACAGCTTGTCGTATTCTTCATCGGATACCGGCTCCAGCTATTGGGCAGAGCCTGCCTGAGCATTGGTTGCAATGGAGAGGTGCACAAACCAATCACAACCTGATTGCGGCAGGGCTCCAGCACCTCGCCCACAAGCGCCTTTCATTGTTACGCCTCCTTATAGGCACATCCGGAAGATGTTCTCCACGTCCTCCGGCGTCAGGGGCTTAAACCCCTGCAATACATCACCTCCGCAGGCTTTCTTCGCCATGACCTTAAAGTTTGTATCATCAATATTGATTTCAGTGAGGGTGCTTTGCAGGCCTAGCTCTTTGAACAGAAAATCGCTCAGGCACGCGATAGTTCGCTTCGCACCTTCCATATCGGAAAGCGCCGCATCCACTCCGAATACATGAACACCAAATTTTTTAAACTGCGGTGCGGTGGATTCATCCAAGATATACTCCATCCAGCGGGGGGTGAGAATGGCAAGGCCAAGGCCGTGGGTAATGTCATAAAAAGCAGAGAGTTCATGCTCCATAGCATGGCAGCTGGCAGCCTGAATGACGCCAGTTTGGAGAAATCCATTCAGCGCCCAAGAGGAAGCCCACATGAGATTGGCCCGCGCTTCATAGTTTTCCGGTCCCTTTACGGCAATGGGAGCGTATTTGACAACAGTTTTTATCACTTCCTCCATCACACGATCGATCATATCCATTTTCTCTGCAAAGGTAAAATAAAAGACATCAAAAACGTGTGACAGAATATCCGCACTACCGCAGGCAGTTTGGAAGGCACTGACGGAATAGGTGCTGGCAGGGTCAAGGAAGGATACCTTCGGCTGAAGCAGCGGATGCAGCAGACCATACTTCTCGTTGGTGTCCAGATTGCTGATGACGCCGCCCGAATCCATTTCCGAGCCGGTGGCCGACAGTGTTAATACCGTGAGTACCGGCAGCGCTTTGGTAACAGGCGCTTTATGCGTCATCAGATCCCAGCTGTCTCCTTCATAAAAGGTTGCGGCGGCAATGACCTTTGTACAGTCGATGGTAGAACCGCCTCCGACGGCAAGCAGGACATCAATGTTTTCCTTTTTGCAGAGTTCCGCGCCCTTATTGACGGTGGTGTGGCGGGGATTGGGCTCAATGCCTGACAGTTCAAAGACACTCAGTCCGGCCTTTTTCAATTCCTCCATTACCTTGTCGTAAAGGCTGATTCTTTTGATGGAACCACCGCCATAGGTCAGCAGCACACGGGTGCCATACTGCTTTAATTCTTCGCCTAAATGCCCCAGCTGGTTTTCTCCGAAATAAATCCTGGTTGTGTTTTGAAATATAAAATTGTACATGTTAATGCCTCCTTCATGATTATTTTTGATAGGTCAGCCACAGGCCGCCGTCGCCTAATTTTTTTGCTTCTTTCAGTCGAAAGGAAGCTGCTGGTGTGTCGCTGGTTTGATACTTGCCTGTTTGAAAGAGCGGAACCGCCTTTTCCGATGGCTCAGCTGTGGGCACTACCACAAGGCTGATTTCATCGATCAGACCGTCCTGCAAAAAGGAGCCGTTGACAATGCCGCCGCCCTCCAGCAGCAGCGTTTCAATGCCGAACAGCCGCTTGAGCTTTTGGGCGGCAAGAGCGAGGTCCAGCTCGGTTTTGCCGCCGAAGAGATAGGAAACCCCCTTGTCCCGCAAATGCGCCAGAAAGGCGTCGGGAACGCTCTGTGTCAGCACCTCGATGATATGCGCGCCGTCGTAGCTTTCGTCCGTGTCTGCAATGGCGCGGCCGCCCCACCAAAGTTTGCCTCGCGGGTCGATGGCAACCGCGTAAAACACCGCCTTCTCCGCGATATAATCCTCCCGCGCCATGGGTGGACCGTCGTACACCGTCTGTTGAATGGGCGGCTGGGGAAAGCTGCCTTCCATCGTCACCCTGCCGCAGAGAAAACCGTCCGCGCCGTATTCCCGGTGTATTCTGTAATAGTCCTCAATGAGTCCGCTGTATGCACTTTTCCCTAAAAAGTCTCCGGTGACCTTTCCGTCCAGCGACGTCACCATGTGGCATATGATATACGGTCTATCCATAGGCGTACCTCCCGATTATTTCAGCCTGCCATAAGCTTCTCATTCACCGGTTCCAGCCATCCGTTGGAAGCGCCTTCGGCGGGAACTTCGACCGCCAGATGGGCAAACCAGCTATCTTTTGCCGCGCCGTGCCAGTGCTTGACCTCGGGCGGGATGTTAACAACGTCGCCGGGGTGCAATTCCTGGGGGTCCTCCCCCCACGCCTGATACCAGCCGCGTCCCTCGGTGCAGAGCAAAATCTGTCCGCCCTTGTGGCGGATATGCCAGTTGTTACGGCAACCCGGTTCAAAGGTCACGTTGGCAATGGGGTATCAAAGCATTCGATAAATTCAGGATCGGTCTCCAAAAACTTGGACACATACCCTGGAAACATTCTTTCGTGATATTTTTTGCATTCTCTGTGATGGGCATAGGAGGCACCTCGCTCACTTTCCCAGATTTGTCAGAAACTCCACCGTCTGCGGATCATAGTGGGAGAAGAAAGCGCTTTCACCCTCGTCCAGCGCGGCAATTGCGTTCATGTCTTCGGCAGTCAGGGCAAAGTCAAACACATTGAAGTTTTCGATCATGCGTTCCTTATGGGTCGATTTGGGGATCACCACCACATCGCTCTGGATGAGGAAGCGCAGAATCACCTGGGCGACAGACTTGCCGTACTTGTCGCCGATTGCCTTGATGGCAGGGTTTGTGAACATATTCTTGCGGCCTTCCGCGAAAGGACCCCAGGATTCATGCTGCACCCCATGTTTTTTCATGATTTCGTGCGCGGCTTTCTGCTGCTGGAAGGGGTGTGTTTCCACCTGGTTGACAGCCGGGACGACCTCCTGAAACTGGCAGAAATCAATCAGACGGTCAGGATAGAAGTTGGACACACCGATGGCGCGGATTTTACCAGCTTTATAGGCTTCTTCCATCGCGCGGTAGGTACCATAGTAGTCGTTGAACGGCTGATGAATCAGCAGCAGGTCAATATAACTGGTCTGCAGTTTACGCAGGGACTCCTCAATGGAAGCCTTGGCCTTCTCATAGCCGCCGTTTGAGATCCATACCTTAGTGGTAACGAACAGTTCCTCGC
>DNIT01000009.1:789-4453 GCA_003489345.1 Pelotomaculum sp. | reverse complement strand
CGCGGGGAACGACGCACTTTACGATGGCGTTCCCCACGCCCTCCTCATTGTTGTAAGCCTGTGCGGTGTCGATGGATCGATAGCCCACGCTGATCGCGTCCAATACGCAGCGTTCGCACTCGGCAGGATCGACCTGATAGACACCATAGCCCAGTTTCGGCATCTTAACACCATTGTTCAAAGTGACGTATTCCATTTTGTTTCCCTCCATACAATTTAGTCGTGAATCTTATAGCTGTTCAGCCACTTGGCAGTTTCCGGGCTGAAATGGTCAACGATCTCGCTGTGACCAAGATCCATTTCGGCAATTTCGCCATATCTTCCTGGCTCAGTTCAAAATCCCAGATATTGGAATTTTCTTTAATGCGCTCTTTGCGCACAGACTTGGGAATAATGACTACGCCCCGCTGGATGTGCCAGCGCAGGATCACCTGTGCGATCGTCTTGCCATACTTGGCACCGATTCCCGCCAGCATCTCGTTCTGGAAAATTCCCTTTTTCGCTTCGGCAAGCGGTCCCCAGGATTCAATCTGAATGCCAAACTCTTTCATGGTTTTCATCGCTTCTACCTGCTGGAAGAAGGGATGGCACTCCACCTGATTGACTGCGGGCACGACCTTTGCGTTCAGGCACAGATCGGCCAAGCGCTCCGGGTAGAAATTGCATACGCCGATCGCACGGATTTTGCCCTCCCCATACAGTTCTTCCATAGCACGCCAAGAACCATAATAGTCATATAGGCTGCTGCCGTATCAATCAAACGGTAACCGGCGTTCAGCGCATCCAGCACAGCCTGTTCACAGTCTGCTGCATCCGTGATCTGAAATACGCCAAAGCCCTACTGCGGCATTTCAATACCATTGTTCAGTTTTACGTTTTGCATGGTAACTCTGCTCCTTTTTCATGATTTTTAATTGATGTTAAATTCCATGGCTTTTCAGCCAGCGTTCCATCCCGTTTTCCGCGTTTTTCACATCGGCGCCGTGAATGGCAAGCCCCTTTTTGACCTTTGCGCCGGGGCAGGCCTTCTTGATATCGCCTTCGCTGCAACCCATTTCGCTGCCTTCGTGCGTGCAGAAGGGAAGGATGATTTTACCAGAAAAGTCGTACTTTTCGAGGAATGTCCACACTGGCATTGGCATTGTGCCCCACCAGTTCGGATATCCGAGGATGATTGTGTCATAACTGTTGAGGCTGTCCGGATATGACTTTAGCTCCGGTCTTGCGTTTCTGCGCAGTTCATCTTTTGCCTCATCGGTGCAAGTATGATAATCCGGCGAGTATTTTTTTAGCGGGTCGATCTTGAACAGCTCGCCGTCAGTTAGCTTTTCAATCATCTTCGCCGCAACTTCCGTATTGCCAACAGGCAGATCCACAATATTGCCACCGACGTAGTTTTTTCCTTCGCGGGAGAAATAGGCAATCAGAATTTTATTACTCATATAAATTTTCCTTTCAGTATTGTTTAGTAAAAGTATTTTTTAGACTTTTCAATAATAGCGTAGTACTTGGAGTTAACTCCAAGTCAAGAGGTTTTTTACTTTATTATTGTGAATAAATAAGGTTGAAGTGCCTTTTATCAATCTTTATTTTTCCTAAGTGTTACTACTTGTATATATTTTGTGTTGCTCCATTTTTATTTTTTATGACATGAAAACGGACATAAGCCGCTTGTTTGCTCCGTTAAGGCTTTGGATTAATGGGCGTTGTCTAAATCCAAATTCCACCATGAGGACGAAGGAGCGGGCAGATCTGCGTCTAATAGGACAGTTTCCCCAATTTTAGGGGCGATGAGGTGAACTCCCGCTTTTTGGGCCTCTTTTAAGGCTCGTTCTATCGGTTCTGACCAACTATGATTGGCTAAGGTAAATGCACCCCAATGCATCAACATCATGTTCTTACCTTTTATATCTAAGTTTGCTTGAACCGCTTGTTCCGGTGTATTATGAACATCAGGCCAGCCCCGGTCATATTGACCGCCGTCAATTAAGGCGATATCAAATGGCCTGTATTTTTCTCCGATTTCTTTAAAATGGGGTCCATACCCACTATCTCCGCTGGTAAATAAATGTGTGTTTTTACCCAGAATAGCCCATCCGCCCCATAGGGTAGTATTGGAATTAAACAGTGCTCTGCCGGAGAAATGTCTGGCGGGGGTCAAGGAAACGGTTAAACCTTGGTACTCCGTTTCTTCCCACCAATTGAGTTCCGTAATTTTTTCCTGGGGAACGCCCCAGCGAATCAAGTGAGCGCTTACGCCGAGCGGAACGAAGAAGTGCGCTGTCTTGCTCTTAAGCTTTAGAATGGATGGATAATCCAGGTGGTCATAGTGGTCATGGGAAATAAAGACTGCGTCGATAGGCGGCATTTCATCAATAATATGCAGCAGGATATCTTCGCTGTATTGATATCTTTTTATCCCCGCAAAGGAAACCGGCGAGGCGATAGGACCCAGCATAGGATCTATCAGCAGCTTTTTATTGTCGATACTGAGCAGAAAAGCGGAGTGCCCTAACCAGGTTAAACTATCTCTTTCACTTTTAATTTTGTTCCAATCAATCGCGGAAACGGGAATTTGCCCGGCCGGATTGCGGTCTCTGGCATCTGGGAAAAAATCCTCATTCGTTGATGAGGATTCTGAGGAGCTTATGCCCAACCGTGTTGAAACCTCATTAACAAATTTCCCGTCAACATAATTATCCAACTGTTTATAGCTCTCTTGTTGTTCTTTCGTCGGATTTCTGCCGAAAGCCGGGTCTAAGAGTATAAACAATGGTATCCCGGCACATAACACCAGCAAAAAAATGAATAAATAGAAGATCATCTTTTTAAACCTTTTCATCTTTGTCTTTTTGTTCTCCATTTCTGAACAATCTCAGCAAATAGTATGTTACGCAGACGTAAAGCCCCATGATGCACAGGTAATCAACGAAAAAGATTACAGCCGATTGGTCATAGTTCCAGAAATCATAGCTGTAATATAAAATTAGCTTGGCACCCACTTCTCTGACAAAGGATGCATATACTCCATATACGGCAATCAATCCCGCAATAATCCGCAGCATGTATGTGCAGTTGCGGTTCGGAGAATTGGTTTTCGTGAGCTTTCGCACCGCCCCCATAATCATTCCCCAGTGCATCCCCAAGTGGATAGACATGAGAATAAAGCCCCAATAGGTAGCCAGCAGGTGTATCTGCCGTCCAATCAAACCACCGTTCAGGTCAAGGAAGGCAAACACGCTGCGGGAAATCAGCACTGCGCTAACCATCAGCGCCAACATTGTTACAAGCAGCAGCATATTGACCGCTGTATGAAGTACGCGAAGTGCGTTGTACCTTCCTTTTAGAAGTGTTTTATACCATTGCCGGTTCAAAATATGATGGACGATAAACAGTAGAATTAGGGAAACGCCTAACAGCTCATGGGCTGTGTTTCCGATAAGGCGGGAAGCCATTACTACCAGCATAAGAACGATCATAACGAAATCAATAACCATCCTGCAGAGCGTTGTTACCTTCAAAAAATCCTCCTTTCCGCACAAACAAAAAACGGCCTATCCAACTAGGCAGCCGGCAGCAAATCCATATTTCGCAATGCCGGCTGGCTCGAAAATCCACTGTGTTTTTGAGTTAGCGGGGATTGCTTTACTCTATCATTTCAAGT
>DNIT01000009.1:0-661 GCA_003489345.1 Pelotomaculum sp. | reverse complement strand
TTTTCACACTTGAACCCCTGATGGCAAGGCCCTCCAGAATAGTGGACTGCGGACAAAGCTCCGTAATATCCTCAACGCTGCGTCCTAAACGGCTTCCCTCGTGGGTGCAGAAGGGCACGATGGTCTTGCCGGAGAAATCGTATGATTCCAGGAATGTTGCAACCGCCATCGGGATTGTGCCCCACCAGTTGGGATAGCCAAGATAAACCACCTGGTAGGAATCCATATTCTCAACTTTTGTTTTCAGTGGAGGCCGGTAACCTTGTTCAAGTTCCTGCTTGGCCTGATCAACCACCGTGTCGTAATCCGTGGGATATGGATCTACGGGCACAATCTCAAAAATATCGCCGCCAACCCGTTCATGGATTTGACTGGCAATTTCACGCGTGTTGCCGGTGCGAGAAAAATAGGCGATAAGAATATTCTCTGCTGCCAAATCGCTCTGGGTTTGATTCTCACTTTCGGTTTCCGTATTTTGCGGACCGCTTCCTTCTGGGGCGGCAACATTGGGGCTATTGCCCTCTGTTTCTACCTGCGTGCCGCTTGCGTCACCGCTTCCTACGCGGCTATTATTACTGTCGCTACAAGCGGTGAGGGAAAGGGCCATTATCAATGTGAAGGCCAACACTAAAATTTTCTTCATGGTAAAGACCATTCCTTT
>DNIT01000176.1:31535-33148 GCA_003489345.1 Pelotomaculum sp. | reverse complement strand
CTGTATGAAAGGCTCCGTGAAGAAGGGGCGCCGGCCCAATTGCATGAATCATCAAAAGTATACATAACAAAATAAAAAAAATAATTTTATTGCTTTTAGTTATGTTAAACTATGTTATAATATGAATGTCTAAAGGCATACGTTATCTATGCCTATAATGCCGATACGGTGCAATACAACTTTAGTAAGGGAAAGGGTTAGGTTGTCGAACAGATGTTTTAAAAGCAACCGTTTGGCATCGTTTTTCCATATAAGAATCATGCGGTATGTTCATTGCACCTCAAGAAAAAAGGTTAACAAGAAACATCAATAGATATAACGGGACATAGGACGTCTGAGCAACCTCCGGCTGAAGGCAACACGAATCGATTGTTACCTGCGGGGGCGGTATAGTCCTCTGGTCTGATGGACCCAACCACTCCATCTGCGACCTGCCGGTCCGGGAGGCACTAAGAAAGCGCGGAACAATGGAATTACTGAACCCGTGGCTATTAAAAAGCCACGAAATTTTTTCGATCTGGAGCTGGAATACACGCGATGACAGCGCAATTGTTCACTGTTGCTGAAGATGTCATATGAATGGGGGGAAGCGGAGAAGCTGCGAGTTTATTTGTGGCCGGAAAGGAGGTTGAAAAAGTCTCTGTCATGGATTAACTAATAAGTGAGGCTGCCAATAACCAATTCTGCTTTACTGTTTGTCTTTTTGGGAATCGGGAACACAATTGCTGTACCAACGGGATATTAAAGCCTAAGCAAATAATAGGGAGGAATTTATAAAAGTGCTTAACGGAAAAAGAAAACCGTGGGACTCAACTTTTTTACTATTAACAATTTTTTACATAGCGCTGTTTCTTGCCCTTGTTCCGGGCAAAGAGTGTTATGCAGCGGGGTTGACGCTCAACGCCATCAAACTGGACAACACAACTGCTCTGGTTAAATCGGCGGACCCGGCAAGCAATCCGGATATCCCGTTGGACGGGAAGTTTATGATGACTTTCAGCAATAGTGTGCAGGGCTATTATGATGGTTCTGCAAAAAACCCGCCCTATATTGTTGACAACAGAGGCAGGGTGAAATTAGAGAGGATAGTTGACGGCGGCCGTGATGAAGTGGCCGTTAAGGTTGAGGATGGGACCCCACTAACGGTTGCATACAGCGTATATGGCAATTTAATTCCCGGCAACCAGTATGTTTTGACGCTGCTGGGGGATATCGCTGCAAACAACAATAGAAATACGCTGGGCGCCGATATTGAAATCGGCTTTACGACAGTTGCGCCGCAAAAGCCCGCCGCTCCGGCTTTCGCCTCCGCGACACTGCTGGGGGACGTGCTGACATTAAGCGGGCTGCCCAGCAATGCGGCCAATCTGGAATACCGCATTTCGGCTGACGGGACGGAAGCAGGCTATGGCGGGGGGTCGGAGCTGGCAGTGGCTAACCAAACCGCAACATTAACTGTTGCCGGTCTCACGGCAGGTACGAGCAAGGTAGAGATACGCGTCAAGGCCAACCCTAACACGAACACTCCCGCCGGGGAAGTTGCGGAACGGACTGTGGAACAAGGAGCGCCGCCTGCGCCCGGGGCACCCACCGTTGAGAAAGCCGTGCTAGCA
>DNIT01000176.1:30088-31468 GCA_003489345.1 Pelotomaculum sp. | reverse complement strand
GCCTGCGCCCGGTGCACCCACCGTTGAAAAAGCCGTGATAGCAGGGACAGAAATAACCCTGACCGGACTGCCCAGTGGCGCCTCAAATCTGGAATACAGCATTTCCGTAAACGGTGCTGACTTCAGCGCCTGGAATGATCTGGCGGTTGACGGGACAACTGCGTTTATTGACGCCAGCAGCTATGACATTAGCACCGATAAAAGCAAATTGGCGATTCGCGTTAAGGCCGACACTGCCAACGGGGCTCCGGCGGGTGAGAGCGTTGAAGTGCCGGTGGTGCTGGCGCTAAATGTTGAAACACCCATCCACCAGGGCAAGACTTACATCTTTGAAAGCGGACTGAAGCTCTACGCCGACTCGCTGATGGATGGCAATACGGTTACGGTAAGCGACGCAAAAAACAAGACCAAACAGTGGGAAGTTGCCATACGCCCGGCATCACCTGCGGAATTAGGGCCGGTGTACGGCGTTTTGCTCAAAGGTCCCGATGATCCGGGCAAAAAGGTGATCCTGACAGTTCCGATCCCCTATGATGTTGTTCCTGAACAGTATCTTAATAAATGCTCGGTCTACGATGGCAGAATCCAGACTTTTCCGAACGGCGTCGATGAAAACGGGAACATAGAACCCTGGACCTTCCTGAACGATGTGGACCGTTCGCAAATGGAAAGCGGTATATTCAAGCTTACCTGCGATGACGACGACTTTTCCGCAGACGGCAGGTTTCACATGTACAGCGTTATGTACGACTACTTTATCCCGGACACAACGTTTATAGGCTCAGGTGGTTACGTTCCAGACGATCAGGGGAATTATGGCATTAAAATTACCGAGGAATCTAAAGATCAGGGTTCCGGGATTGGCTGTTGGGAAATATGGAGGGACGATGTCTTAATTAAGAGAATTGGTGAGATAAAATCCTATAAGAAAATGGATTGGCGGAACGGAGATTTTACCTATTACGATTATGATGTCGTGTATGGCCAGTCCTACAGCTATAAAATTAAAAGCTACGACCCTTACGGCAACACCCGTGGAGACGCGGGCGGCGATCCTTTTAGCTTTTCAATCAGGGTTGTTGCCATGACGGATGAGGATATTGTTCAAAAGGTTAAAGCGGATATTGAGAACGGCGCTCAAGTATTTGAATTTGCGCAAGGAGATTCGCAGGATCGAGTAACGCAAGATTTCTATGCAAATTATGTTTCTAATGATCCGAGCTATAAAGGTGGCGCAAAAATAAGGTGGGAGAGTGATCGCCCGGATTTGGTTGTAACTGAAGATGTTACCCCCTACATGGTTTTTATGCCCTTAGACGCCGACGAGGCGGTAGTGCATTTAACGGGGAGCATTACGTCCGGCAGTGTCAAGGCAACGGT
>DNIT01000176.1:21980-29996 GCA_003489345.1 Pelotomaculum sp. | reverse complement strand
CGGCAGCGTCAAGGCAACGGTCACCAGATCTATCACGGTCAAGTGGACCGAAGAATATAAATTATGCAGCAGCGGTAAGGCTCAAAACGGTAATTATGCGGATTTCGTGCGTCAAAAGGAACAGTTGCAGGCTGCCATTGACCGGGATGACGTTAAGACGATTGTTTTTAATTTTGGTTTTGCATTCATTCACTATGGTAACAGCTCTCCCGTCGTATTTGACTTTAAGGGCAAAACTGTCAAGGCGGGTCCGGGTTATGATGATATGGAAATTGACAACCCGGATGATGAAGGTGGGGTTATGTTTAGTGGTATAAATAACGGTGATGTGATCAAAAATTTAAAAATCGATGCCAACGGCAAGAAGCTGAAAGCAGTAATAAGGACCAGCAGCGGCGGATTAATAGAGAACGTTGAGTTTGCCGGCATGAGCAGGACCAAGTATGCGATCATGGAGGACAGCCAAAGCTCGGCCACGGTACGCGGCTGCACCTTCACACCAACCGAGCGGGCCGGTATATTCCTGTATCATTTCCCCAGCACATTGGTAGGCAGTCAGATAATTGAAAACTGCACCTTTGACGGGCAGGGCCAGCCCGGTTACGCTATTCTCGACCAGTGGGGCACGGCGACGATCAGCAACTGTGAGATCGAAGGCTACAAAGGCGAGCTCATTACCGGCTATAACAGCAGCAATGATACGGTGACCATGGGGATCAATAATAATTATACAAGGCTGCACGACGGCTTTACGTCCGCGGGGATTTTCATCAGGGATGCCGGCAAGGCGGACCTGCATGGCAACAATATCTCCGGCTGCGACAGCGGCATCAGGATCTGGACGGGTGAAAGCTACAGCTACTATGATGATCAGACAATAAAAGGCCCGATAACTGTTTATGCAGCCGTCAATTCGGCCGAGATCAGGGATCAGGATACGGCTGAAGCGGCAGCGGCAGCTTTAAAGCTGGACAATGCTTTGTCTGGAAGCGATTGGGATGTCGATATCTGCACCGCGGCCGATCCGGACAATCCTGTGCCGCTGGTTCGTGAAAACTATGGCCCGTTCGGCATCTACAGACAGTCTCCGGCTCCGTATGCAAAAGGAGTTGCTATTGACAGCGCCATTGCGTTCTACTTCTCACAGGAAATGCAGGCCGATACCATAAACAGCAATACCGTTTTACTGTCCAAGGACGGGCAGACTCTTGCGGCCAGTGTAACCTACGATGCTGCGGAAAAGAAAGTAGTCTTGACACCGCAAGCTAAACTGGGATACGGCGCCACCTACACTGTTACTGTCTCGACCTCGGTTGCCGATAAGGACGGCAACCACCTGTCGGCGGATTACATCTGGAGCTTTACCACAACACCTTTCGTAATATTCTATTCACCTCCAGCCGGCGTGGAATCCTATGAAATTAACACGGATGCAGAGTTGACGTTGGGTTTTGTAAATCCGATCGACCCTGCGTCGCTCAGTGACGGGGCCGATGTGATTCTCGAGCAGATCGGCACGCTGGGCAACCCCACTGCGGGCGGCTCGAAAGCGGCATGCAGCTATCGGTTTAACGACGATGGGACTGAGCTTGTGATTACGCCCGACCAGGAGTTGGCCAACGGCGGACACTATAGAATAACCGTACCCAGCAAACTGACCGACAAGCAGGGGAATGGACTGGGCGCTGATGCCAGTGTGGAGTTTTATACCAAACCTGCTGTAATTCCAGATACATTCAGCGTGGTTCTGGATGAGGCCGGTTCTCCTGCGGCGGAGGGGCTGCAACCGGGCAAGAGATATGTATTTAGTATTCAGCCAATTAATATGAGTGATTTCTACCACCGGGCTGCCAGGACTTACATTGTCGTGAGGGGAGGAAAAGGCGCGCGTCTGGAGCATGGCGGGGATATTCTGGGCAAAGGCTACTTCAACACCGGCGGACAACCCAATAAACCTTTTGGTAAAGAGAGTGTCGTATTTACAGTACCTGAGGATATCACGGGAGAGGTCTATGTTGACGTCATGCTGCGTGAAACCACCACGGCCAGGGATAACCCGCGGGTACTGGCAGAGACCAAACACTTTGAACTGCAGGTGAACCGGGAGGAGGTGTAGCGGCATGAAAAAAGTAATCTGCGCGATCCTTGCCGCCATTATTCTGCTGGCAGTTCAAACCCAAGCAGCATTTGCCGATCCCTCCATCACGGTGGTGACCAACGGGGGAAGAAAGACTTACAGTCCGGGGTATATCATGGCTGTTGCAGGGCAGGTAAAAAATGACGGTGAAGCGATGCGCAATACGGATGTTTTCATCGAGATTTATCGTGCCGGTTCTCCCAACAGTGTTAAATATTACGCCGGCACAAAGACTAATAAAAGCGGGTACTACATGACTGTCTTTACTGTACCGTCCGACTTTTCCGGCGGGGACTACACTATTGCCGCCCATACCGCCGAGGCCTCGGCAGTGACTGACTTTGCGATGCCCTCCGATGCCCCGAAGGAAGTGGCTTTTCTTGGGGCGAACCCCGTAGGGGCTACGGACATGCCGGTAGAGGTTATACCCATAAGCACGAATGCCCTGGCCCTGGCCTTTCAGGGCAACGTCAATTTCTTCGTTAACAATAAAGATCTGCCGGGTGTCGTCATCGGCACCAATGAAAATAATGAAGACTGCATATCTCTCTACAAGGGGGAAGACAGCAAGCCTGTCTCTTTTAGGGTGGAATTAATCGATGACCTCACTGCGGGGAGCACCGCAATGAGTTATTATACTCCGGCCGGGATAGAGATGCAGACCCAAAGACAATGCTTCCTGGTCCTCTCTCTTAATGAATCACTGGAGAAGAATACCCTCTATACGGTAAAGATTGACGGTGACCTGTGCGCCAACAACGGGAGCAAACTGGGTGAGGATATAACGGTTTATTTCAAGACAGGCGATTCCATCACGCAAGGCGGGACAGGTGGGGGATCTTCACTCCCGGGATCTTCGCTTCCGGCAGCCCCTGCCGTGGATTTAGGCAGGATCGTCCAGGAGGGCAATATAACAACCCTGCGGGTCGACCCTGAAAAGGCGGCCGCTATTCTCAAAAAGGCTGACATAGACGCCCTCCTAGTGGACATCTCGGCGATAGCGGCGGCAGGCGCGCAAAAAGAGGTGCAGCTTCCCGCGGCGGTGGTTGATCTGGCCATCGCTGAACATAAGCCCATTGTGATCCAGGACGGCGAAATAATCATGTATATTCCGCCTGAAGCATTGACAAAGGGCGAGGAAATGGCGTTTAGCGTGATGCTCGCTTCAGAGGAAACTGGGCAGAACGCGCCGGGGGATACTGAAAGGAAAGCGGTTTACATCTTCAGCGCATCTTCCGGCGGTATCGCACTGCATAATTTTGAGCAAGAAGTTATGCTGACCCTGCCCATTCCTGAGGGGGTAAGCGACCCGGACAAATTAGGAGTATATTGCCTGAATGAAACAAACGGACAATGGGAATACATGGGAGGAAGAGTCCGGGACGGCAAGCTGGTGTTCAGCGCCAAGCACTTCTCAACCTTCATGGTGACGGAATCCCGGAAAACCTTTGCGGATATTGTTTCCCACTGGGCCAAGAGGGATATAGAAATAATGGCGGCCAGGCAAATTATCAACGGAGTAGGCGATGATCGGTTCGCTCCGGAGGATAAGATAAGCCGGGCGCAATTTGCCGCGCTGCTGTGCCGAACCCTGAAACAGACGGACGATGCGGCACCCAATCCGTTTAGCGATGTGCCTGCCGCTGCGTGGTATGCCGGCGATGTCTTGAAAGCGGCAAAGGCGGGCCTGGTTGTGGGTGCGGACGGCAAGTTTCGTCCCGACGACATGATTACGCGTCAGGAAATGGCTGTTATGATCCAGCGTGCATACAATTATGCCGGCGGCCAGGCGCCGGAATTGAAGGAAATGACATTCAGCGATCAAGAAAGCATCGGCTCCTGGGCCTATGAGTCAGTACGGAGTGTATACAGCCTGGGGATCGTCAACGGGCGTAACGACAACAGCTTTGGCGCGGCAGACAACGCCACACGCGCCGAAGGCGCGGTTATGCTGAAAAATATGATGGATATGCTGGGACTGTAACCTGTCCGCCGGTTGTTCATGCCAGGTCCGGTGCAGGATTGCAGGGATATAAAACGCCTGCGCCGGATTATGGTATAATTTAGTCGGTTATGTTTTGTGGTGTTATTTCCCCGTAATACTGCGAGTGTTTACGGGGAAAGCCTTCTTTTTCGTCGCGCGATTAGATTAGGGCACGGTAACCTGGACATAGGGTGAGAATCCGCCTTCGTAACCGTAGTTATCAATTGGAGCGACCCGGTAATAGTAAATACCGGAGGCGGGGTCTTGATCAGTATAGGTTGTCCCGGAGACAGATGTACCGTTGATCTTGGTGAAACCCCAGTACTTGTCGGCGCTGCGGTAAATGTTATAAGCGCTGGCGGCAGCACCGCATAATTTGCCGTTAATTGTCAGGTCGCTGGTGGCGGTCCAGGATAGTTCGACATCGCCTTGAGCCACTATGGCTGAAGGAGTGTTGGTGGAGATCATTTTTGTCGGCCCGGGTCCTTCGTACGTTGTGAAATAATAGGTCTGACTAGAAAGTGTGGTACCGTCTAAACATTCAATACTAGGAATTACGAGTTTATAATGATTGATTTCTTCATCTACGTCGTCAAGATACGCAAGGTCTTTTTGATAACTTGGTCCTGCAACGCTGAGCGGGAAGTAGAAGAAGTTGCTCTGACTGGTTCTTACGGCCTGGAAAACCTCGCCTGTCCCTGAGGGGCTGCTCGGATTGTCATAGGTGCATTCTTCATATTCATCGGTGTTTGTGTCATAATAATGCAATTCCATACCGCTTAACACAGTGTCAGGGTATTGAGCCGGTATACTGAGGGAGAAATAGATGTTCCCCTCCCTTGCGACATTTTCATCACCGACTAAGTCAAGGTAAGCGTGCATTACAGGGTCGTCCATGCTGGAGTTGTAATCTCCGTTTGCATCCGGGCAGACAAAGGTGAGGTAAGAATCCTCTCGATGCAAAACCTCTCCGAGCGTCAGGTTGTTGTTGGCCCTTACGGTATTGCTCACAACAATAGTGTAGCTTTTCCCTTCTTCAAAGGAATCGTCCGGAGTGGTGAGAGTGTAGGCAGTTCCGGGTGCCAGGCCGGAAACGGTCACGTTGTATGGTGTGCTGTACGATGACATGCTCGTGATACCTATCTCGGTACCGCTGGAGTCCGTCCCCTCGTAGATCTTGATCATGTCGGTATCTATCGTGAAAGTACCCTTGTCAAAAAAGAGGATCACCTGGTGGTCGTTGAGCACTTCACAGCCCCGGAGCATATAGTTGGCATTCCCCTGGGCATTGAGGGTTGCAAAGGCGGACTGCGCGAAGAGCATTACTGTAAATGCGGCCATGACCATGCACGATGCGATCTTCCACCTGATACCTGTTTTTCCCTTACTCTTAAACATGATCAGCTTGCCTCCTGTGATAGTATTTTTATTTAGCCTTTGAGTGTCAGCCCGCACCGGACATGGCATGAAAAACCGGTGGACGCAGAGTTGTATTTAGTTTTCAAGGATCATACGGAGGCGAAAACACCGTTATATAGATTTATGTTGCGTTATAATCAGTCTCTGGGGTTATTATAAGCTTAATATTAAGCGAATGCAATATTAAAATGCATAAAATTAAGCATAACGTTATGAACATAATTGGAATTTATTTTGTTTTGTAATGTTATATAACGTATGGTGGGAGTGATCGCATGAATACCATTGGGCAAAGGATAAAATATCTAAGGGAAAAATTAAACCGTACCCAACAGGAAGTGGCTGATCAGACGAGGGTTTCCCGGGGGAATATCAGCAACTACGAAAAAGACAGGGTTTCGCCCGCCGCAGACACGATCATAGCTCTTTGCGAGTATTTTGATGTTTCATGCGATTGGCTGCTTACCGGCCGGGAGAGAGGAGCAAAAGAGACTAACGTTGAGAGTCTTATTGATACGCTCGAAAACAAAGCCGCGTATTTGAAAGTCAGCGAGGAAGAAGAACAGATAATCCGCATGTACAGAGATTTCTCCTCTGAAGATAAAGAGTTTCTTAAAAACATGATTTATTTCAAACATAGTCAAATAAAAAAAGACATGAAAAAACAAAATGCGTAATCGATATTAATGTCTGGCGCAATCGCAAACGCTAATTGTCCCAGAATAAAAGCTTTCCGATCGACATGTCCGCTAAATTGACAAGGAGCTTGGAGACTGTTGCAAAAACTTCGTAATATTGACTCAGTAAAGGGAGCTGTTAAAAGGAGGTGATGCCTTATCGGTTTGCAGGGGATTCAGCTGCAAAATGTCACCAAAGAATATGCAAACAGCCAGGGTCAAAAAGTTTGTGCTTTAAAGGCCGTAAATTTATCCATCAGACCCGGCGAGTTTGTGGGTATAGCCGGGAAAAACGGGTCCGGTAAAACCACTCTGGCCCGTCTGTTAAACGGTCTGCTGCTCCCTTCTGACGGCAGGGTTATTGTTAACGGCATGGATACCCGCCAGCGCCGGTACATCAAGGAAATACGCCGTCAGGTGGCCATGGTTTTTCAGAATCCAGACAACCAGTTGGTCAGTCCGGTTATTGAGGAAGAAATTGCTTTCGGGCCGGAGAATCTGGACCTGACTGAGGAGGAGATCGAGCGACGTGTTGATGAGGTCTTGCAGATTGTAGGACTGAGCGAACTGCGGCATTTGTCGCCGCACATGCTGTCCGGTGGACAAAAACAGCGGGTTGCCATAGCGGCAGTCCTGGCCATGCGGCCTGCTTACCTGGTATTGGACGAACCGACTTCCATGCTGGACCAGACCGGCAGGCGGGGAATTCTTGACTATCTGCGGAAACTGAACAGGCGTCAGGGGATTACCATCATCCTGATCTCCCACAACATGGAAGATCTGGCCGGGGCGGACCGGATCATCCTGCTGCAGGAAGGTAGTATTGTTTATGACGCCCCTCCCTGGGAAGCTTTCAACCGGGAGAATAAGATAAAGCCGCCGAATATCGTTCGCTTGGCTCAAATGCTTAGGAAAAGCGGTTACCTGCTGGATGAGAAAATCACCACTTTGGAGCAAATGGAGAACAGTATATGCCGGTTATTGAAATCAACAACTTGAGCTATGTATACAGTAGCGGGACGTCAAATGAGAAGAAAGCTCTTGATAACATCACCCTGGCGGTGGAAAAAGGCGAATTTCTGGGGATTGTAGGGGCCAACGGTTCCGGCAAGTCAACTTTAATTCAGCATTTTAACGAGCTTTTATCCCCGCAATCCGGAAGCATATCCGTATTGGGCATTGATCCGCGAGACAGGCACAACGGAGCGCAGCTATGGAAATCCGTGGGACTGGTGTTTCAATTTCCCGAACAGCAAATTTTTGAAGCTACAGTATTTGAAGAGCTGGCCTACGGGCTAAACAACATGGAGTTGGACAAGGTGGAAATTGCGGTTCGGGTTGACGAAGCCCTGGCAAGTGTGGGGCTTGTCCCTGAACAGGTGCGGGATCTGCCGCCGCTGTGTTTGAGCGGGGGGATGCGGTGTCGCATCGCAGTGGCCAGTATCCTGGCCATGAAGCCTGACATTCTGATTCTGGATGAACCGACGGCAGGCTTGGATCCAGAGGGTTGCACCCATATTCTTACTACCGTCAAAAGATATCAGCAGGAACAGAAAGTGACCGTCATTATGGTTTCGCATTATATGAACGAACTAATTATCCTGGCAGACCGTGTCGCCCTGCTTGATCAAGGCCGCTTAAAGGCCTGGGGCCCGACCAGAAAGGTGCTGGAGCGGGAGGAGCTGCCTTGCGGGGACCTGTTGCTGCCTGATTATATGAAATTACTGCATAATTTAAAAAAACGGGGGCTGCCGGTAAACACAGGGGTGCTGACTGTAGAAGAAGCGGCCGCCGAAATC
>DNIT01000176.1:7654-21892 GCA_003489345.1 Pelotomaculum sp. | reverse complement strand
ACAGACTGTTGAAAGCATGAAAATGATAAAAAGAATGAAGTTGGGAAAATACACGCCCGGCACCTCTATCATTCATCAATTGGATCCCCGGACCAAGCTTCTGGGGTGGCTGGCCGTGGTTACCGCCATATTGATTAGTTATAGCTGGCCGGTACTCCTGCTCAACACAGGATTGATTTTTATGGTGATTTACCTGTCGAAAACAAGCCTGTCTTCGATCTTGCATGGAATTAAATGGCTATGGATTATTTTTATCTGTAGTTTTCTGGCCCAGTGCATCTATACCCAGGGAGTTCCTCTATTCAGCCTGGGGCCGTTGACCGTCACTGTAGAAGGCGTATTCCGGGGTCTGTCAACATTTTTGCGCCTGCTCATTCTATTCTTGAGTTCCACCATATTAACCATGACTACTTCACCTATGAAGCTGGCAGGAGGGCTGGAGAGTCTGTTCGCGCCACTGATCCACCTGGGGGTGCCGGTAAATCAGTTTGCCATGCTGATTACGATTTCTCTGAGGTTTATCCCCACCCTGCTGGAGGAGGCGGAGACCATCACCAAGGCCCAGAAGTCCCGCGGCGCGCCATTTACATCACCAAAAAAGCTGGTGCGTTTGAAATCTTCTCTGGCGGTGCTCATACCTCTGGTGGTGAGTTCGCTGCAGCGGGCCACCGACCTGGCCACGGCTATGGAAAGCAGATGCTATACGGGCGGGCCGCACCACAGCCGGACCAGGAAACTGCGCTTTTGCCGCTGTGATCTGGCGGCGCTGCTCATAAGCATAACGGTAAGTATTTTGCCGTTACTATGTATCTATGGCATGGGCCTTCAGGTTCAGTCGCTTCAGAATTTACGTTAGGCCGGCCAGACGCTGGATGCAGCCGCCTGGCGCAAGACTAAAGGAAGGGGAAGAACACTATGAGGCAAAGAAATACAGGGCAAAGAACGGGGTTGCTCATGCTCATGCTGCTGCTCAGCTTCCTTCTGGTCGTGCTGCCTTTAGCCGCTTATGGCGAGAGTGGCGACGGCCCGGGCGATACGCAAGGTGTGTTTAAGCCGCTGGGTCTGGTGTCGGCCACCCTCGATGACGGAGCCAGTATTGTAGATACGGAGAATGTGCCGTTGAAGCCAAAGATCACCATGCATTTTGACAAGAATGTTGTGTATTTGATCTACTGGGAAAGAAATAAACGTTGTTTTCATCTTTATGATGAAAACGGCAAAGAACTGGCGCTTAAGTTGAGCAAAATCGATGAGACAGCGGATTTTTCCAAGAGGCAATATATCTGGGCGGAACCGGTGGAAGCGCTTTCTCCGGGGACCGGCTACAAATTATATGTTGCCCCGGATTTGCTGGCCAAAAATGGGGGGTCCACGCTGTCCATGTCCACCGGCAACCAGGGGGTAACGATCAAGTTTAAAACGGCCGGGGAAAAACCGGCTATTCATACAGGCTCTGTTGTTTTTACGGAAAATGCTCCAGCGGAGGTGGCTACCGGCAAGGAAAACACTGCGCCGGCGGTTGCTCCGGTCAAGGAACAAAGCAGCGTGGCCGCTGACGGTGCTGATGGTTTGGCCAAATCCGATCCGGCAGTCAACGAAAATCAGAACAATGAAGTGCCACCAGGTGGAGACATGACGCCCAGCGAGGCGGGCGCGGCCGAATTTGCAGCTTTAGAACATGGACGGCGGGCGCAAAGTATGGTGGCCGTTGGCGGCGGGATTTTACTGGTCGGCTGGGTGGCTGTGGAAGTTTTGAGAAGAAAAAGAAGAAAGGGATAAGCACAGGGGAGCGGCATGACTATTAACAAACGCATCGGAATCGGGCTCCTGCTTCTTGTCCTGGTAGTGGGGGGAGCCTTTCTTTTCGAACAGCTCATCAAAGCGCAAGGAAGCCGAAACGGCAAACTTGTACCCGTCGTACAGTATGATAAAATCGCTGTTTATCTGGATGCCGGGGTGATCAGGCAGTTGGGTGAACAGGAACGGGAACGCAAGCAAAGCACGGGTAATTCTAATGAAGTATCACTTGGCTTTGTGCTTGGCTCAGCGGGGATTGGTGATTATAAATACATCGAGGCGCGCGGGGTGGGCGACAGCGAAGAATTTAAATTAAGCTCCAGGGAGATCGGGAGCATTGTCCTGTCTCCAAACAGCAACAGTACCTTTGCAATGATCGATAAAGCGGATGGAAACCGGGTCCTGCTTAAAGAAGTCACCAAATTTCATGTCACTAATTAAGTTAATTTAAAAGAGGGAGACAAGCGTGAAAGACATGGAGGAAGAAAAGACGGCTGCTGATTTGGAAAACCCGGCGGACAACTTTATCTTTCACATAGGGCTGGCCGATGTGATCAGGCTGACCATGTTCGGGACTTTAATCAGCGTCAGCAGGTTTGTGTTCCAACTCCCCGTCGGGATACCGGGCCATACCAGCGTGTACTGGATGGGTTTACTGATATTGGGCAAGGGCTTGATCCCCAAATTCGGCGCCGGAGCCATCATGGGTATTGTTTCCGGGATCCTGGCTGTTGTTTTCGGCCTGGGTAAAGAAGGCCCCTTACTGGTTTTTAAGTGTATTGTGCCTGGGGTGTTATTGGATATACTGGCAATTCTGTTTCTTCAGAAGCTGGAATCTATCTGGGTGGGAATCATTATCGGGGCTTTAATCAGTTGGTCCAAACTGCTGGCAAGTATAGCCCTGGGCGTTATTCTTGATATACCGATGGTATTTCTGGCGATGGGATTCGGTTACGCCACCTTGCTGCACGTCATTTTCGGCGCTGCGGGGGGAGTCCTGGCGACCGTGTTGATCAAGCGTTTAAAACCGCGCCTGGCTTCCTCATGGCAGAGTTGATCTTTGGCGATGTGCTGTGATGCTACGAAGAATTCATATTAGACGGGGCGTGTGGAATGAAAATATATGTAGGAATCGATGACACAGACAACATCGACCAGGGAGCGACCGGGATATCAGCTAAACATATCATCAAGATGATTGAAAATCAGCGCTGGGGAAGTTGTCAGGGCCTTACCCGCCATCAGCTTCTCCTGCATCCGGCGATAGCCTATACTTCCCACAATAGCTCCATGTGCTTCACTGCTGATATTGAAGCCGCTTATCTGGAGCCCCTGATCGAAGAAGCCGGCAGATTTTTAGAACGGTATAGCGCACCCGGTTCCGACCCCGGCCTTTGCGTAGTGATAGAGGAGCAATTGCAGGACGCAGCGGATCTGATAGCTTATGGTTATGAAACCAAGAAAAGGATCATAACCAAAGAAGAAGCCTTCAGACTGGCCAGAAAGCTGGGTGTACACCTGTCTGAACATGGTGGCACGGGTATCGGCGTGATCGGGGCGCTGGCCGGAGTTGGCTTAAGAATGACCAACAATGACGGGCGCTTCCAGGGCCGGCTGAAACTCAAAGCCCCCGGAGCGATCATAAATGTGGCTGAAATTTTAAGCAGCAGTCCGGTGGAAAAGGTACAGAGCCTGGACGGTTATATCCTGCACGGTCAGGAAGAGGTGCGGCTGGGAAACAAATTAAAGACCGTTCTGCTGGAAGGAAAACGTATCCTTCTGGTTTATCGCCGGGCAGGCGGACTGGAGTGGGAAACCTGTACCACTGTTCACCTGGAGCATTATTGAGGTGATGGACATAGCTTTTTGGAGCAAAAATGAAAGAGGCCAGGTCCAGTTCAATGGCGGCAGGCATGACTGGGTGCCGGCCGCCGGAATAGCGGGCAACTGCCCTCATTTTTTACTGGACGACGAGGACGAACTGGTGGCGGAGGAGGAAAGATCCTGCTACAACTGCCGGTTCAGGCGCTGGACCGATCGTTCCTTTATTTGCATGAAACGCTAAACAGTGGTGAAAGTACAGAGCGACGCGTCGTGTACCCTGACGAAATGACTGAATGGTGATATCTGACCGGGTCGTTGTCCATGCATACCAATTCAGCTGGAATGTTGCGAATAAGGATGGTGTTATGGAAAGTTATTTGTACTTTTTCTTGTTGTCCGGATCGTGCCTATATTTCTTTTACAAATTATGCCGGCGTATTCGTTATATCCGCCTGGGCAGACCGGCGCAGCATACCGACCGGCCCCTTGAGCGCTTGAAATATTTTGCCGTCAACGTATTGGGGCAAAAGAAGATCCGCCGCTATCCGCTCTTTGGCTTATGCCACGCCTGCATCATGTACGGTTTTGTGATCCTGTTGCCGGGTATTCCCAACATGGCCGCCGAAAGACTCTTTAACGCCGGCATTCCTTTCGTAGGAAAAAACGCGCTGTATCTCTTTGTAAAAGATCTGTTTATTATATTGGTTATTGCCGGCATAACCGGCTGTCTCTTGCGGCGGCTGATCAAAAAACCGGCATGGCTGAAAAATAATACCGAAGCTATTGGGCTTTTATTGCTCATTTTTACCATCGTCTTAACCGAAGCGCTGTATCACGGGACCAACCTGGCGTTGCAGTGGGGTGGCGGTACGCTTTGGCCCGCTCCCCTGGCCGGAGCGCTCTCCGCCTTTTTCATGAATAAGCCGGCAGAGGCCATCGGGACGGCAGCGTCCATTTTCTGGTGGGTGCACTTCCTGGCCATTTTTTCTTTGCTCTGGATTGTCCCCAACTCCAAGCACCTGCACCTGCTCTTCGCTCCTTTCAACACTTACTGGCACTCGCTGGAGCACAGGGGGGCGATTAAGCCAATCGAGCCGGACGGTGCAACCGGCACGAAGGCCGGGGTCAATAAGATGGAGGACTTTACCTGGAAACAGCTTTTCGAGGCTTACACCTGCACGAAGTGCGGGCGCTGCAACGACCAGTGCCCGGCCCACCAGAGCGGCGAGCCGGTAAAGCCCAAGCCGCTGCAAGGCCGTTTCCGCAAGCACATCGAAGAGAGGGCGCCGCTTCTGCTCAAGCAGAAGTCCGGAAAGAACGTCAAACTGGCTGCTGCCGAACAGGCAATCTTAAAGAAGAATATCATCGGCGATGTCTATAAAAAAGATTTTATCTGGGGCTGCGCCATGTGCGGCAGCTGCGAGGAGGCCTGTCCGGTTTCTGTGGAGCATACTCCCAAGATTATTGCCATGCGGCGTCACCTGGTCCTTGTCAAAAAAGATTATCCTGGCGAGACGAGGAAGTTTTTCAGCAACATTGAGTCGCATGGCAACCCCTGGGGAGTGGCTCGTAACAATTATAGCTGCTGGTCGGCAAGCTCCGGCAACAAAGTGATAGCCGGGAGAAACGCCGTGGAGTCTGTTTTTTTCGCAGGCTGCGCCGCTTCCTTTGACCCAAAAGCCGGACGTGCAGCCGCAGCCCTGAATAATATGATGAAGAAGGCCGGATTGTCTTTTGCCACGCTTGGCGCAGATGAGTGGTGCTGTGGTGAAACGGCACGCAGGATGGGCAACGAAGTGCTCTTTCAGCGAATTGTAAAAGACAACATCAAAAAATGGAATGAATTGGGTGTCCGAAAGATTATCACCTCTTGCGCCCATTGCTACAATACTCTAAAAAATGAGTATCCCCGGTTCGGCGGTAATTGGGAAGTGATCCACCATTCCGTTTTATTGGCCGGTTTATTAAAGGAAGGCAGGTTAAAGCCCACCAAAAACAACAATATGACGATAACTTACCACGATCCATGCTATCTCGGGCGTTACAACGGTGTCTACCGCGAGCCGCGTGAAATATTGAAGGTATTGCCCGGCATCCGGCTGCTGGAGATGCAGCGCTCGGAGAGTTGCTCGTTTTGCTGCGGGGCAGGCGGCGGCCGGTTCTGGACCAAAGCCGTGTCAGAAAACCTGATTGCCGCCAGCCGGGTACAGCAGGTGGTTGCCGCCGGAGCATCCGTGTTGTGCACTGCCTGCTCATATTGCCGGATACTGATGGAGGAGACGGCTGCCTGTCTGGAGATGCAGGAGCAAATTCGGGTGCTGGATATCGCCGAACTATTGGAAATGGCCATGTAATCCGGCGGTATAATTGATTCCATACAGGTAAATACTATGAAACACAATTTAGCTCAGGAGGGAATCGTATGGAACTTAGTGCCCGCAATAATCTCAGAGGCCGCATCAAGAACATTAAAAAAAATGATATCAACGCTGAAGTACTCCTCGATGTGGGAGGACAGGAAATGTGTGCAACGCTGACGGCCGGTTCGGCAAACCGGCTTGGTTTAAAGGTTGGCGATGAAGTAAGCGCGCTCGTAAAAGCAAGTGCCGTAATTATCGGCAAATAAATGTTTTATTCCTTTGGTTGAAGATGAGTTGGGTATAACGCATAAAATGGCCGAAATGGCCATTTTGCGCTCTCTCGATAAACGGATAACAGTGCCGGCTCGTTTATTCTTTCAAAACCATCACAGAAGTGGCCTTGACCAAAGCCCTAACTCTGTCGCCTATCGCAAGTTCCAATCTTTTTACCGAGCCGGTGGTTATAACCGCGCACATCTCCTGTCCGCCAACGTCAATCAATACCTCGGATGTGATTTCATTCCCATCAATTTTCTTGATAGTACCTTTTAATTGATTTCTTGTACTCAATTTCATGATAACCCTCCTTTAAAATTTTTTGTCCTGAAGTATAATGGAAGCAGCACCTCCTTCATCTTGATTTGGTTTTACGGCATAAATAAATTCTATAATAAGATTCCATATCCTCCCATTTATGTTGTTGTTTTCAATCTTTTTCTTGGGGCTGACGTAAGGGAGACCGAAGGAGCCGGCATTAAATTTATAGGTAGTAAGCTTCAGAGAAATTTTATATTGACTAGTTGGTTTAACAGTGATTATACTTGGAGAATGATGGTCATACCACTATACCACTTTGGCCAAGAGGTTTTTGAAGGGGGTGCCGTATGCTCCGTTGTTCTTTCAGTCACAACCGGCACAGGTGAGCTAAGGCTGAAAATAGCGGGTTTCCAATGGGACATCGTATTGTAGTGAGTACAAGGCAGAATTTTTTATTTTGACAAAATAAGTTTTTTTGCTGGAAAGGAATGTGACATAAAGCAGTGGCTGACTTAACAAGTTTTTTTCGACCTAATTCCGTAGCAGTGGTGGGAGCCTCTAAAACTCCCGGAAAAATCAGCAACGCAATTATGCGTAATATCATTACCTCCGGTTATCAGGGTGCTATTTATCCCGTCAATCCCAGAGAGAGCGAAATAGAAGGACTTGCCTGCTACCCGTCGGTGGGCGCTATACCGGACCAAGTCGATATGGCAGTTATGGTCGTACCGGCATCTAAGGTAGTGGCGGCAGCCCGTGAATGCGGTGAAAAAGGGGTCAAAACCCTGACCGTAATCACAGCCGGCTTCAAGGAAATCGGTAAAGAAGGCCTGGAACTGGAAAAGAAGCTGACTGAAATTTGTGAAGATTTTAACATGCGTATGCTGGGACCCAACTGTGTTGGCGTGATGGATACTCATACACCTATTAACGCCTCTTTTACCGCTGCGGCTCCGGTCAAGGGAGAAATCGCCTTTCTCTCTCAGAGCGGCGCCATCCTGCTGGCCATTTTAGACTGGAGCGCTACTGCCGGACTCGGCTACAGTAAAGTGGTCAGTCTCGGGAACAAGGCCAATCTTTCTGAGATTGACTTCATAGAGGAAGCAGCGAATGATCCTTATACCAAGGTCATTCTATGTTATTTAGAGGATATTGTGGATGGCGCCCGCTTCCTCAAGGTAGCAGGAGAGGCCGCCAGGAAAAAGCCTATTATCGTCCTGAAGTCTGGGGTCAGCCAGGCCGGAGCCCAGGCAGCTTCCTCTCATACCGGCGCTTTGGCCGGCAGCGATCTGGCCTATGACACCGCGTTTGAGCAGTGCGGGATTATCCGGGCTACTACCATGACCGAGCTTTTCGATCTGGCCATCGCATTTACAAAATCGCCCATTCCCGCTGGAGACAGGGTGGCTATCGTCACCAATTCCGGGGGGCCGGGGATTATCGCTACAGACAATGTAGAGGACATGGGGCTCAAAATGGCCCGCTTCGATAAGGCTACTCTTGATGAATTCCGTACCAACCTGCCCAAAGAAGCCAACATCTATAACCCTGTTGATGTTTTGGGAGACGCCAGGACCGACCGTTACCAGTATGCCCTGAACAAGGTGCTGGATGACCCTAATGTTGACAGTGTCCTGGTACTGATGTGTCCGACCGCCGTCACCGAACCGGTCGAAACTTCGCGGAGCATCGTAGAGGCCAGGGACGCACACCCGGACAAGCCTCTCTTCGCGGCCTGCATGGGAGGACCTCTTCTTGCCGAAGGCGCGGGCATTCTTGCTGAAAACGGGATCCCCTGCTTCACCTTCCCTGAACCAGCCATTTTATGCATAAACGGTCTGAACAGATATAAACGGTACCTTGACACGGTGGATAGCAAGCAGGCACGCGACCAATTGGAAGTCGACCAAAAGACGGTCAAAGCCATTTTTTATGACGTAACCAGGGAACGTCGCCTAAACCTGCTGAGCAGCGAGGCATCCGCGGTGGCCGAGGCTTACGGTATTCCGGTCGCCCCTATCGTCCTGACCACCACTGCCGATGAGGCGGTGGCCGCCGCCAATGAGATGGGATATCCCGTGGTGCTCAAGGTGGCCTCACCCAAAATTCTGCACAAATCCGACGTGGGTGGAGTGAAAGTGGGGATAAACTCCCCTGAGGAAGTCCAAAAGGCCTATCTGATGATTATGGAGAGTGTGCACCGCTACCTGCCGAAGGTCGTTGTACATGGTATTGAGGTGCAAAAAATGATGCCCAAGGGAACAGAGCTGATTATCGGCATGACCAAGGATGTACAGTTCGGGCCCCTGGTTGCTTTCGGACTGGGCGGGATCCATGTCAACCTCTTAAAGGATGTATCCTTCCGCCTGGCGTCCAGCTTGAACGATGAGAAGGTAGTTGGCGCCATGATCTCAGAAACCAAAGCTTATACCCTCCTGAAGGGTTACCGTGGAGAGGCTCCGCGGGACATGGAGGCTGTGATGGATGTGGTCAAAAGGGCGGCCAGGCTGGTCAGCGATTTTCCTGAGATCACCGAAATGGACATCAACCCTGTGTTTGCTTATGAGCATGGTGTTTCAGCCCTGGATATTAAAATAACGATTTCTTGAGGTGATAGAATGAAAAGTCTATATATTA
This sequence comes from Pelotomaculum sp., assembly GCA_003489345.1. Classification (GTDB taxonomy): domain Bacteria; phylum Bacillota; class Desulfotomaculia; order Desulfotomaculales; family Pelotomaculaceae; genus Pelotomaculum_C. Next base: position 12,737 of record DNIT01000176.1, on the reverse strand, counting down.
TGGGCACACCGGGCAGCGGTAAAACGGTGGTTGCGCTGGGCCTGGCACAGAAGCTGCAGCAGGAAGGCTACAGGGTAGGATATTTTAAACCGGTAGCCAACGGGCGCAACATGACCGGGAAGGTCGATCTGGATTCTGTTCTTATGAAGGAAGTACTACACTTGAATATCTCTCTGGAAAAAATCGCCCCCATCACCGCGAGCCCCTTTTACCTGAGCGCGCAGGCCTCTTTAAAAGATGGCCTGGCGGTGATTATGGAGGCTTATGATGAGATAGCAAGCTTTTCAGATATTATTATTATCGATGGGGCCCTGTCTATTGATATTCTGGCAAGTTACGGGCTGGACAGCGTCAGCCTGGCCAGGAAATTTGCTTCTAAAGCCCTTATGGTGCTTAAAATTGAAAACGATTACAGCCTTGACAACGCCGTCTTTATGAATAAGCATCTGGCCCTGGCGGAAGTCCCCATTATGGGCACCATCTTCAGCAATGTACCAAGGCCGCTTTACGCCAAAACAGAAGGCGTATACAGCCCCATCCTGGAACAGGCCGGCTACAAGACCCTGGGCGTGATCCCGACCAGACCGGAAATTGCCTCACCTACGGTTGGCGAATACCTCGATATGCTGGGCGGTGAAATTTTAACCGGACACGAACGGCTAGACCTTCATGTGGAGGATATGGTTATCGGCGGCATGACCATGGCCAGCGCCCTGACTTATCTCAGGAGAGCCGCCAACAAGGCTGTTATTCTGGGCGGCGACCGGGCTGATTTAGCTCTGGCGGCTCTTGAGACCAGTACATCCGTTCTGATCCTCACAGGCGGGTTGTACCCCGATGTTAAGGTGATTGCCAGGGCTGAGGAAATGGGGGTTCCCATTATTCTGGTCCACTATGACACCTATACCACCGTCGAGAAAATGGGCCAGGTAAGCCGGCATATCCTGCCAACCGACAAGGCCAGCATAGGAGTTGCGCTGGAGAATATTGTTACCCACTGTAATTGGGAGCATATTGTAAATAATTTATAGACACGCTGTTCCGCGGTACTGCCCAATAGCTCGCCGGCTAGGATGCCAGGCCGGCCTATCCGGTCAAAAAAGGTTTTGCATAGCGGCTGGATAACTATAGGAGGAAACCAAGGTAATGTCTGTGGAGTTAAAGCCAATTAAGACCAAGAAAATATACGAGGAAATAATCTACCAGGTAAAAAAGCTGGTCACCGATGGAACTTTAAGGCCGGGGGATAAGCTCATGTCCGAAAGGGACATGGCTGAACAGCTTCAGGTTGGACGTTCGGCCGTAAGGGAGGCCTTTCGGGCTCTGGAGGCGCTGGGAATCATTGAAATAAGGCAGGGCGGCGGGACTTTTATCAGGGAGATCAGCACCCATTCCCTGGCGGAAGCGCTGGCGCTTACCTTGATGACCCAGAAGTACACCTCACGGGAACTGCTGGAATTGAGGAAAATACTGGAAGTTGAGGCTGCCGGCCTGGCCTCGCTGCGGCATACGAAAGAGGACCTGGCAAGAATGGAGGGGACCCTCAAGGAGATGTCTGAGGCCCTTCTAACAGGCGATCTGGGCCAGCAGGCGGACTGGAATTTTCACTATGTGGTGGCGGAGGCCGCCCACAATTCCTTGCTGCTAAGGTTCATGGACTCAATTGCCGATACCAGGTGCAGGGTCCTGCAGGCCGCCCGGGAAGAGCTTTACCGTACGCCCGGCATGCCGCAGCAGCTGCTCAAGGATCACCACGCTATTTTTGAGGCAATCAGCGCAGGACGTGACAGGGATGCCAGGCGGGCCATGTACAAACACCTGGTCAGGGTGGAGAAGGCTACTTTAAACTGAAAGTCTTGTGGCGTGCCGCTGCAGTATTTGCAGGCTTTTAAACCCTTTTCCCCCAGGGTTTGAGGACCGAAATAAAAACCACTGCAATCAGCAGCAGGACCTGAATGCTGCCGAAGTAGTTGCTCATTTCCCGGAAATACAAATACTACGCATTGGTGAGGGACTGGGCGCGTTCGGCATTTGCAATGGCGGTGGCGCCGTTGGTCCACGGTCCCAGCCAAAATGTGCCGAAAAGGATTTGTGCCACGGTGGTAATCCACTTGAAGATAACCCAGTTAAACTTGAAGAAGCCCCAGTTGGTAAAAAGGGAAAATAAAAGCCCGGTAATCAGGGAGCCTAAAGCGGCCGGGATGATGATGAAATCATCAAGGAGTTTGACACAGGCGTTGACGGCATAAAGCTCGTCTCCATTTGGCATATAGCCTTTCACCATGGTCAGGACCAGCATGGAGATCCCCGTACCTATCCAGGCGCAACAGAAGAAAAGATGGAATCCTTTCAGCCAGGCTTTACCCTTGACCCCAAGTTTTTTCACTATGCCAGCGCCTCCTTATGGATCCTTTCCATTAATTATATTGCGAATATAGTGATTGGAAAAGAAAATAATGCCAGGCTTAAATAAACGCGCGCTGTCAGGCGCCGCGTATCATGAAAAAACAGGTGATATGGGTCGATTTAAAGCACATAACGACGTGTCATCGCCGAACTTGGTAATCCATTTTGTGCGAATCGCGCCTGCATTTTTTGGTATCTCTATATGCAGACGAGCACTTGTTTTCAAGGCGGGTTAAAATTGAGAGACAAAAAGGAGCTTAGCATGGAAGCTCCTTTTTTGTCTCTCAAATTTATACAGTTTGTAACCTAAGGTTAATGCAGTTCAGGCGTAGGGTCGCCTGTCACATACAGCGTGTCAAAGATTTGCTTAAATAATTCCTCCGTGAGAGGCTTCCTCAGGTCCAGGAATAACCAGCCTTTGCTTCTGGAATACAGCAGGGTGAAAGAACGCTTGTGGTTGGTAATGTCTACACGGCCTATTGATCCTATGGCAAACCTGCCCACGGGACAGATTTCTATAGGGGTCTGGTCCGTGGTAAGTATGAGCATCGGGGCCTGGTACTCTCCGACAGGCTCTTCAGATTTATTGACCATCAAATCAACAGCACTGAAGCGATCCTTATGAGGATAGGACGAAACCCACTGCTTAACCTGGGCAATCAAGCTGTGAAGCGCTGCGATCCATTCCTCAATAATTCTTTGGTTGTTTGCCCTAATCGTTTCATCCAGGTCAGACATGACGATCATCCTTTATATGATAATTTCGCGCCGGCCAGCACCACATTACCATTATAAAAATAAACGCCAGGTTTGTCCATGCAGGGTTGTTTGAAGCTCTTGTTGATTAAGGCAAACGCAGTTCATTTATCTTACCGATAGAAGCAGCAGAATAAATATCAAAAAAAGGACAAAAGCGTCATTGCCCGGCAATCCAGTCAAGGCTCCCTCGGTTTTTAACCTTTGGTCCATAGCTTTAACCACCTTTTTATTTGCTAATATATGTTTTAATTAGTCATTTTGTGCAATCTCAATGGTTTAACTCGATTTTTTGCGAGCTCAGGCAGGATTTTCTTTGTAAGCATATATCTTGTCCTTTTCCAATAAATGGTGCAGTGTTTTTTCAGTCATCACTAGACTTAAAGTTTTTTCTTACCGTTTTATAGGGGACACACTTTTTCGCCTCTACCTTTGTAAATCCAGACATGATTTTGTAAGAATTAGACACAATTTTGCTGATTTTACAAACGATCCATAGTAAGATAAAACTAGTTATGGTAGTTTATAACTAAAAATTAGGAAATAAATTCCATACATGGTAAAGTAATAATTTTCTTTGCAATTAAAAGATCCTGCTTATAAAAAAATCAGTTAAAAATAATATATCAAACTTGATATAAAATAAAGAGTTATTTACTGTTTCAATATCCTCAAAATAAAATATTAAAATTAAAAAGGGGGAACAGAGAGTAATGTTAAATATTGGTCGCTTTAAATGGATATTTATAACACTGTTTACTATTTGTATGTGTTTGTTTTTACTACAAGCCTTTGCTTCAGAACCTGTCGAACAATCAGCCAGAAGTACGGTTGAAGCCTTCTTTAATGCAATATTGGAAAAAGATTTTAATACGTATGCAAGCAATAGTGTTGATACATTACCATTATCTGTTCGCCGCCAATTATTTGAGAATGAGGACGTTTTGGAATATCAGATTGAATCTGTAGAGAAGGTTGACAACGAACATGCAACCGCAATAGTAAAAATAATCGAAAAAGATCTGATATTAAAGATGAGATATCCTGTTATCTTCGTTGGAAAAAAATGGGTAGTAGATCTTGACAACTCAGAAAATATAGGTCAGTATTTCAGCGATGGCAAAGAGATACCCCAGTTTTACCCCAGTTTTCAAATCTTATCGATAGCCAAAATATACCTCCCAGCGGCCAAACACCTGCTATCTCCTTTCCCAATGGTGAGACTCTTTGGTCGAGCTAACATCTAAGGACTTGGTCAATCATCATACCTATTGAAAGGCAGTGTGGTGGGCACCCATTCTTTCTTCAAGAAAGCTCCCTTGTGCTTTTCCATTAATTCATGAAAATCCTTGTCATTATCCCAGTTTGGGTTGGCAAACAAAGCTGCAAAAGCCTGCCGGGAACTCTCCGGGTACCTTTCAACCATTTTACGGAACGGCAAGGTGGAGATGCTGTCACTCTCAAGGTAGCCCGTAATCACTTCCCTATACGCTTCCTCCTCCAATAGCCGCGGATTTTTAAAAGGGGCTATAAAAGCTTCAAGGCCGGGATAAAAGTTCAGGCCTTCCTTTTCGTCAAAAATCAAGCCCACATTGTCATGGCAAGTCAGTGCCTCGGGAAATTGCATCTTCGGCGCCGCAGCCGGATACTTGCTTCTTTCCTCCTCAGGCATATCGCATAGTGCTTTCTCTATATAATAATGATTGAAATTGTCAAATGCTTCGTTCAGTTTGTGGCCGGGAAGGGTGATTAAATCGTCGCCGAAGTAAGAGATGAAACTATCTCTATATTTCCTTTGCATTTCCCAGGCCCGAGCATATTGTGCGGATGAATCGGACGGTGCTATTTTTGCAGCCAGGTCCTGCAGGGCTTTTTTATCGCCGGGAGGCAAAAGGTACATATTTCCGCTGAATAAATATAT